>JBDTRF010000094.1:0-11783 GCA_039931815.1 Gemmatimonadota bacterium
ATCAGGGAATCGGATCCACGCCTTTGCCGACCGCCTCAAGAACCAGGGGGTCGAAGCCATCGTTCGTCGGAGCCGCGGCCTCGATATCAACGCGGCCTGTGGTCAGCTGCGGGTAGAGGTAGAAAAGAAACGAA
This sequence comes from Gemmatimonadota bacterium, assembly GCA_039931815.1. GTDB lineage: Bacteria > Gemmatimonadota > Gemmatimonadetes > Gemmatimonadales > GWC2-71-9 > DASYPP01. Next base: position 135 of record JBDTRF010000094.1, read on the forward strand.
GAGCGACGCTGGACCAGGCGGCCGCGACCGCATCGTGACGGCCCCCGCCATGCAAAGCAAACGGTGGTCCGAGTAAGGCACGGACCACCGTTCGCTTGTAGGCTGCTGTCACCGCGGATGGCCAGACTCAGGGCAGATAGGCCTCGTTATCCGGGAAGATCGTCCCGCCCGAGCTTCCACCCGCCATATAGATCACCCCATCAATCAGTCCCGTGGCGGCAGCGCACCGCGCGATGGAAAGATTCGCACCGGTGCTCCAGGTGTTGGTCACCGGGTCGTAAATTTCGAGGTTGTTCACCGACACGCTGTTTCCCACCAGCCCGCCCGCGACGTAGATGAGTCCGTTGACCGCTTCCACGTTGGTGTGGAATCGAGGCGTGGGCATCGTCGCGCCGTTGGTCCAGGTATTAGCCACCGGGTCATAAATGAGGACCGCGCCGTCAACCGTATTGACGACCTGTCCGCCAAAGACGTACATGAGACCGTTGACCGAGGTCGCCATGAGGTCATTGCGGGCAGCAGGCAAATTCGCCTTGGTGGACCAGGTGTTGGTGACCGGATTGTAGGCGTACACCGTGTTGGATTGGGACCCGGTGCCAGTCGCACCGCCGGCCACATAGAGAATGCCATTGATGACCGCGGACGCTCCGAAATTCTTGGCCGCGGGCATGGGCGCCTTGCTCGTCCACGTATTCGTCGTCGGGTTGTAGGCCTCGACCGTGGTGAGAGCCGTGCCCGACGTGTTATTGCCGCCGGCGACGTAGAGGATCCCGTTGATGACCCCGTACATCGGGCCAACCCGAGCGGTTCCCATATCCTTTTTCGCGGTCCAGGTATTAGTCAACGGGTTGTACACTTCGAGCGTCTTCCGCGTTGTCAACGATCCGTCCTTGCCCCCCGCCACGTACATCAGCTCGTTGATAACACCGAACGCGCCGAATCGCCGCGGAACCGTCATCGGTGCCCGCGCCGACCAGAAATTACCCAACGCCGTCGCATTGAACACCACAGGATTCCCTGAAATCCCCGAACCACTCACTGTCGCTATCAGTGAGTTCGCTCCCGTCGTGGCGCCGAGCGTCCACCCACCAACCCGCGCGATACCGCTGGCGTCGGTGACCTGCACCGCACCGATGACCGAGCCACCACCGCTTCCCAGCGAGAACGTGACGGTGACGCCGGGAACTGGCGTGCCCGAGGCGTCAGTGACCAGCACGGATGGATTGGTGGAGACGGCGCTGCCCGCATTGACCGACTGATTGTCGCCATCGTTGACCGCAACGGCCGCGGCCTGACCCACGGTGACATTGATAGACGCGGATGTCACGCTCACATACCCGGACGAAGTGAACAGCAGCGTACGCGCGCCGGGGACGCCCGTGATGGTCAAGTTCGTGAAGATCGCCTGGCCGCTGCTGTTGGTCAGCACGGTGAGCGTTCCGCCCAGCGCTCCCCCCCCACTGTTCAGCCCGACGGTTACTGGAACACCGGCCTGGAGAATCGATCCACCACCGGCGGCGGTCAGCTGAATCACCGCTGGCTGCGCGAAAGGACTCCCGCTCGCCACCGTTGAGGATGGCGCCGTGGCGATGACCAGTCCCGGTTGTGTACCCGATTGGGAAGTAGCGGTAAATGTCACCGGCGTCGAAGGAAGACCGGCAGCGGTCGCGGTCAGCATGTTGGTCCCCGCACTCGCTCCCAGTGTCCAGCTGCCAACCGTGGCGATACCCTGTGAATTGGTCAGTGCCGGAGAACCAGTGACTGAGCCGCCGCCCGCGGTGACGGCGAAGGTGACGGACTGGTTGACCACCGGGTTGCCGTACTGGTCGGCGAGTCGAACTGCGGGTGCGATGGGAACGGCCTGCCCGGTCGGAGCAGTCTGGCCGTTGCCGGCGTGAATCACGATCGTATCCGGATTGGCAGCGATGACGGTGGCGGTGAATACGCCGAACACGTGTTTCGTTCCGTCAGGATCAACCGCCCGGACCTCGACGGTATGCGCCTGCCCGGCAACCGTTCCCAACCGCCATACTTCAGCCGCGATACCGCTGGCGTTGGTGAGGGCCGTCCCCGCGAACACGCTACCACCGCCCGAGGTGACCACGAAATTTACAATCTGATTGGGAATCGGCTGGTTGTTGCCGTCGGTCGCCAGTACCTGAAGTGGCTGGGCCAGTTCCTGTCCGGCCTGACCGGTCTGCCCGTTCCCGCTGAATACCGAAAGACTTATGGGAAAATCGCCCTGGGTTGGTTCCTGGCTCGTGTCGGTACAGGAAGCAAGGGCCCAGGCGGCAACCAACGGAAGGATTCGGACAAAACGACGCATTGGCTTGTATCTCCGGTGTGTGACAATCTCTTTGCCGGCACGCGGCCACCATCCCGCCCTGATCATAGCACGGCATGGGCCGGAAACAGGAGCCAGGACAAGCCTGATTCTTGTTTATATCTTATTGGTATTTAATGGTTTAAGACTTGACTTTCAGGAGGGTGTGCGGCCGAATGTCGATTTGGGACAACACTGTGGCGCCCGGTCAGCAGGCAGATCGCATTTTCAACGGAAGCTGCCAGTCAGGGAAGCCTCAGGCAGCTGCATGAAGACACCCACAATTCGGGGGTCGAAATGGGTCCCGGCCCCCGCGACAATCTCCGCGAGCGTGGCCTCGATTGTCCACGCTGCCCGATAGGGCCGAGCATGGGTCAAAGCATCGTATACATCGGCCACGGCGACCAGCCGTGCTTCCAGCGGAATCGCCTCGCCTCTGATACCTCCCGGGTATCCGGTTCCATCCCAGCGTTCATGGTGGTTCAGCGCGATCATTTCCGCCATTTGAATCAGGGGCGACTGACCCCCCATGAGGATTCTCGCCCCGATCGTGGTGTGGGTCTTCATGATCTCCGCCTCCGCCGGAGTCAATCGACCGGGCTTGAGGAGCACACCATCCGGGATACCGATCTTGCCAACATCATGAAGTGGGGCGGACCAGCGCAGGAGTTCGAGCGTGTAGGGATCAAGGGCGAGGGCGCGACCCAGCGCCACCGATAGCCAGGCCACCCGCTTGGTGTGCTGCCCGGTATCATCGTCCCGATATTCCGCGGCTTCGGACAGACGCTGCAATACCTCGACCCTGGCTTCCTCCAGCTCACGAGTTCGCTCGGCAACCCGGACTTCCAGATTCTGGTTCTGTTCCTGAAGCTGGAGATAGAGAGACCGGGTCTCCAGCAGGTTCCGAATTCGGAGGAGGACCTCGGTCAAATCAAATGGCTTGAGGAGAAAATCCTTGGCACCGCTGGAAAGCGCGCGCTGGCGGGCCTCGAATCGCATGTCCCCGGTGAGAATCAGGATCGGGAGATAGCTGAATTCGGGGATGACGGGTGCCAACTGCTCCAGGACGGCGAAGCCATCCATCACCGGCATGGTAAGATCGAGGAGAATAAGGTCGGGACGGAACTGCTGCACCTGGGTGATGACCTGCGTCGAATCAGTGAGCCCCTTTATCGAGACATACCCGGCGGCCCTGAGCATCCGGGTCAGGACATCCACATTCCCCAGTTCATCGTCTACGATGAGAATACGAGCCTGGGTTGGATCGTGCGGATGCATTCTCAGATTCCGTCGCGGCGCGGAAATGAGGCCGCGACGATCGCCTGCTGCCCATTGACCATAAACAATCCTTTATGCGAATCCCGATCTCGTCAAGATGCCGGGTTTTCCAGGCGTTGACCACTTTGCGCAGGCCCGCCGCGTAGATAGACTACAAACCCGAACGAACACGATCGCGCCCCGGATTCGCCCGGTCCTCCTCTTTATCGGTTATGGAGTCACATTACTACAACCGCCTGTTTGCCCATATGGCCTGGGCCGACAACGAAGTGCTGGTGGCGCTCCAGAAATGCCATCCCCCGGACCCGGCCTGGGTAGGGTTGTTCGCGCACATCCTGGGCGCCGAGCAAGTCTGGCTCGCGCGCCTGGAAGACCGGCCGTCCGCCGTCCCGGTCTGGCCCGGCTTCTCCGTCGGTGAATGCGCCGTCCAGGCCCAACGGAACCGGGATGGTTTCGACGCTTTCCTCGCGGGCCTCGGCCTCCAGGATGACCAACGCCATATCCGGTACGTCAATTCCGCCGGCTCTGAGTTTATCTCGACCATCTGTGACATCCTGCTCCACGTCTGTCTCCACGGATCCTATCATCGAGGACAAATCGCCGCGGCCATGCGCAACGGCAACGCGGCACCGGCCCCAACCGACTATATCGGGTTTGTCCGAGGGAGTCCCGCGGCAACCCGTCAATCCGGAACACCGGCATGATCCCGCTGGCGCCGACCTCTGGAAAGCGCGATGTTGTTTCTATTCCAATCCGGCCAGGAGCGCATGAACCGTCGTGAACTCGTGGGACTTCTCAACGGACTGATGGCCGGAACCAGCCTCGCGACACTGGTACCCGACGAACTATTCGCCCGGGGTGCCCGGCTTGACCGACGCGGCCAGGGGAAGGGACCCTTCACCCCGCACCAGTTCGAGACGGTTTCGGAAATTGCCGATCTGATCATTCCGGGCACCGACACACCGGGAGCGCGTGTCGCCAAGGTGCCCGATTTTATCGCGGTCATCGTCGGGGAGTGGTACCGGGACGACGAGAAAAGCGTCATCATGGGGGGCCTGGCCGAGCTTGATGTCCGAAGCCAGCGAACCTTCGGCAAGGATTTCATCGAGACAAGGGCGGAGGACCGGGTCCAGCTCCTGACCGAGCTGGACAAAGAGCTCCAGTCACTCAAAGCCGCCAAACAGGATACCGGCAAGAACTTCTTCCATCGGATCAAGGGACTCACAATTTACGGCTACTACACTTCCGAAATCGGGATGACCCAGGAGCTGCATTACCAGGTGATCCCCGGCCGCTACGATCCGTGCATTCCTCGCTAACCGCGTACCCCGTTTTCACCACCGCGGTCCGCCCAGCGGTCCGGGAGATTTTTCATGCTCAGTGAGTCATACGACGCCATCGTAGTCGGCTCAGGGATCAGCGGAGGCTGGGCCGCCAAGGAGCTGACCGAACGAGGCCTGCGCACGCTCGTCCTCGAGGCGGGTGGTCCGATTGATCCGGCGCACGACTTCGTCGAGCATGTTCAGCCCTGGCAGGTGCATTTCCAGGGATTCGGTGATCGCAACGCGCTCGAACGGGATCAGTTCATTCAAAAGCACTGTTATGCCTGTGACGAGTGGAGTGGCAAGTTTTTCGTGAATGACCGGGAGAACCCGTATACCTTCGACTCGGCAAAACCGTTTCACTGGATTCGCGGGCGACAGGTAGGAGGGCGCTCCATCATGTGGGGTCGCCAGGTTTACCGCTGGAGTGATCTCGATTTCGAGGCCAATGCGAAGGATGGCCACGGGGTGGACTGGCCGATCCGCTATGCTGATATCGCCCCCTGGTACGACTACGTTGAAGAGTACATCGGCATCAGTGGCGAGCACCTGGGCCTGCCCCAACTTCCGGACGGCAAGTTCCTTCCGCCCATGCCGCTTAACTGCGCCGAGAGGTTTGTCCAGCAGGGAGTGGCCCGGAACTTTGCCGGAGAACGGGTCCTGACAATCGGTCGCTGCGCCATCCTCACCCAGGCGCACCGGGGCCGCGCTCCATGCCACTACTGCGGCCCCTGTGAGCGTGGGTGCATCACCTTCTCCTACTTCAACAGCCTCGGCGTAACGCTCCCGGCGGCGGCCGCCACCGGCCGTCTCACCCTCCGCCCCTGGAGTGTTGTCCACAGCGTGGCATATGACGAAGCCACCAGCCGGGCAACCGGCGTGCGGGTCATTGATGCCAGGACCAGGCAGGAAACCGAGTACACGGCCCGGGTCATCTTTCTGTGTGCCTCGGCGCTCGAGTCCACCCGGATTCTGCTCAACTCGAGGTCGGCCGGATTCCCGAACGGCCTGGCCAACTCGAGTGGTGCGTTGGGACAGAACCTGATGGACCATTGTATGGGCGGGGGGGCCAACGGCAAAATTCCAGGCCTGACAGATCGCGATACCGCGGGCCGACGGCCCAATGGGATTTATCTTCCCCGCTTTCGCAATGTGAAGTCGGCGCATCCCGAATTTCTCCGTGGTTATGCGTTCCAGGGCGGCGGCGGCCGGGATGGCTGGGGCCGAGGAAGCGACCTGCCCGGTTTCGGCAAAGACCTCAAGGAAGCACTCAAGTCACCGGGGGAGTGGGGATTCGGATTCTACGGCTTTGGAGAGTGCCTGCCGCGCTCCACCAACTACATCGAGCTTGACCCGGTCCAGGTCGATGCATGGGGGATCCCCGCGCTCAAAATTCATTGCGAGTGGAGCGACAACGAGCGGGCGCTGCTCAAGGACATGTCGGTGACGGCGGCGGAGATGCTCGAAGCGGCCGGCGTCAAGAATATCCGGGCGTATGTCGACGACAATCCCCCCGGGCTCACCATCCACGAGATGGGAACCGCCCGCATGGGTCGCGATCCCAAGACCTCGGTGCTCAATGGGCACAACCAGGCCCACGACGTGAAGAACCTGTTTCTCACCGATGGGGCATGCATGACCTCGTCAGCCAACCAGAACCCGTCGATCACGTATATGGCCCTGACGGCAAGGGCAGTGGCCTTTGCGGTGGGCCAGATGAAGCGAAACGAGCTGTAGGTCGAGCCGTGGTTCTGAGCGGCCGGGTTCCATGAATCAGGGCCGCCATCGCCGCCGAACATTCAGCAGGCCAGTACCCCGTCTTCACGCGGACTGGGGACCTCAGAGGAACTGTCATCCGATGACCACACGACGCACGTTTGTCCGTACCTCCGCTGCCGCGCTGACCGGCGCCATGCTTCCACGCTGGAGTGCCGGAATGATGAGAGGAGAGCGAATCGAGCGGGTCGGTGTTCAGCTTTACACGGTGCGGGCGGAGATGGAGCGCAATCTCGAGGATACCCTCGCGCGGGTCGCGGAGATTGGCTACAAGGAGGTCGAGTTCGCCGGGTACTTCGGACGTTCACCCGAACAAGTCAGGAGTACCCTCGAACGCCTGGGCCTGTCATCGCCGTCCTCCCACATGGCCTTCGAAGACCTGGGCGAGCACTGGAGCCGGGTTCTCGATACCGCAAAATCGATTGGGCACGAATATGTCGTCGTCGCCTGGACGCCGGCCGAACAACGCCGAACGATGGATGACTGGAAACGGATCGCGGACAAGTTCAATCACGCTGGCGAGCAAACCAAACGAGCCGGTCTCACCTTCGCCTATCACAACCACGATTTTGAATTCACCCCCATCGATGGCCACCTTCCCTTCGACCTCCTGATGGAGCGCACCGACCCATCGCTCGTGAAGCTGGAGATGGACCTCTACTGGATCACCCTGGCCGGGGGAGATCCCTTCTTCTATTTCGCGAAATACCCCGGGCGTTTCCCCATGGTGCACGTCAAGGATCTCAAACGGGGAGCCAAGCCTCCGATGGTTGACGTGGGCGCGGGAAATATCGACTTCAAGGCCATCTTCACGAAACACAAGGAAGCCGGTATCGAGCACTATTTCGTGGAACACGACGAGCCGGCGTCGCCGTTCGATTCTATCAGTGCCTCGTATCGCTATTTGAAACAACTGGACTTCTAGATATCCTCACGACCGACGCGGCGGCGAGTGCGGATGCACCAGAGGAACCAGGTACCAGCGACCCGTGCCGTCGTGAATGCAGAGATCTCCGGTATTCAATGACATGTGACTTTGTTGAGCGCAGGCCCGTTCGCGTTCTCGTGCCCGCTGTCTTCTTTTTGCCGTTCTCGACCTCACCCATATGAGCCTCACCCGACGGGACATGATGCTGGCTTCGGCGGCCGCGATGGCGACCATGAAGATGGGTCGGGGGGGTGATCTGTCCGACCACTCCAACCCTGGGCGAGTCAGACAATCCGTGTCACGGTGGCCCTTCGAATCCATTCCATTGCCCGCGTTTGCCCGGGCCGCCCGCGCCATGGGATTAGCGGCCATCGACCTGCTTCAACCGGAAGACTGGCCGGTGGTCGCGGACGCGGGGCTCGTCTGCTCAATGGGATACCCCACCAGGCGATCTGACTTCATCGCGACGGGGTTTAACGATCCAGGGCACCATGCAATGCTCCTTCGCGAGCTGGAGACGACCCTGCCGCTCGCCGCGCGCGCACGGGTGCCCAATGTGATCGCAATGTTTGGAAACCGGGCGGGGAAAAACGACACCGAGGGTATTCGGAACTGCGTGGCGGGCCTGAGGAAGATCACCCCGCTGGCCGAAGAGCAGGGGGTAACGATCTGCGTCGAGTTGCTGAACAGCAAAGTGGACCACCATGATTACCAGGGGGACCACACCGCCTTCGGCGTCGCCGTGCTGACCGAGGTCGCCTCTCCCCGGCTCAAGCTGCTGTATGACATTTACCACATGCAGATCATGGAGGGAGATGTCATTCGCACCATCACCGGGAATATGACGCACCTGGGTCACTTTCATACGGGCGGTGTTCCCGGGCGTCATGAGCTGGACCAGACCCAGGAGCTCAACTACCGGGCGATCGCCACGGCCATCGCCGATGCCGGATTTACCGGGTACCTGGCCCATGAATTCGAACCGACCCGCGATCCGCTTTCTTCACTGCGCGATGCGGTCGCGGTTTGCGCAGTCTAGACTTTCACTCGGCACAAGTTTTTTCCGACCTGCAGTTTTCCCAGAACCCTGACGAGGAATCGCATGCGGGTTTCCCCTTCCAAAACGTATGATGTGTGTATCGTCGGCTCGGGCGCTGGTGGTGGCATGGCGGCCAAGATGCTCACCGAGGCGGGAGCCGATGTCGTCCTGCTGGAAGCCGGCCAGATGTGGGACAACGCCACCGACTCCAAAATGCTGATGTGGCCCTATGAATCACCGCGACGGGGCGCTTCGACCCCGGCCCAGAACTTTGGCGAATTCGATGCCGGCCTCGGCGGATGGTCGCTGCCGGGCGAGCCCTACACCAAAGCCGCGGGGGAAAAGTTCGACTGGTTCCGGGTGAGGATGCTGGGAGGCCGCACCAACCACTGGGGACGGATTTCCCTCCGCTTCGGGCCCAACGATTTCCGGCGGAAGAGCCTGGATGGCCTCGGCGACGATTGGCCCATCACCTATGAGGAGATCAAACCGTACTACGACCGCATTGATGACCTGATCGGAATCTACGGAAGCAAGGAAGGGATCTTCAACGAACCCGACGGGCGATTTCTTCCCGCACCGAAGCCCCGCTGCTACGAGCTGATGGTCAAGAAGGCGGCGGACAAGCTCAAGGTGAAGTGCATTCCGGGCCGCCTTTCCATCCTCACCCAGCCCCACAACGGTCGGCCGGCCTGTCACTACTGCGGGCAGTGTGGCCGCGGATGCAAGACCAATTCAAACTTCTCCTCGACCAACGTGCTGATCCCGCCGGCCCGGGCCACCGGTCGCCTCACGCTGATCACCGGTGCCATGGCGCGCGAGGTCACCACGAATCCGCAGGGGCTGGCGACCGGTGTCTCCTACATCGACAAGGCGACGGGTGAAGACCTGCATGTCGACGCGCAAATCGTCGTGCTGGCGGCCAGCGCCTGCGAATCTGCCCGGCTGCTCCTCAACTCCCGGTCGTCGCGTTTTCCCCAGGGGCTGGCTAACTCGAGCGGCGTGGTGGGCAAGTATCTCACCGACACGACGGGCACGGACGTCGCCGGCTTTATCCCGGCCATGATGGACCATGTCCCCCACAACGAGGACGGGACCGGGGGCAACCACGTGTACATGCCGTGGTGGGTCGACAACAAGACGCTCGACTTTCCCCGCGGCTATCACATTGAAGTCTGGGGCGGATTGTACCCGCCGAGCTACGGCTTCATGGGTGGTATCCAGGAGTACCCGGAGGGCGGAGGATTCGGCAAGGGCCTCAAGGATCAGTACCGGAAATACTATGGTGCCACCGTTGGGTTCTCGGGGCGCGGGGAAATGATTCCCAATGAAAACTCGTTCTGCGAGATCGACCCCAAAGTCGTTGATCGCTGGGGTATCCCGGTGCTTCGCTTTCACTGGAAGTGGTCCGACTACGAGTACAAGCAGGTGAAGCACATGCAGGAAACGTTTCGATCGCTCATCGCTGAAATGGGCGGCAAGGTATTCGACGCGATGCCGTCAGCCGAGGACGGGTACGGGATCGCCAACGGCGGAAGCATCATTCATGAGCTGGGCGTGGTCCGCATGGGCAACGACCCGAAGACCTCGGCGCTCAACAAGTACTGCCAGGCGCATGAAGTGAAGAACCTGTTTGTGGCCGATGGCGGCCCCTTCGTGTCCCAGGCGGACAAGAACCCGACGTGGACCATTCTCGCGCTCTCCATGCGTACAGCCGAGTACATCATCGCGCAGAGGAAAGCCGGCGCACTTTAGCATCGTGACCTGGTCACCTTCGGTGGTTGACGTTCGGATATCGTGGTTGGCAATGTGAACGCCACACCTCGGCGCCAGCCGTTGCCTACGAGATCGTTTAGATATCACGACGCACTCACGACCAGTGACGGACCGCACACGATCGCAATAGTACCCACGGCCATGCGCACACGATTCCGCGATTCGCGATATGGATAGAAGCAGGCGACACGCTCACAAGGAGTCCCCATGACAATCAACAGGCGCGAAATCCTCGGCATGCTCGCCCTGACGCCACTCACCGCCCTCAACTGGTCGCCCGAGGCGATTCGGCAGGCGCGGACCGCGGTCGATCAGACTCGACGGGCGCAGGGGGAGACAGGAAAGGAATATGAGCCCAAGTTCTTCACCACGCACGAGTATGCCACGGTGTCGGCGCTGGCCGACCTGATCATCCCCCGAGACGATCGTTCCGGGAGTGCGACGGATTCGGGGGCACCGGAGTTCATGGACTTCATGCTCAATGATCGACCGGACAACCAGGTCACGGTTCGGGGTGGATTGGCCTGGCTCGACAACGAATGCCGGCACCGATTCAATAAGGCATTCGTGGGCTGTACTCCGTCGGAGCAGGCAGCGCTGGCCAACGACCTGGCCTGGCCGGAAAAGGCAAAGCCCGAGCTGAGCCATGGAGTGGCCTTCTTCAGCCGCTTTCGGGATATGACGGCTTCGGCATTTTTCTCCAGTAAGATGGGCGTCGATGACCTGCAGTATAAAGGCAATACGTTCGTGACCGAGTGGACAGGGTGCCCGCCGGAAGCGCTCGCCAAGTTAGGTGTCAAGTACGACTAAGCACAACCTTTGGTGAGGCTATAGAGAATCCGCTCTTGCGGTTCAGGCAGGGCAACAGCTCCACACGGAGAGGCGAAGAAGCGCGGAGTTCTCGGATCCCTGGAACAACCTCACCCGGGTTGCAACCGTACAGCCCATTATCGTGACGGGATTGAAAGATTGATTCCTGGTTGATCGATTCCACTGCTCCGCAACATTTCCGCGAGGAGTTGTTCCAGTTCAGGCCGGGCAACAGCTCCACGCGGTGAGGCGGAGAAGCGCGGAGTTCACGGAATCCCTGGAACAACGTCACCCGGGTTGCAACTGGACGGCCCAATATCGTGACTGGATTGAAAGATTGCGGCCTGGCGGATCGCCACCGCTCCTCCGCAACATCTCGCGAGGAGTTGTTCCAGTT
>JBDTRF010000095.1:0-11769 GCA_039931815.1 Gemmatimonadota bacterium
TACGTCCACGGGCACGATTTCCGGAAAGGCATACAGCTCATCCGCCGCCTGACCGGCAAGCCAATCGGAATGAACGCCCTTATAGAACAATCATCCAGCACCTACCGAAAGCGCATGGAGAGCTGGATCGAAATTGCCCTGGAAGAAGGCGTGCGTTTCTTTGTCACTTCGCTGGGGAACCCCAGGTGGGTCGTCGATCGTGTTCAGCAGGCAGGTGGTGTGGTCTACCACGATGTGACCGAGAAGAAATGGGCCGAGAAGGGGCTGGGAGCCGGGGTGCATGGCCTGATAGCGGTCAATAACCGGGCGGGGGGCCACGCCGGCCCCTGGACGCCGCGCGAGCTGATTGATCTGTTGGGCAATTCCGGCGTACCCGTCGTGTGCGCCGGTGGAATCGGCACCGAGGAAGAATTCGTCGACGCTTTGACGTTGGGATATGCCGGTGCGCAACTGGGGACTCGTTTCATTGCGACACCGGAATGTCGAGCCAGCGAGGCCTACAAACAGGCGATCATCGAAGCGAAACCCGGTGATATCGTTCTCAGTGAGCGCATAACCGGTGTTCCGGTCGCGGTGATTAACACGCCATATATCCAGCGCACCGGTCTTCGCGCCGGCCCGATTGCCCGCTGGATGCTCAGACATCAGCGAACCAAGCACTTTATGCGGACGGTCTATGCCCTCCGATCACTCTGGCAGCTTAAACGATCTTCCCTGGATGACTCGGGATCAAAGGACTACTGGCAGGCGGGAAAAAGCGTTGCCGGCATTCATCGCATCGAGCCCGCCGGCGATATTGTGCGAAGATTTGGAGCGGCCCTGACCGTTTGATCGTATCTCACGTTGCCTCAGTTTTCACGAACCCACCGCAGATTTCGATTGCCCTCTTGCATCCAGCCAACACAAGGTGAGCTGGTGTAGTGGTTTCGCCACGTAAATCACGGCGTAAAGGCCTTTTACCTCCCCCCGCACCCTTCCGTAATATCGGCACAAACCTTGCCCATAATGGAGTCGAGCAGCTCCCCCCAACGCTGCGATCTACTCACAACACAAATTCCCTCACTGTGGCGCGTGACGCGGTTTGCCGCTTCCGCGCGAGGGTGGAGTACAACCGGTGATCCGACGAATCGGGCTGGTTCTCTTCATGAGCTTCACGCTGGGTAGCCGAACTGGTGTTAGCCAGGCGGAAAATCCCGGCGTGTCCGTGCGGGAGATCGCCGATTCGTCGCTTCGCGACGTCGCCGTGGCCGTGGCCGATCCGCTCGACCCGGTGATTTACTACAATCCGCGCCTGATGGAACGGTTTGGTCCCAATCTGAGCGCATTTGTTCTCGCCCATGAGTATGGGCACATCCGCTTCGGTCATCGGCGGATACCCGCGCGGATCGCGGACCGAGCCTCCATGATGCGCAGCTTCGAGCTCGAAGCTGATTGTTACGCCGCCCGGGTCCTGGAACAGGTTAAACCCTCAGCAACGGCCGTGGCTATCGAGTTCTTCCGGAAAATGGGAGAATTCCGCTACGATGATGAGCACCCGACCGGGAGTGAGCGGGCGGCCCGGATCGATGCCTGCCGTCACGATCCGATTGCCCCGAACGGCGACGCATTGGCGGCTGGATTCGGCCCCCAGGTCATCGCGTCGCTTCTCAGGATGCCGGGAGAGCCTGGACCAATGGCCATGCTCAAATCGGGGGTCAAAGTCAACGCGCGTAAAGCGGCTCGACGGACGGCAAAACCCGGAATGGAAGCGCAAAAGGAGCGGATAGTCGAGTTGCCGTGAGTTCCAACCATCGCCCTGAGAACACAAAACCCTTCCGGGCAGGAAGGGTTTTGGTGTTTCAGGGTTTCCCGATTCACCTCAGGGCGGCCTCGGCCGGGGCGTCCAGCACCTCGCGGACCTTTTCACCCAGGGCGACCGGCGTGAACGGCTTTTGGAGATAGGAGATTCCCGGCTCGAGCACTCCATGATGATGGATGGCGGCCGCCGTGTATCCCGACATGTAGAGAACCTTGATACCCGGGCGCACTTTCACCAGGCGTTCAGCCAGTTGAGGACCGCTCATACGGGGCATGATGACGTCCGTCAACAGCAGGTGAATCTGATTGCGGTAATTGCGAGCCAGTTCCATCGCCTCATCGCCGCTTGCGGCAGTGATGACCACGTACCCTTTTGCCTTGAGAATGCGCTGGGTGAGACTGCGGACCGCCGGCTCGTCCTCGGCCACGAGAATGGTCTCGGTTCCTCCTGAAACAGGCAGAGCCGGAGCGAGCGGTTCTGGCCGCGTCAGATCGGTCGCCCGGGGAAGGTAGACCTTGAAGACTGCTCCACATCCCGGCTCGCTATGCACCTCGATGTGCCCACCGCTCTGCCGAACAATCCCGTACACCGTCGCGAGCCCCAGGCCGGTTCCTTTTCCCTGCTCCTTGGTTGTAAAAAATGGCTCGAAAATATGGCTCCGGGTATCCGCGTCCATCCCCACCCCGTTGTCGGTAATGGCAAGCAGAACATACGGCCCGGGATTCACCCCCGGAAAAACAATTGAATCGAGCTCGATCTCGACGTTAGCCGTCTCGATGACAAGCTTGCCCCCTTTGGGCATGGCATCTCGCGCATTGACGGTCAGGTTCATGATGACCTGCTCGATCTGTCCGGCATCGGCGCGGATCAGGCCAAGGTCGGGAGTCAACCGCGTGACCAGCTCGATGTCCTCGCCGATCAAACGGTTCAGCATGCGACCGACGCTGGTAACTGTTTCGTTGAGGTCGAGGGTTGATTCCTCGATTACCTGCTTTCGGCTGAAGGCCAGAAGCTGACGGGTGAGGCCCGCGGCTCGCTCGCCCGCCCGGCGAATTTCCTCGACGTCCTTCCGCCATTGCTTCCCGGGCGGCAGCTCCTCGAGCAGGAGGTCACTGGTGCCCAGGATGGTGGTCAGCAGGTTGTTGAAATCATGGGCGATGCCTCCCGCCAACCGGCCAACCGCCTCGATCTTTTGAGCCTGACGCAGCTGCTCTTCCGTTTGTCTCAACTCCTCCTCGGCGCGAATCCGTCCCAGCGCGGCGCCGCATTGATCCGCCAGGGATTGAAGCAGGGCGAGATCCTTCTGGTCATAGGCGTTTGGTTTATAACTCTGGATCGAGAGGACGCCAATGACGGCCTCCTGATTCCGGATCGGAACGAACATGAGAGAGGCCGACCGTCGGTGGGTGTCGCCGAACGGAACCAGCACGGCCGATTCCGCTGGCCCCGGGGTCCGAAGAACCAGTTGAGGCCCTTCGGTGATAACCCGGCGAGCCATCGTGCTGGGCGCCTGCCCGGTATAGGCCGGGGGAATATCCCGGGTCGTTCCTTCCACGATGTCCACGGTCAGCACCGCGTCTATCCGGTCATGCTCCTCGGAGTACAGATCGAGACTGCAGGACTCCCATCCACACAGGTCCTGCGCCACATTCACGATAATGCGGGCCGCTTCCACCGGCACCTTGGCGCCGCTTAACTGGTGAGCGAGAGAAGCGAACGCCTGGGTTCGGCGCTCAACCTGCTTCCGTTCCGTGATGTCCCGTTGCGTGCCCCAGGCCCGCAGGAGCGATCCCTTCTCCAGCGATCCGACCAGGTTGTTGAGGAAATATTTTGACCGGCCGTCGCGATCACGCTCATGGGTTTCCGCATCCATCAACCGATATCCCGACCGGATGAAGGCACTGAGAAACTCGCGGTTCTGCGGGTCGGAACGCACCATGAGATTGTCGAGCCGCAAGCCGATGAGTTCCGCGGCGTGGGTCAGTCCGTACATCCGGGCCATTTCATCATTGCAATCACTCATAAAACCATAGCGATAGACAAACTCGACCTGCTCGTCCTCCGATAGGTCAACGGGCATAGGCCTTTCCAGCTCAAAACACCAGATGCCTTCGGTACTCTGCGCGATAAATGCCCGATAGCGCTCCTCGCTGGCCTGCAGGGCGTCCGCCGCGTTTCGCTGTTCGGTGACGTCGCGAGCAAACGCGCTGAATACAACCTCGTCCCCAAACCGCATCGATCCGACGGTCAGCTCAATGGCGAACTCATGACCCCGGCGGTGCAGCGCGGGCATTTCCAGGCGCCGACCCTGAATCCGGCTTTCCTCGCCGGACAGGAAACCCCGGTAGGCTTTCTCATGAGCCCCCCGGAATCGCTCTGGAATGATGGTCTCAGAGAGGGGGCGCCCGAGCACCTCTTCCCGGCTCCAGCCGAAGATCTGCTGGGCCTGCACATTCCACCCGGTGATCAAACCGCGACTATCCATGGTGATGACGGCATCGAGCGCCTGATCAAGGATCAGCTTGAGGCGCGCCTCATCCTCCTGGATCTTTGCGACCGTGCGTTCGTCAGTCATGGATGATGGCAGGCGCTTCGGGCGAAGGACTCTGGCAGTCGGAGAAGGGCATAGACCCTGGCACAAAGAGTAGAGAGCTTCGTGCGGCAGGGGCAACTCGTTACCGTGGAAGTTGAGCACCCCATCTGGGGGACGCAAGCCGGTAATCTTTGAACACTCGATAAACATTGCACCATAGCCAGCTTGGGTGCACCTTCCGGGCATCTACCTTGGGATTCGGATCCAGGAGCCAAGGTCGTTCTCTGGCGATTTCAGCGGGACGAGGCCACCGCGAAGGAATTGGAGAGGGTCTACGGGGTCAACTGGCGAATGGGATGTTCCTCTTTCGAAGAGGCAACGCTGGTCAGATCGGACGAGTTGGTGGCCTCTTCTGACGATGGACGAGGAGCGCTCTGGAAGCGGGCCAACCGCTTACCCCTCTTCCCTGACGCTTTTATCATTGTCTTTGCAATTCATCCGGCACGTCTCCCCGTTCAACCGCACCAGCCTGATACGGAGTTTGCCGCATGGCTCACGCCGAGCTGCCGCTGTACAAGAATCCATTCGGGAAGACCGGACGTCGTGATGCCTGGTGGATCCAGCCACTGGTCGTCTTCCTCGTCCTGGGATCCTTTATCGTGTATTCCACGTGGGCCGCGTTCCAGAATGCCCATTACACGTTTGGAAATTATCTCTCGCCATTTTATTCCCCCGAATTGTTTGGCGACTCTCCCCATGCCCTCCTGGGTCCCAAACCGGGCTGGTGGCCAGGATGGGTCCCGTTCTCGCCGGCGCTCCTGATCCTCTGGGCCCCCGGCGGGTTCCGCTTCACCTGTTACTACTATCGTGGCGCTTACTACAAAGCCTTCTGGGCAGACCCACCGGCCTGCACGGTAGGCGAACCACGCAACGGCTACCGGGGCGAGAACAGTTTCCCGCTCATTATTCAGAACATCCATCGTTATTTCCTGCTGCTCGCCGTGCTCTTTCTTTTCATCCTGGCGTACGATGTCTACAAGGCGCTCTGGTGGATCAACCCGGGCACGGGGGACGTCCAATTCGGCATGGGGGTGGGTACCCTGATCATGGCGATCAACGTTGTTTTCCTTTCCTGCTACACGCTCGGCTGTCATTCGATGCGCCATGTCGTCGGCGGGATGATGGATCGACTGTCCCGTTCGCCCCGTCGGAAACTGGCCTATGATTGCAGCAGCTGCCTCAACCGCAAGCATATGACCTGGGCCTGGCTGAGTCTCATCAGCGTCGCGTCCACCGATATCTACATCCGACTCTGTTCGATGGGGATCCTGCACGACTGGAGGATTTTCTAATGGCGGAATTCCAAGCCGTCGACCATGACGTCCTGGTCATCGGGGCGGGTGGCGCCGGGCTTCGAGCCGCCATCGAAGCCGCCGCGGCTGGAGTGACGGTCGGGTTGGTTTGTAAATCTCTCCTCGGCAAAGCCCACACCGTCATGGCTGAAGGAGGCGTCGCCGCCGCCCTGGCCAACGTGGATGATCGGGATAGCTGGAAGGTTCATTTCGCCGACACCATGCGAGGGGGCCAGTACGTCAACAACTGGCGCATGGCCGAGCTGCACGCGAAGGAAGCTCCGGACCGGGTACGTGAGCTGGAAGCCTGGGGCGCGCTGTTCGATCGAACACCCGACGGTCGGATCCTCCAGCGAAACTTTGGTGGCCATAAGTATCCCCGCCTGGCCCACGTGGGAGACCGCACCGGCCTGGAGATGATTCGAACCCTGCAGGATCACGGCATCCACCAGGGCATCGATGTGCACATGGAATACACCATCCTGACACTATTGAAAGATGGTGACCGAGTTGTCGGAGCTTTCGGATATGACCGCGAACGGGGGCGATTCAAGCTGTTCCGGGCCAGGGCCGTCATTCTCGCCACCGGCGGGGTAGGTCGCGCCTATCGAATCACCAGCAACAGCTGGGAATACACCGGCGATGGCCATGCACTCGCTTACCATGCCGGGGCTGCGCTCCAGGATATGGAGTTCATCCAGTTCCACCCGACCGGCATGGTCTGGCCTCCCAGCGTGCGGGGTATCCTGGTCACGGAAGGCGTCCGGGGTGAAGGCGGAATCCTGGTTAACAAGGAAGGTCGCCGATTCATGTTCGACGACATTCCTGACAACTACAAGACCCAGACCGCGGACAATGAGGAAGAAGGGTGGCGCTACACGCAGGGCGATAAGAATGCACGCCGGCCTCCCGAGTTGCTGACGCGCGACCATGTGGCCCGGGCAATCATGCGGGAGGTTCGCGAGGGACGGGGAAGCCCCCACGGCGGCGTGTTCCTCGATATTGCCTGGATCAAGGCAAAGCTTCCCAATGCATCCGAGGTCATCAGGAAAAAATTGCCCAGTATGTACCACCAGTTCAAGCAGCTGGCCGATATCGACATCACCACGACCCCGATGGAAGTCGGGCCGACGACGCACTACATCATGGGCGGTATCCGGGTGGATGGGGATTCCCAGATGTCGACTGTCCCGGGCCTGTTTGCCGCTGGCGAGTGCGCCGCCGGCCTCCACGGGGCCAACCGGCTCGGGGGGAACTCGCTGTCGGACCTGCTCGTCTTTGGCAAGCGGGCGGGAGCACACGCAGCGGAGTTCGCACGAGCCTATACGGCCTCCAGGATCGACCCGGAAGCGGTCGAATCGGCCGCGAAAAAGGCGCTGGCGCCGTTCGATCGCGCCGGTCCCAACGCTCAGAGCCCGTACCAGGTGCAACACGATCTCCAGGGCATGATGCAGGACCTGGTGGGAATCGTGCGGCGGGAGGATGAGATGCAACGAGCCCTGGTCGAGCTGGCCCGGCTGGAGGAACGCGCCGCGCGAACCGGCGTCGAAGGGAACCGGGAGTACAACCCGGGGTGGCATACTGCGTTGGACCTGGGCAACCTCCTGACCGTCTCCGAGGCGATCGCTCGCTCCGCCATCGATCGCAAGGAAAGTCGTGGCGGGCATTTCCGGGACGATTTCCCGGAGAAGGACCCAGCGGCCGCCCGATTCAATATCGTGGTAACCAAAGCTGGCGACGGCTCGATGCAGATCAGGCGGGAGCCAATCGCGGAGATTCCGCCAGCATTAAAGCAGGTGATCGAGGAAATGAAATAGCACGGCGCGTATCGTATGTGACATGAAGCCTGTGGCCACGTGGTCTCCCAGATCGCAAACCACGATTCCTGATGCTTGCGCTCACATTGCCATAAGCAATACGCCATAAGCCTCGAACGGAGCCATCACATCCAAGGAGCCTCAATGGCGTCCACACAGTTTCGAATCTGGCGCGGCGATGCCCAGGGCGGCGCGCTCAGGGACTACACGACCGACATCACCGAGGGCATGGTGGTCCTCGATGCCGTCCACCAGATTCAGGCGGAAAAGGCTCCCGACCTCGCCGTCCGGTGGAACTGCAAAGCGGGAAAGTGCGGCTCCTGCTCTGCCGAAGTAAACGGAATGCCTCGACTCATGTGCATGACGCGGATGAACGAACTGCCGACCGACAAGCCGATCACTATCGAGCCGATGCGGGCGTTTCCACCGCTTCGTGACCTGGTCACCGATGTGTCGTGGAACTTCCGGGTGAAGAAAAACATCCGGCCGTTCAAGCCGCGCGCGCCCGATGCGCCGGACGGCACCTGGCGTATGGCCCAGTCAGACGTCGATCGAGTCCAGGAATTCAGAAAGTGCATCGAGTGCTTTCTCTGCCAGGATGTCTGCCATGTGCTCCGTGACCATCACAAGCATGACGAGTTTATCGGGCCCAGGTACATGGTGTACACGGCTGCGCTCGAAATGCACCCGCTGGACACCGAGGACCGCCTGGCCGAACTCAAGCAGTCCCAGGGCCTCGGCTACTGCAACATCACGAAGTGCTGCACCAAGGTCTGCCCGGAAAGCATTCAGATTACCGACAACGCTATTATTCCACTCAAGGAAAGAGTGGTTGACGAGTTCTACGATCCCGTGGTTCGACTGGTCCGATTCTTCAAGGGAAAAAAGGATTGAACTGCTGAGGGCAGAGAGGCCGCGTCCCCCCGTGGCGGCCACCCGCACATCTTTGCTGCCGGTGTGCGCTCCCGGAAAATGGGATGATTGCGTGCCCGGTTCTCATGACCCAGGACACTGCAGCTCGGCACAAAAGCGGTTCCTCAACCCGTCGGAAGTGAGACACTATGACCAATCTCAAACGACTTTCTCCCGCTGGCGTTCCCTCGGCGGTCCAGAAAGCGGAACGCTATCGGCTGCTGAACCAGCCGTGGGCGGCCGAGAGTATCTGCCTGGATGTGCTGGGAGTCGAGGCGGGGAATCAGCAGGCGCTCGTTCTGCTCCTTCTCTGCATCACCGATCAATTCGGTAGCGCGCTTGGCGCCGGCGTGGCCCGCGCCCGAGAGGTCCTGCATCAGCTCACCAGCGAGTATCAGCGCACCTACTACGCCGGCATTATCTGCGAACGCCGCGGCCAGGCCCAGATGGTCCAGGGGGGTCACGGCGCGGAGTCGGTGGCGTACTCGTGGTTCAGGGAAGCCATGGATTGGTACGAAAAGGCGGAGGCCATCCGTCCTGCCGGGAACGATGAATCCCTGCTGCGGTGGAATACCTGCGCCCGACTCCTCGCCCAGAATCCCAAGCTCGCCCCGCGACATGACGAGGCCTTCCAGCCGAACCTGGGCGAGTAGCCGGCCGCTGCCATGTCGTGCGGGGACCGGCCACGATCGGTTAATTCCGTACTTCGTCTGCTCGGTCGTCGCTATCCCTTTGGTTTCATTTCCCATAACACGTTGATGATGACCCATTGGCCATTGAATTTGGCCATCTGCATGTAGTCAATCCAGTCACTCATCGTCGCACGAACGCTCGCTGCGTTGCTGAAGATGTCGAGGATGGCGATATCCTTCTGCTGCCGGTCGGCCGGGGTGTCCTTTCCATACCCGGCTCGCGTACCTCGCACCAGTCTCGCCGCGTCCATCTGCTCGATATGACTTATCCCATCGGGGCCGGTCTGAACGATGCGCTTGACCAGGTCAGGACTGACCGCGCGAGCCATCCGATCACCATCCCCGGAGTACCAGCCTTCCACGTAATTCAGCGCCGTCGTTCGAATTGCCGTGCTGTCCGCGGCGCTTTGCGCGCATAGGTATCTGGCCGGGCAAGCCAGCACCAGGAAGAAAGAAATACCTCTGAGCAGTTTCATCGTCGTCGACGCTCGTGGAAAATTGTTGCGGCCAGGAATGCAGAGCGTGATTGTTGTGTACGCTCCGCAGACCAAGAAACGAACATCCGGGGATTGGGGCTATCGTGAGGGGATGATCGGGACGAACGGTGGGATGAATTGACGAGCCTGCGAAGCCAGTGATCTAGCTCGTCTCCCTGATAAGGGCTCTCAGCCTCGCACTATGGGACCGGCTCGAGGTGAGCTTGGTTCCATCCTTTAACCGGACGACGTATTCGCCGTGGAAGTACGGTTCCAGCGAGGCGACCCGGTCGATATTCACGATAGCGGACCGGTGTACCCGAACGAATGCCTCGGGATCCAGCCGACTTTCGACCGACTTCATGGTTTCCCTCACCAGGTGCTGCTTTCCTCCCGCATGGAGTCGAACGTAGTTCCCCGCCGCATCGATCCAGTCCACGTCGAGGGTTCGGATGAACCCGATTTTGCTTCCCGTGCGCACCACGAACCTGGCCGCATACCCGCGCTCGGCCCGCCAACGGCCCAGAAACTCCTGCATGCTCTGTGCGTCCACGCCACCCGGTCGCACCAGCCGGGCAAGCGCGCGCGATAACGCCTGCTCGAAGCGGGATGGATCGATCGGTTTGAGCAGGTAGTCAATGGCGCTTACCTCAAAGGCGCGGACGGCGTATTCATCAAATGCCGTCACGAAAATCACCGCAGGGATCGCGGTTGAGCCCAGGCCTTCAAGCACCTCAAATCCGTCGAACTCCGGCATCTGGATATCGAGAAAGATCAGGTCGGGCTGCTCGGCGAGCAGGACCTGCACGGCATCCGCTCCGTCAGACGCCTCCGCGACAACCGTGATATTGCCGTGCGCCGCGAGAAGAGTACGGATCCGCTCGCGGGGCAGCGGTTCATCGTCAACGATGACAACCCTGATCGGAGGTAACGGGACCGAAGGGTGAATCATGCCCGTGACCGGCCGTCCGCCGAAGGACCGTCAGCGCCCGGGTGATAGGGAATTTCCAGCAGGGCCTGCATCCCGCCTCCGGAGATCGGAGTGAGCGTTAGTTGCTGCTGATTGCCGTACAGCTGCTGGAGGCGAAGCCTCGTGTTGCCCAGGCCGATACCGTCGACACGAGGGGTCGTCGCGATGCCGTTGGGTCCTGGACCATCATCGATGACCGTGAGCGTGAGGGTCTGGTCCTTCCTCGCCGCCTGAACCACTACGCGCCCGGGGCCGGCCCGACGGGTAATGCCGTGCTCCAGCGCGTTCTCCACCAGCGGCTGGAGAATGAAGTGAGGGACCAGCGCGTTCTCCACCAGGGGATCGATTTCTCGAACGAAAACCAGCCGGTCTCCCAGGCGAACCTGCATGATGCCCACGTACTGGGACAGGAGGTCCATCTCCTCTCGAAGGAGTACCTCCTGCCGCACACCCCGCGTGAGGGTTCGCCGAAGCAACTCGCTCAAGCGGGCCAGCATGAGATCCGCGGCATGGGGATCCCGATGCATGAGAGTGGATACCCCCTGCAGGGTGTTAAACAGGAAATGCGGCTGCAACTGGCCCGTGAGCGCATCGAGTTGGGCCGCGGAGAGTCGGGCCCGAAGTTCCGAAGCCTGGACTTCACGGTCGCGATAGCGTTCATAGAAGACGACGGCATGGACGACACCGAGGATGCACCAGAACGCGAAACTCTCGAAAATGAAAGCCCCCGCCAGGACTCGACCCAGCGTCTCATGCTGACCGGGCACGAGCGTGCCCATGATCGGCGTGAGTATGGCGTACTTTATGACGACGAAAATGCAGGTGAGCAGGAGATAGGCAGGCAGCGTCCTCGGCCACGAGACCCGGTCGATTGGATAACGCCGCACAAGCCAGAAATAGGCCGGCGTGAAAATGGCGCAGGTATACCAATCGGCCAGGCGGACCAGGATAAGCGGAGTCCAGTGAACATGCTGACCACTGGAGGCGGCGTAGATGGCCGACTGGCTGGTGGAAAGCAGGGCAAGCACGGT
This sequence comes from Gemmatimonadota bacterium, assembly GCA_039931815.1. GTDB lineage: Bacteria > Gemmatimonadota > Gemmatimonadetes > Gemmatimonadales > GWC2-71-9 > DASYPP01. The sequence continues at coordinate 11,582 of JBDTRF010000095.1, forward strand.
CCAGATTGCCAACCCGGTAATCCACCTGGCCGGGCGGCTGAACGGACGGGTACCACGGTCAGAGGGGGAGTCGATCGCGGGAGTTAACTCGGGCATGGCCGAATGATGTCGTCCGGGGAAGGAAATGGAAGGCCCGCTGGGACGAGTGGGCCCTGGCCGGGGATGAGCGGAAATTCCAGGGCCGCCAT
>JBDTRF010000096.1:0-11745 GCA_039931815.1 Gemmatimonadota bacterium
ACCGTCATCCATCGCTCCGCCTCGGCCAGCCGGCCGGTTGGGCCAATCCCGAGGAGCGGCGCGGATTTGCCCAGCAGGTTCTGCCACGCCTCATCGACCGTGCGCCCCGCTCCCAGGCTGTCCCCCACCGCGAGATTCACCCAGGCAATTGCAATCCTTCTGTCGGGACCCTTGCCGAATATCGCCTGAAATGCGCCTACCCCGTCGCTCCCGATCCATACTCCAACCGGCGAGGACGCTGGCTCCGCGCCGGCTGATCGCAACGAGTCCCGCAATTGCTCGTACGTCGCGAACCGGGACCAGTTGCGGCTCAGCACCGCCGGATTGCCGAGTCCTTCCTGCCCCTCGATACGGGTAAGGACCAGGCGCGGTGCGCCGCCGCGCACACTTCCCTGAAGCACGGCGGTGACGGTATGGCTGCCGGTCGCTTCGAAGCCAGCGATCTGCACCATGGTCGTATCCTGCCGCCCCCATGTCATCGCGGCGAGGGCACGACCTCGATCCTGCGTGGTCCGCCCGGTCTGCCTGCTTCCTACCCAGTGTGAACGCTCCAGCACCCTGGCCTGCAGCTCGAAAAACTCCTCAGGATAGTTGAGCTGCGCCGCGATATTCATCGGCAGATCATTCCATGGACGCGCGACGTCACCGGTGATCGCCTGCCAGGATTTGCCGAGCGCTCCCGTCCAGGGACGACGATAGATCCTGGTTTCTCCATTGCCGGCATTGACCACGGCGAGGAAGGGACTCTCCAGCGTGGCGATCTCCTTTCCCCGCCACTGGGCTCGCTGCACAATCGGGAAGGTACCGGCATAGACGTAGCCCTCGACCAGCCACAGCAGTTCTCCCTCAACGACGTGGGCACAGGGGCGCCCCCAGCGTACCTGGGGAGCAATCGTTTCCAGTCGCTCCTGCGGGTCGAGATGCCAGGCCAGCCGACCGTTTTCGGGAACCGGATCAAACAACCGGCCCGCCTGACGAGCCCACGCGAGCAGCAGCCGACGGCCCCAGTCATGGATCGGTACGCCATTCGAGTCGGCCGTGATCGCGTAGTCTTCGGGGTTTCGAGGACGGAGGACGTCGGGTGGGAGCTGCAGCAGTCTCACGGTCCCGGGATAGGCCAGCGTGTCGCCCAGTCGATATGAGAGGGGTCCCCCGAAGGCCGAAGTTCGATCATCGGCGTAGGCGCTAACGGTCAGGCTGTCGTCCGGATGAACCCTGAGCGTAATCCATACCGGGAGGCGGCGTCCCCGCACGCGCAGAATCGACTGGTTGGCGGAGACGATGCTGGTTGAATCTCCCTCACCCACCTGGGCAATCAACTCACCATCCCAGAGCGACAGCGGTCCGGGCATGGTCTCACTCTTGGCGGCGGCGGTTGCGGCCGGGCCATTTTCCAGGCGACTCAATCCAAAGGCCGCGCGCTCGAGTTTCTGAAGACCCACATCATCGACCAGGGCACCGTTGTGACTGCTGGCAATAGCCGGGATGACATGGTGCCCCAGGATGGACGCGAGCGCGAGGATTATCCACCCGACGACCATCAGCGCATGGCGGGGACGCAGCGCCCAGAGAAGCGAGATGACCGCCACGGCAATCGCCAGTCCCGTCAGGGCGCTGGCGATCCCGGCACGCAGGGCGGCGGTATCCCCAATGCCCGGAGTGGCCAGCCCGGCCACCATCTCGAAGGGCTCGAGCCAGTATCCCCACGCGAGTACCAGGACCAGTGCCGCCAGCAGCCAGCCCAGATGGTGGCGTGCGTGATCGTTGATGGCGGGACGACGCCCGGACCAGCGGATCGCGCCGACCATCACATAGAGCAGCATCGCGCTCCCCAGCGCGAGAAGCGTCAACAGGAGCGCGAGCCCATGCAGCCGGCGCCAGAGAGGGAGCTGGGCCACGTAAAGGCCGAGATCGTGGCCCAGCACGGGATCCTTGCTCCCGTAGATAACGCCCTGCCACGCCAGCAGTACATTCTCCCACCAGTGTGCCGTCCCCAATCCGGTGAGAAGCCCCATCGCGACTCCCGCACCAACGGCGATCAGCACCAGCGCCCGCGGGGTCAGCGCCTCATGAATTTCGAGATTGGCCACCCGACGCGGAACCTGGACCGAGCCGATCGCGCGGTACACGATGTAGAAATTGGTGATGAACCAGGCGCTCGCGAAGAGGACGCCGACGACATCGAGAACAAAACGGAGGAGTTGATACCGGGTAATGAATCGCCCGGCCTCCGGAGAAATGATATCTCCCCACCAGCGCTCGGTGAGGAGCACCGTGGCCCAGCGACCTCCGAACAGGAGCAGGATCACCCCGCCGACGATCCAGGCAATGAGGCGCGCGCGTCGCGACACGGTTACCTCCGGTCGCCCGGGAACCAGCGCGCACGCGCAAGGCCGGTCAACCCGCTCGCGATGGCGCCATACGCGACGCGCCCGCCGTCAACCTTCATGACGGCACTCACCAGTGCGCCGACAAACCCTGGGTCGTCAGCCAGGTCCGGACCTCAGCCTGATACGCATCGAGTGACGCCGGATCAGTCGCTTCGAAACGCAGGACGAGAATAGGTTGAGTGTTGGAGGATCGGATCAGCCCCCACCCGTTGGGGAACGTCATTCTTACGCCATCGATCGTGTTGGTGGGATACCGCGAGCCGAACCAGGCCGCAGCCCGGCCAACCAGCGCCACTTTCTTGTCGTCCGCGCAATCGACCCGAATCTCCGGCGTGGCACAGGTGGAAGGGAGATCGGCCAGCAGTCGAGCCAGGCCCCCTCGGTTTCGAGAGACGATCTCGAGCAGCCGGGCGGCGCCGAAGAGCGCGTCGTCAAAACCGAAATAGTCCCCGCCAAAGAACATGTGGCCGCTCATTTCGCCGGCCAGCGGTGCCCCGGTCTCTTTCATCCGGGCCTTGATCAGCGAATGGCCGGTCTTCCACATCTCGGGCCGGGCACCCGCGTCGGCCAGCGCCTGTCGAAGGACCTCCGAACATTTCACGTCAAAGATGACGGGAATCCCCGCGCCGAACCGGGCGACGGCATCGCGGCCGAAGAGCACGAGAAGCTGGTCACCGTAGAGGACGCGGCCGTTCTCATCCACCGCGCCCAGCCTGTCCGCATCCCCATCGAATGCGACACCCAATTCGGCGCCAGTCCTGCGCACGGCTTCCTGCAGATCCCGGAGGTTTTCAGGCACGGTTGGATCGGGATGGTGATTCGGAAAGGTTCCGTCTGACTGGCAGAACAGGGGAATGACTTCCGCTCCCAGGCCCTGCAGCGTGGACACGGCAATGAGACTGCCGACGCCGTTGCCGCAGTCCACCACGACCTTGACCGGGCGCGCCAGGTGATGCCGATCGAGAATTGCCTGCCGATAACGATCGAGGACGGAGCCATCGGACGATTGCCGCCCCTGCCCCGTGCGCCACGACTCGGTGGAGATCGTGTCCCAGAGAGCCGTGATCGCGTCCCCATGCACCGAGTCTCCGGCCAGCACCATCTTGAATCCGTTGAACTCGGGGGGATTGTGCGAGCCGGTGACCTGAAGCCCGCCATCGGTACCCAGCACGATGACCGCGAGATACAAAGCCGGAGTCGGCAGCATGCCGACGTCCACGGCGGTCCCTCCGGTGTCGGCAATTCCCGCTCGAACGGCGGAGGCGAGTTCTTCACCCGACGGCCGGTTGTCGCGCCCCACCGCCAGCACCGGAGCGCGCCCAAGTGTATCCCACGCGGCGCTGGCATAGGCGCGACCCAGGGCACGGGCAAAGTCGGGGGTGAGTTCAGATCCGACGAGGCCGCGCACGTCATACTGGCGAAAGATATTCTTTGGAACATTCATGGGGTGGGCCGGTCGGTCGGTTGGGCGGACGCGCTGGCATCCATGGGAGCCAGGCCGTCCTCGCAAGAGAAAAAGAGCACTGCAGTCGCTGGCCGTCGACCGGACCGGCCGGGTGAGGCTATTGTGACGCTACCGGCGACACCAGTTGTCCGAGGCCGGCCACGCTGGACTGCGCCAGGTCCAGCAACAGGTTCGGCAAGACGCCAAACAGCAACATCCCGACCACGCAGACCAGCACAACCACGGAAGCCATGGGCACCAGCCGGTGTCCGGCGTGCGAGTCGGGCTGGGGCGATGAGCGCATATACATGGCCATGATCACCGGCAAATAGTAGCCGGCCGACACGACACTGGTGAGAACGAGGACCACGGCGAGAACGGTCTGTCCCTGCGACACTACCGCTTCGAGGATGTACCATTTTCCGATGAACCCGAGCGTCCCGGGGAACCCCAGCAGCGAGAGCATGGAAACGGCCAGCGCCGCCGCCATCCAGGGGCGCCGCTCCGCGAGGCCGGCCAGGTCATCCAGTGTCACGTCCCGCTCCCCGTTTCGACCGAGCGCGGCCAGGATGGTAAAGCTGGCGATGGTGGTCAGGGTATAGGCAGTCAGGTAGATCAGCAGCGTAGTCGCGCCGAACCGATTGCCGGCCCAGAGAGCAGCGAGCAGATACCCGGCATGGGCGACCGAGCTGTAGGCCAGCATCCGCTTGAGCGGACGCTGCACCAGGGCCACCAGGTTCCCGACAATCATGGAAGCGATGCTGATGACGGCAATGACCGGTTGCCATTGGGACATCGCGCTGGGAAATGCTTCGAGCAGGGTGCGGGCCAGTCCCGCGAACGCGGCGGCCTTCACTCCGGTGGCCATGAAGCCGGTCACCGGTGTCGGTGCGCCGTCATAGACGTCCGGCGCCCACATGTGGAACGGAACGGCGGCGACCTTGAACGCCAACCCGATCAACAACAGCCCCAGGCCCAGATTGGCCATGAACGGAATTGGCGCGCCGGAGAGTTTGATGCCAATCAGTGACAGATTGGTCAGTCCGGTCGCCCCGTAAATCAGCGCAATACCATACAGCAGAAATCCGGACGCAAAGGCGCCAATGAGAAAGTACTTGAGCGCGGCCTCGGCACTGTACCGGCTGGCCCGATTGAACCCGGCCAGCACGTAGACCGCGACGGACATGACTTCGAGACCGAGAAAGAGGACGATGAGATCGGCCGCACCGCCCATGAACATCATCCCGACCGTGGCGAGCAGCATGAGCACGTAGTATTCCGGTGCCAGCAGCTTCTCCCGCTCGACGTACGCCATGGAGACCAGGATACTGGCTCCGGCGGCAAGCAGGAACAGCATCGAGGTGGCGAATCGAAAGCCGTCAACTTCGATCATGTTGGCAAATCCATCGATCCCGGCTCCGCCCGCCCACATCCCGACGACGATGGCACCGGTGAGCACAATCCCGACAAAGCTGAGCCAGCCGACGACGCGACTATCCGCCGCGGTTCGATGCCGCCACGCGATGACCAGGAGGACAATCAGCGACCAGAAAGAGAGGAAGATCTCCGGTGCCAGCGCCACGGTCAGACCCATCGGCGTGCTCAGGTCCATGTGGTTCACGGCGCCACCTCGGTCGTTGAGACCGGCCGCAGATTGGTGACATGCGGCTCGACCAGATCAATGAACTGTTGCGCGGAGGGTTCCATCCGTTTCAGCACCGGCTTGGGGTACAGGCCCATCCAGACAATCCCAAGGATCAGTGGGAGAAGGACCGCCATCTCCCGAAGACTCAGATCCTTGAGTCCCCGGTTTTCGTCCTTATCCAGCGGATTGAAAATGATTCGCTGCAACGCCCAGAGCAGGTAGGCCGCGGCGAAGATGACGCCGGTCGTGGCCAGCCCCGTCGCCCAGGGGTGATGTTGGAAGCTGCCGAGCAGGACCAGGAATTCACCGACAAACCCATTGAGCCCTGGCAGACCGATCGACGATAACGCCACCAGCGTGAAAATCGCGCTGAATACCGGCACCACGCGCGCGATGCCGCCATACGACTCGATGAGACGGGTATGACGCCGCTCGTACAGCATGCCGATCAGGAAGAAGAGTGCGCCGGTCGAGAGCCCGTGGCCAATCATCACCATGAGCGCGCCCTGCACGCCCTGGATCGTCGCGGCCCAGATCCCCAGCATCACGAAGCCGAGATGGCTCACGGAAGAGTAGGCCACGAGTTTTTTCACGTCAGGCTGCACCATGGCGACCAGCGCGCCATAGATGATGCCGATGACCGCCAGCGTCACCATCAGGGCACTGACGGCCGGACTCAGGGCGACGCCCGGAAAGAACGGCACCGCAAACCGGAGGAACCCATAGGTTCCCACCTTCAGCATCACGCTGGCAAGAAGCACGCTGCCGGCGGTGGGTGCCTCGACGTGCGCATCGGGCAGCCAGGTATGGAAGGGGAAAATCGGGACCTTGATCGCAAAGGCGAGCGCGAACGCGGCGAATAGCCAGGGTGCCGCGGATCCGACCGCGGCAGCATTCTCCAGCAGATGGGTATACGCGAACGTATAGACCCCCGTCGCGTCACCGACCCGCCGCACCATCACCAGGATCGCGACCAGCATCAGCAGCGAACCCACAAAGGTGTAGACGAAGAACTTGATCGCCGCGTAGAGACGGCGCTGTCCGCCCCAGATGCCGATGATGAAATACATCGGGATCAGCATCAGTTCGAAGAACACGTAGAACACGAAGAGATCGAGCGAGACGAAGACACCCAGCATGCCGGTAAGCAGCGCGAGCAGCAGGGCGTAGTACCCGGGTTCCCGTTCGGTGATGTAGTGCCAGCTGGCCAGCACGCAGAGCGGCATCAAGCCGGTTGACAGGAGCACCATGAAGAGTGAAATGCCGTCGATGCCTACCCGGTAGGCGATGCCCCACTGCGGTAGCCAGTCCATGGACGACACGAACTGCATGCCTCCGCTTCCCGGGACGTACGCCCACCAGAGGCCGGCCGAGAGCACAAATTCGACAATCGACACCCAGAGCGCCACCTGCCTGGCCAGCCGCGCCGGGAGGAGAAGAATGGGAATCATGCCCGCCAGCGGAAGCAGGAGCAGGACGTGGATGATCCAGTCCTGGTAACCGATAGAGTTCAGAAAATTATTCATGGCTTATGGCGTATCGCATATGGCAACGTGATAATCGAGCATCCGGCCGCGCCTTGAAAGCCCCGACAAGAGCAGGTTCGAGGTGAACGCGAAATATCTGCGTCCACATTGCCATGAGCCATACGCCATAAGCCTTTCACAGTCCTGCGCATTCTATGATACCACCGCGTACAGGATCCAGATCGCCCCCGCCAGGAACGCAATGATGTAGCCGCCGACATATCCACTCTGCAGCAGGCTGCCGAACCGGCCCAGGACTCGCGAAGCGCGCGAGGCGCCGTTCACGGCAACGCCATCCACCAGGTTCTGGTCCACCTGCTGCCAGAGAATCACCCGGGATAGCCAGAGAAGGGGCCGGACGATCAGCGCATCGTAAATCTCGTCCACGTAATACTTATGGTAGAGCACCCGGGCGAAGCCCCGGTCCTCGGGCGCCCGCGAAGCGGTCAGGATGGGGCGGCGACTGGTCGCGCTGAATCCGGCGAGCAGACCCAGCGCCCCGATCAGGACGGCGGCGCCGACCAGGATGTACTCGGTCGAATGGGTCACCTCGGGAATCGCGCCGATCGCCTCGCCCCGCGCCAGGACCGGGTGCAGCCACTGATGCAGTCCGGCATTCCCGCCGAACAACTCGGGGATGTTGATGAGTCCTCCGGCCAGGCTGAGGACGCCAAGGATGAGCAGCGGCCCCGTCATGATCCAGGGCGCTTCATGCAGGTGTGAACGTTCGGTTTCGCCCGTGCGGTTCTCGCCCATGAACGTCATGCTCATGAGGCGCGCCATGTAAAAGGCGGTGATGAACGCGGCGATGATGCCCATCGCGTAAAAGACATAGTACAGCGGTTGCTCGGCACCACGCGCAAAGGCGGTCCCCAGGATTTCGTCTTTGGAGAAAAACCCGGAGAATGGAGGGATGCCGGAAATCGCCAGCGTCGCGATCAGCATCAGCGCAAAGGTCCACGGCATGTAGCGACGAAGTCCGCCCATGTTCCGCATGTCCTGGGCGTCCTCGTGGGAGTGCGTCGCATGGTAGGCGTGGTGCATCGCGTGAATCACGCTACCGGCGCCGAGGAAGAGCAGCGCCTTGAAAAATGCATGGGTGACCAGGTGAAAAACGCCGGCGGTGTAACCAAATGCGCCGACGCCGAGGAACATGTAGCCCAGCTGGGAGACGGTGGAGTAGGCCAGCACTTTCTTGATGTCGTACTGGCGCAGGCCTATCGTCGCCGCGAAGAGCGCGGTCAACGCCCCGATACCGGCCGTCACCAGGCTCGACGTCGGCGCCAGGGTGAACAACAGGTTGGTGCGAGCGACCAGGTAGACCCCGGCGGTCACCATCGTGGCCGCATGGATCAGGGCCGAAACCGGCGTGGGACCGGCCATGGCGTCCGGGAGCCAGGTGTAGAGCGGAATCTGGGCCGACTTGCCGGTACAACCGAGCAGGAGAAAGAGCGTGATGGCGGTGACGACCCCGCTCCCCACCGGCATCAGGTCCGGCGCTTTCGCCAGCACGGTGGTGAAATCGAGAGACCCCACGCTGTTCCAGATCAGGAACATGGCGACGAGAAAACCAAAGTCGCCGATCCGGTTGACGATAAACGCTTTCTTGCCCGCGTCAGCATTGGCCTTGACCGAGTACCAGAAGCCGATCAGCAGGTAGCTGCAGAGACCGACGCCTTCCCACCCGATGAAGAGCATGGGAAAGCTGGATCCGAGGACCAGCACCAGCATGAAGGAGACGAAGAGGTTGAGATACGCGAAATACCGCGCATAGCCCTCGTCGTCGTGCATATACCCCACGCTGAAGAGATGGATCAGGCTTCCGACGCCGGTCACCACCAGCAGCATGATGGTCGAGAGCTGGTCCACCTGGAAAGCGAAGTTGACCGCCAGGTCCCCCACCGGCAGCCATGACCACAGGGTGACGACATACGGGATGTCGGGCGCTGCCGCCCGCACCGCGAGGAAAATCGCGACGGCCAGCGCGAAGGCCAGGATCATGACACCGGTCCCAATGATCGAGACCAGGGTCCTGGCGTTGGGCCGGACGAAAGCGAGCGTGCCGTTGATCAGGAACCCGGCAAAGGGCAGCGCGATGGCCAGCCAGATCCAGTCCGCCGCGGTGCCTGCCAGGGACCCTGCCGCTGCCACGTGTTGAGTGCTGAACGCGGAGAGGATCATCAGCCTTTGAGCAGGTTGATGTTATTGAGATCGACCGATTCGGTATGTCGGAAGGTGGCCAGGATGATTGCCAGTCCGACCGCGGCCTCCGCCGCTGCCACGGTCATCACGAAGAAGACGATGACCTGGCCATTGAGCCCGTGCACCTGGGCCAGGGCGACGAACGCGAGGTTGACGGCGTTCAGCATGAGTTCGATGCACATGAACAGCACGATCGCGTTGCGTCGGATCAGGACGCCCGCCACCCCGATGCTGAACAGGATCGCCGACAGGGCGAGGGATTGTCCCAGGAGCATTTCAAATCCTCCGCTTGGCGAGGACGACCGCGCCGACGATCGCGACGAGGAGCAGGATGGAGGTGATTTCAAAGGGCACGAGGTATGACTCGAACAGGGGCTGCGCGACCGCGCCAACCACTCCCTGCGCCTGCGTCGCCTCGATGCCGGCTCGACCAGCGGGGAAGACCAGGTCCGGGTTGGCCAGCATCTCCGATCGGGAATACTCGAGGGTCAGGCGTTCGGGTGTGTAATTGATAAGGGGGAGAAGCCGGGCGGCCAGCACGCCGACGACGAGCAGTGCCAGCATCCAGAAGGCGAATCCCCGCAGGTCTGACCTGGCGCGCCCCAGGTTGAGCAGCATGATGACGAACAGGAAGAGCACCATCACGGCCCCGGCGTAGACCAGCACCTGGATCGCCGCGATAAACGGCGCATTCAGGAGCACGTAGATCGCCGCGAGGCAGAACATGGTGCTGACCAGCCAGAGCGCGGCCGAAATCGGGTTACGCTGAAGAATGCACAGCAGGGCGGACAGGATCGCCACGACCGCGAAGAAGTAAAAAACAGCCTCGCTCATCTATTCGCCCCTGGGATCGCTGGGGTCCCACAGCGTCGACACGGCATGCGTCTGTGACTGCAGCCGCTCGAGGTCGTAGACGAACCGCTCGCGATTGTATTCCGAATTTTCAAAGTGAACTCCGACGTGAATCGCTTCTTCCGGGCAGACTTCCTGGCAGTACCCGCAGAAGATGCAGCGGAACTCGTCGATTTCGTAAATCAGTGGATACCGGTTTCCCTCTTCATCTTCGCCCGGCACCAGCTTGATGCAGTTGGCGGGACAGATCTGGGGACAGAGGCCACAGGCGACGCATTTGCTGCGCCCCTGCTCGTCGGTGAGCATCCGGTGGGTCCCCCGCCAGCGGGGCGAAATGCTCCAGTCCGTGGTGCTCTTCTGTTCGGGGTACTGCATGGTCACCTTGGGCCGGAACATGTGCTTGAAGGTGAGCGCCATACCCTTGAGCGTGGCCCGGATATAACTCACCTGCTCTTCCGGCCGCTTCATCACTTTCACACCGATTGCCATTCGAGCTCCATCCTGTGGAAAAGCACCGTATGAAGGTGCAACGTCCGGTGTTCGCTACCACCGCCGCACCGCAAAGGCGGGAAGGTCGCGAAGACTCGCAAGCGTTTCCGCCGACGCGATCATGTCAGTTTTTCTTTTCAACCAAACACAAACAATTCTGCCAGATATTCGGGCTGTGGCCAACCCTCGTGTCCTTGCGCCTTCGCGGTATGCCGTTTTCTCAGCGCGGAGACATCGTGCCGGCGCGTGCCAATGCCTCTCGTCGCGCCATCTGCGACCCGGTAATGACCGCGTTCTTATCGAGCAGGAAGAAGACGACATAGCCAACCACGATGTTGACACCAAAGAGCATCGCATGCTGGAGCAGGGGCCGGGTCACTCCCAGGACCTGTTCGATCACATAGACCGACCCCGCGATCACCATGATGTACACCAGCGCCAGCGGCAACAGCACTTTCCACCCGAGTGCCATCAGCTGATCGAAACGGAACCGCGGCAAGGTCCAGCGGATCCACATGAAGAAAAAGAGGAAAAAGAAGACCTTGAGGAAAAAGGCCAACCCGGTGACCAGCGTCACCAGGATGCCGGCGTGCGTCTGGTCCCAGGTTCCCGGGATATCCCACCCCCCGAAGAAAATGGTGGCGACCATCGCCGACACGGTCACCATGTTTGAATACTCGGCAATGAAGAACAGCGAAAACTTCATGGCACTGTATTCGGTATGGTACCCCGCGATCAGCTCCGATTCGGCTTCCGGCATGTCGAACGGCAGCCGGTTGGTCTCGGCGAAGCCGGCGACCAGGAAGACGAAGAATGAGAGCGAGAGCGGGAAGACAAACCAGAGCCCCGCCTGCTGGTGCGCAATAATGGAAGAGAACGACACGTTCCCGGCCAGCAGAATCACCGGGATCAGGCTCATCCCCATGGCGACCTCATAGGAAACCATCTGCGCACTCGCGCGCAGTCCGCCCAGCAATGAATACTTGCTGTTGGATGACCATCCAGCGAGGGCGATGCCGTAGACCCCGAGCGAACTGATGGCGAGGACGAAGAGAAATCCGACGGGCAGATCGGCCACCACCATCGGGGTTGGTCCATGCTGAACGAACCGCCCAAGAAGCGGCACGCTGAATTCGAAATTGACCGGCAGTGGCGCGGCAAAAGGAATGACCGCCGATAGACACAGGGCCGGAACAA
>JBDTRF010000097.1:0-11719 GCA_039931815.1 Gemmatimonadota bacterium
CAGCGTGCAGCGTGCAGCGTGCAGCGTGCAGCGTGCAGCGTGCAGCGTGCAGCGTTGCGAAGTTAGCAGTTGTTCAACACTGGTCCAATCCACCAGGGTTGTCGCCCGACACCACATACCACGCCGGATCGAGAAAGTTGATCTGATACGTTGCACGCTGCACGTTCTTTTCGTTTCCTGTGCGCGGTACCCTTCACTTTTTCTAATGCGCCAATACCTGCTGCATCGCCGCGCGCACGGTCACCCTCGTCTCCTTTGCCATCGCCTGCCGCAGGACCGCCTTCCCCGAATCTCCTCCAATTCGACCCAGGGTAAATACTGCGCTCACGGCGAAGAGCGGGTCGCCATCGTTGAGATACTTGGTCGCGACCCCTATCACCCGTGTCTTGTCAGGCCACTGACTCAGGATATTGAGCGCGGTCTGTCTTGCGTTTCTCGGTTCGACAGTGGCCGTCAATGCTTCGATGGCCGCGGCGCCTTCAGCATCGGGCTTCTTGAGCAGCCGCCCTGCAGCGGTGAGGCGAACGCCGAGCGAGCCGCCATTCTTCACCCGGTCGATCAGAAGGGCCGTGCCCTCGGGAGCAATGGCCGGATTGTAGACCGCAAGCGCCTGCTGCTGCACGTTGAAGCTGCGGTCGTGCTGAATCAGGTCCACCGCGCGCTTCTGGGCACCGGCGCTGTCGGCGCGCGCGGCTCCCCGGATCGCTTCACCCCGCACGTTGTCTGACGGATCGGCAAGCCCGGCAAGGACAATGGCCCGGGACTCGGGCGACGCATCCGTCGTCAGCTGCCGCAGCGCCTCCCCCCGCATGTGTTCGGACTCATCATTCAGGGCAATAAAGCGTCGCGCCTCGATTGCGACCGAATCGGTCTTCTTATCCAGCTCGGTCAAAGCCCAGTAGCGCGCCCGGAACTCCAGGTCATGCCTGGCCTGTTCGGCCAACTCCGGGACCGATTGATCCGTGCTGACGGTGCCCAGCAGCCACCCACCATCATCGAAACGAAAACGGAGTGGCGCGCCGGGAAGCGGAACCTGGAATTTCTGACCCTGTTCCGTCACCATGATCTCGTGCCGCACGACCGAGTCGCGCGTCACCACCCGCACGGTGGCAGGGAATCGGAAAAATGGATGCGTCGAATCGATGGCCTGGGTCTGGTTGACGGTGAGGGTGAGCGTCTTGTTGCCCTCGTTCCAGGCCCGCGTCACCTTCACCTTGGGGAATCCGATGCCGTACGCCCACTGGTCAAAGAACCAGTCGAGGTCCTTTCCCGACGTCTTTTCCATGGCAATCGCGTAGTCGCGCGTCTCAACCGGCTTGTAGCCGTTGTCGGTCAGGAATCGCTTCATCCCCGCCCAGAACACGGAGTCTCCCAGCAACCGCCGCAGCTGGTGGGCGACCTGGGCACCTTTCGGATACACGTGCCCGCTGAAGAAGAGATTGATCGGGTCCATCCCGGCGTCTTCCCCCAGGACGAGCGGACGGGCCTGGTTCTGATCCGCACCCATGGCCGCCAACTGCTGATTCAACCAGTTCCATTCCGCCGCTTCCCAGCCGCGGCTCTTTTCCTCGTGGACCGACTCCATGTAGGTCGTGAGGCCTTCATTGAGCCAGATGTGCGCCCACGTCGCGGTCGTCGTCAGGTCACCGAACCACTGGTGCGCCAGCTCGTGGGCATTCAACCCCCGCCCGCTCGAGCCGGGTTCTCCCCCGCTCCCATGCAGAACCAAGTCGGTCTGGGTGGTGGCGGAGACGTTCTCCATGCCACCGAAAGTAAAGTCGGGAATGATGGCCTGGTCGTACTTGGCCCAGGGAAAGTTCACACCGAGCACCCGGCTGTACGTCTCCATCATGCTCGGCGTCTCGCCGAACGTGCGCCAGGTCGCGGGAATCGTGTCAGGTGTCACGAAGTATTCGACCGGGATGCCTCGCCAGTTGTCTTTGAGGAAAACGTACGGCCCAGCGACAATGGAGTAGAGATAGGTCGACGCGGGCTTTTCCTGGGACCAGTCCCACACCTTGCTCTTCCCATCCGCACCAGGGGTGACACCCACCAGCCGGCCATTGGACAGCACACTCATGCTGGTGTCCGCAGTGACCAGGATTTCCCACGTGGTCTTGTCGTTAGGCGCATCGTAGGTTGGCACCCAGCTTCGGGTCTCGATCGCCTCGCCCTGGGTCCACATGGTCCGGCGGCGAGGAACGAAGTACATCCCCCGTTCCGGCTTGCCGTGGTACGCCAGCGTGAATCTGACCGTATCACCAACCGCCGCCTTGCGGCCCAGACGCACGGTGACACTCGCCGTATCCGCGGTAAAGCGGAGCCGCTTGCCCTGGGCGTCGCGGGCGGCATCGATCGTCAGGTCGGAAGCGTCGAGTTTGATCGCCTGGGTCGGCTGGCCCGTCACGACCAGCGTCGTCGTAACTTCTCCCGTCATGCTCCGCTGATCGACGTCGAACGTGACGGCGATCTTCTGGTGCTGGAGGTCGAACGCATGTTGCCGGACCGGCCAGACTCGAGGTGGTGAATATTCGCCAACCTGGCCGGTTGCCCGAGCCTGGGCGCTGAGGAGGAACGGGGTGAGACAGAGGCCAGTGACCGCAAGGCGAATTGAGCCAAACACGAGAGATCCTCGGAAACAGTGAAAGGGGAATGACAACTTACTGGACGCAACGAGAACTGGGGTCGCCGTGAGGCTGATTGACCAGGGGACGATGGCTCATGTTGGCGACCTGCAGGGCCACATCATGAACCAGGTTCGCTACCCGGGCCAGCGCAGCATAGTCGATGTACTGCGGCTCATCGGTCACCTGATGATAATCCAGGTGCTCACCCCGGGAGAGTGCGGTGGCAGGAATGCCGTACCGGGCGTAGCTGTAGTGGTCCGCTCGGCAATAGTACTGGAGCGGGTGTCCCGGCGCATCATATTCGTAGTTGAGAAGAAAGGGCACCGGCTGCCGGGCGTTGACCGCTTCGAGCGTATCGCCGAATTCAGTCGATAAGCGCCGCACACCCACGACCTCGAGATACCCGGGTCCTCCCTTGGGGAGATCCGTGACACTACCCCGCCCGATCATGTCCATGTCGAGCTCGGCCACGATGGAATCCCGCGGCACCGTCGGGTGATCGGTAAACCAGCGAGATCCGAGGAGCCCCAGTTCTTCCGCCGTATGCGATACGAACAGAATCGACCGGCGCGGATGGACCTGCATCCGGGAGAGAGCACCCGCAATCTCCAGGAGTGCCACGGTACCCGTCCCGTCGTCATCAGCCCCGTTCAGGATGGAATCGGGGCGAGCGGGGCGGATCTTCCGCAAACTATCGAGAATGGCGGTGATTTTCGTCTGTTCGTCAGCCGTCGCAGGACGGGCGGGTGAGTCGGCGCCCATGGGTCGGACGACCCGGTCATACGCGCGAATCGAATCATGCTCCACCGGATGAGCGGTCAACCCCACGTGATCGTTGTGCGCGGTGATAGATACAAACTCACCCCTCAACGCTGGATCGGAGCCAGGAAGAACCGCGACGACATTCCTGGCGGGGGGATCAAACGAATGAAACGACGTCTTCACCCGACCTTTGACCTCGACACCGGTCGATTGGTTGCTCGCGGCACCTGCCCTGCTACCAACCATTCGCTCGGCCGTGGGCACCGAGACAATGAACATCATCGGACCAGCGGCCTCCCGGGCCTGGGGCGCTCCCACAATCAACTGACCTCGCGTCAGATTCTGGATGTTCCCCGCCGACAACCGCTCGAGTTCGGCAGCCACGACGGCGCAGGCACCGGCCAGGCGAGGATCGGCGATGGCGGCGCCGAGCTGCCGCGGTGGGGCATCCTGAGCGAGGAAGAGGACGACCACCTTTCCGGTCGCCTGCTCCGCGGAAATCCAGCTCGAGGGATCGTTGAGCATGCCGCCGTATACCGCGACGGATGGAGCGAGATCTCGACTCCCATCGCCCTGGCCAACGGGGAGATAGTCGACGCCGAGCTTGAGAGGACTTCCTCCGACGATCAACTCGGTCGCTGGATCGAGGCTATTCCGTCCCAATGGCACGCGCTGATACCATCCCCCGCTATCACCGGCAGGAGTGAGCCCCAGTTTGCGGAACTCTGCCGCGACATACTCGGCCGCCTTGAAGTTTCCCGGGGTTCCCGGGTCTCGGCCCATCATCGAATCGTCCGCCAGGGCAAAGAGCCGGGTGCGTAACGGTTCAGGACTGATCGCCTGGGCAGACAGACCATGAGCCAGCATTGTCGTGAGCACGGTTAGCAGGAGCGTACGGCGCATGGGGCGTCCGGGAGAGAGAAAATATCGGGAGACAGGGATGGGCACGTTGCCACACAGGTGCCCGAGGGAAGAAACGGTTTTCTCCACCCTATGGTTTCATCTCGCTGAAACGTACCGACGGCTCGGGGAAATTTAATTCGCCCGGAGAAGGCCTCAATCGCCGAAG
Source organism: Gemmatimonadota bacterium (assembly GCA_039931815.1). GTDB lineage: Bacteria > Gemmatimonadota > Gemmatimonadetes > Gemmatimonadales > GWC2-71-9 > DASYPP01. The sequence goes on from JBDTRF010000097.1 coordinate 4,459, forward strand.
TCCATTTTGAACAAGCCAACGCGGCTGATCCGAACCGAGTCGAGAGCCGACATGATCGAAAGCCTCACCCTGGTCGTTGTGACCGGCTGAAAAGTATGAAGTCGCCTGGCCCCGACGGTCGTCCCCACGGTAATGATCGACCATTCGGAGCCACTCCAGGCCTCGACTCGGTGGGCCGAGACCGACTGGCCCGATGCGATGGCTTCCTGGATTGAGACCACGTTGAACTGAATGGGCGAGGAGAAATCGAGCTGAAGCCAGCCTCCGCTCATAGGGGCGTCCCAGTGGGAAGATGGATCGGGATCGAAGACCCGCCCTGGTTGCCGGGTTCTCCCTCTATTATCAGATGCGGATTGAGCCGACCGCGATTGATCATGGGAGAATGAGTGCGCAAGGAGATCTCCAAACTCACCCATCCGGGTCGCATCGATCGGGGAGATCAGGCCCGAGCGATTGGGCGGCACGTTGAGGAGGAGGCCAGCGTTCCGGCCCACGGATGAAAAGTAAAGGTCGCGAAGTCCCAGCACCGTCCGCACCTTGTCGTCTTCCGCGGGATGGTAAAACCAGCCTGGGCGGATGGAGACATCGGCTTCGCCAGGACGCCAGACGCTGCCGTGCGGATCCCCGTGCTGGAGCGCGTCGATAATGCCCGGTCCATCGGCACCGGCGTAAGGCACGGCGGCGGGATCCATCATGCACCAGTTCGGGTCGCCCGCCGTACCTTTTTCATTGCCAATCCAGCGAAGGTCCGGGCCGGCGTCGGAGAACATCAATGCACGAGGGGCCAGTCGCCGCACGGTCCCGTGAATTCTCGACCAGTCATAGGACTGGCGCTTCCCGTTAGGCCCCTCCCCATTTGCTCCATCAAACCAGATTTCGCCGATCGGGCCATACTGCGTCAGCAGCTCGGTGAGTTGTGCGATATAGAAATCATTGTACCGGGGAGAGTCTCCATAGGACGGCTCGTGTCGGTCCCACGGCGATAGATACAAACCCGCGATCAGCCCTTCCTCCCGGCACGCCTCGGTAAATTCCCGCACGACATCTCCCCTGCCCTCGCGCCACGGGCTGCTCCGGACGCTGTGATCCGTCAGCCGACTCGGCCAGAGACAGAATCCGTCGTGATGCTTCGCGGTGAGAATCGCGGTGCGGAACCCACCGGCCTTTGCGGCGCGAATCCACTGCCTTGCATCCAGGGCGACCGGGTTGAAAATGGCCGGGTCTTCGGTACCGTCTCCCCATTCGCGGTCGGTGAAGGTGTTCACCCCGAAATGAAGGAAGAGCGAGAGCTCGTTTTGGTGCCAGGCGAGTTGGGACGGCGTGGGAACGGGCCGAATCGACCGGTTCAAGCCTCGTGGCAATGTGACCATTGAGGCCGCGAGGGGGACGGCGGTCTGGGCGAGGAAATCCCGTCGAAGCACCGTGAATCCTGGTTTGTGGGATGGAGCAAGATATACCGCCGATCCCGCGACAGGTACGCCGTCGACTCCCCGTCCGGGGGCTCAACGCCCTCCGTGTCCGGTTTCACCGGTCATTTCCGCTTAACTGCACATAGAGGGTGGTCGATATTGCACACTGAGGGAGACAGCCATGGACATCAGAAACGGTTTGCGGGCTACCGCCTTAAGCGCGCTGCTGGCGGGCGTACTGGGGGCGTGCAACGATTCTTCCGACCCCGCGTCGCCCACCCTGCTGGCCGCCAACGCCGGAGTTCCCGCACCCTACACCCTGGTCGATCTCGCCGTTCCGGGGGAATTCAATGGGTTTGGCGCCGACATCAACGACGGTGGAACCGTCCTCGGCACCTCCAGCATGAACGGCCCATGGCTCAGGCTCATTTCGGGCGCCCGGGTCGACATCGGTCACTTTACCGGCGGCGTGAATGGAAACGGTAACGCGCTCAATAACCTGGAACAGGCCACGGGCTTCAGCTACAACGCCGATAGCCACGCCCACGCGTTCTTCTGGAGTCAGTCCGGTGGAATGATCGACCTCGGAACCCTGGCCAACAATCGCGGCGCCAGCGAAGGCAACGGCATCAACAACCTGGGCCAGGTAGTCGGTAGCTCGTCGGTCGGTGCGTTCCCATCAACCGCGTCGCATGCATTCCTGTGGTCGGACTCAACAGGGATGGCCGACCTGGGTACGCTGGGCGGGAGCTTCAGCAGCGCGCGGGATATTAACGACCAGGGAGAAGTGGTGGGAGAATCCGACCTGGCAGCGACCGGCCCCCACGCATTCTACTGGTCGCAGGCGACCGGCATGGTGGACATTGGCACTCTCGGCGGCCAGCGCAGCTTTGCCAACGGCATCAACAACAAGGGCCAGGTGGTGGGCGAGAGCGAAGCGGCCAGCGGAGTCAACCACGCCTTTCTCTGGACCCAGGCCGGCGGAATGGTAGACCTCGGGACGATGGATTCTTCCAGCACGGCGGCGGAGGACATCAACGAGCGGGGACAGATCGTGGGGACCAGCTTCAACGGGACCTTCCGGGCGTTTCTGCTTAAGACCAACGGAACCTACCTCGATCTTGGCGACCTGGGAGGCGGCCTCTCCCGCGGGCTCGCCATCAACAAGTGCGGCCTGATATCCGGGTCGAGCCAGCTTCCGTCCGGAGGCACCGGTGATCACGCGGTGCTCTGGATGAAGCCCTGCTGAGGGTGAATCGAATTCAGGAAGAATAAACGGACGCGGCATCTCTGCTGCGCCCGTTGAGGACCTACAAACTCAGCCCGCCATCGAATCCTCATGCCCTGCCGTCTTGCGATAAAGCCAATACGCAAACACGAGGAGAAAGAAAACGAATACGACCTTGAGCACCAGCGCCGCCAACCCAATCGCCAGCCCCACCATCGGCAGCAGTACGACAGCCATGAGTTTCCAGAGCAGTACAGCCGCAATACCGGTCGCCGCGACAGCGAGCAGTGGCTTCATATTGAACACTCCTGGGATGAGTGAATCAGGGACGGATAGGAGATAAGGCGCAGCACTCCCTGCGCCCTTTTGACAATTGTTCGCGTTCACGCCAGGAATCCCCGCTCGAACATCGCAGGTACTGATGGCTGCTGGCCCTCAAGAGTTGCAGCGAAGGGCCAGCACCAGGCGAGCCTGCACGTTCAGGCAATGGACTCCGAGTGAGATGACCGACGAAGGAGCCAGAACGCAAACACCAGCACGAAGAAGACGACCACGAGCTTGATCATCAGGGCGACGAAGCCGATAGCCAGGCCGAGGAGTGGAAGCATGACGATGGCCATGAGCTTCCAGGCAAGCACGGCGGCGATACCCGTCGCGGCGACTCCAAGCAATGGTTTGAACATGAAAGCTCCTGAAAGAAAGAGGCGCAGTGAAAGCACTGAATGTGCCTCCCTACGCCTCTTGCCCTGAAAACGTTCCAATGTGACCCGCCGGCAGGGCGGGATTCCGACTCTACTCGCTGATGGCTCCTGCGAGCGGGACCCCAGCCACCGGCAACACCTCTTCAGCCGGAGGCGGTGGAGGCTCATAACCCTCGGGCGGATTCACGTCGATCTCGGTGTACCGATAGATGCCGGTACCGGCCGGGATCAGGTGCCCGATAATGATGTTCTCCTTGAGTCCCAGCAGGTCGTCCTTGGCTCCCCGGATCGCCGCATCAGTCAGCACCCGCGTGGTCTCCTGGAATGACGCCGCCGAGATGAACGACTGCGTCGTGAGACTCGCCTTGGTGATGCCGAGCAGGACTGGTTCCGCCTTGGCCGGCTGCATCTTCCGTTTCTGCATCCGGTCGTTTTCTTCCCGGAAGGTGAGCTTGTCGACCGTCTCGCCCTCGAGGAAGTCGGTATCGCCTGGATCGGTGACCCGGATCTTCTGCAGCATCTGCCGTACGATGGTTCCGATGTGCTTGTCGCTGATGCGCACACCCTGCAGGCGATAGACCTCCTGCACTTCGTTCAGCAGGTACTCCTGCACCGCGCGCGGCCCCTTGATCAACAGGATGTCGTGCGGGTTCACCGGGCCTTCGGTCAGCCGGTCGCCGGCCCGCACGCGATCGCCCTCGTGCACCCGGAGGTGCTTGCCCGCGGGAACCTCGTACAGCCGCTCTTCGCCCTCGGTTTCGCGGACAAAGATCTCGCGCTTGCCCCGTTTGATTTCGCCGAACCGGACGATACCATCGATTTCTGAAATCGTCGCCGGATCCTTCGGGCGCCGTGCTTCGAACAACTCGGCCACCCGGGGGAGACCACCGGTGATATCCCGGGTCTTGTACGCCTGCCGCGGGATCTTGGTGACCGTCACACCCTTCTTCACCTTGACCGGTGCGGAGAGATACACCGTCTTGTCCTTGCTCTCCTTCTTGGTCTTGCTCGGCCACGCGACCTGGATGCCGACCTCTTCGACCTCGAACTTCGAGTTCCAGGGGTTCGCACCGTCCGGCGTATTCATGGCGCGCGTCACCTGGTCGGTGGGCGAGCCGAGGATGATGCGTGAACCTTCAGCCAGGGTGTACTCCTGGGGATCTTTCTTGTTGCCGCTGTAAACCAGCACCGACGGATGCAGCTCGCGATCCGGATCGGCCATGACGACCAGCGACCGGAGGCCGGTGGATTCGTCCAGCTCTTCCTTGAGCGTCTCGCCCGGGACCAGGTCCTTCCAGCGGAGCTCACCATCGAGCTTGATGATGCTGGGGTCGTTGTACGGATCCCAGGTGTACAGAATGGAACCGCGACGCTCCTGCTTCTGCCCCTCGACCTTGTCGCCTTCCTTGACCATCAGGAGAGCGCCTTCGGGCACGGGGTAGCGGTTGAGCACGCGCTTCGGATCGTTCTCGTCCAGGACCAGGATGCCTTCCTTGGTCTCGTCCGAGGCCGACTCGTCTTCGCGGGTCAGCACCACGCGGATGTTGCCCTTGGTGCCATCTTCGTATTCCACCGGCAGATCAGCAAACTCGAGCCCGGCGGTGTACTTGACGATACCGTCGGTCCGCGCTCTCCGCTCGGCTTCTTCGGCGATGCGGGATGACGTACCGCCGATGTGGAAGGTACGGAGCGTCAGCTGGGTACCCGGCTCGCCGATCGACTGCGCGGCCAGGATGCCGACGGCTTCGCCCATATCCACGATATCCATTGTGGCCAGGTTCCGACCATAGCACATCCGGCAGACTCCCCGGCGCGCTTCGCAGGTCAGGACCGACCGGATCTTCACTTTTTCAATGCCCGCGTCGTCGATCGCCGCGGCCGAAGCCTCGTCGATCAGTCGGCCGGCCGGAACCAGCAACTTGGCATCGCCGTCTTCATCGAGTTCGTGCGGATCGAACACGTCTTCCGACGCGACGACGCCGAGGATGCGCTCCTTCAGCGGCTCGATAACGTCTTCGCCTTCCTTGAGCGAAGAGATTTCGAGTCCCATGATGGTGCCGCAATCCTCTTCCGTGATCGTGACATCCTGCGCCACGTCCACCAGCCGACGCGTGAGGTAACCGGCGTCCGCCGTCTTGAGGGCGGTATCGGCGAGACCCTTTCGCGCGCCGTGAGTCGAGATGAAATACTCGAGCACGGTGAGACCTTCACGGAAGTTGGACTTGATCGGGCTTTCGATAATTTCACCGATGCCGCCGGTCAGCTTCTTCTGCGGCTTGGCCATCAGTCCGCGCATACCGGCCAGCTGACGGATCTGGTCACGGCTGCCTCGAGACCCGGAATCGAACATCATGAATACCGGGTTGAACCCGCCGCGCGACCGGCGCAGGTGGTTCACCATGGCCTCGGCCACGTCGTTGTTCGCGTGGGTCCAGGCATCGATCACCTTGTTGTACCGCTCGCCGAAGGTGATCTGGCCGGTGTTGTACGCCTTCTGGAACCGGGCCACCCGCTTCTCCGCTTCCTCGATCAGCGTCACCTTCTCGGCCGGGATCTCGAGATCCTCGATGCCGATCGAAATACCGCCGAACGTCGCGAAGCGGAATCCGAACTCCTTCAACCGGTCGAGCAGCAACACGGTGTCGGACAGGCCCGCCCGCTGGTAGCTCTGCAGCACCAGGTCGGACAGGGCCTTTTTCTTCATCAGCTCGTCGCGGAATCCAAGCTCGGCGACCAGCTTGCCCGGAAGGATGTTGTTGAACACCACCCGACCGACGGTGGTCTGCACCCAGCGCGGCTTGGGATCGTTGGATCCCCGCGGCGGAACCACCCAGAAGTGGATCGCCGTGTGATACGTGATGCTGCCGGTGAGGAGCGCCATTTCCAGCTCGGCGACACTGCCGAACCACTTGGCGCTCTTCCAGTACTCTTCCCGCACCTTCGCTTTGTCCTTCGCTTCGGCCAGCTTCTCTTCCAGGCCGCGGGGCAGCTTGGTGAGGAAGTAGGAACCGAGCACCATGTCCTGCGATGGCTCGGCCACCGGACGACCGTCCGACGGCTTGAGGATGTTGTTGGACGAAATCATCAGCAGCCGGGCTTCCAGCTGCGCCTCAAAGGACAGCGGCACGTGCACGGCCATCTGGTCGCCGTCGAAGTCGGCGTTGAACGCGGCACAGACCAGCGGATGAATCCGGATCGCCTTGCCCTCGACCAGTACCGGCTCGAACGCCTGGATGCCGAGGCGGTGCAGCGTCGGTGCCCGGTTGAGCAGCACCGGATGGTCCTGGATGATCTCTTCCAGGATTTCGTATACCTCCGGCGACTCCTTTTCGACGATCTTTTTGGCCCGCTTGACCGTCTCGGCAATCCCCTTCTGCACCAGCTGGTGGATGATGAACGGCTTGAACAACTCGACCGCCATCGCCTTGGGGAGACCGCACTGGTGGAGTCGGAGCTCGGGACCGACCACGATCACCGAACGGCCCGAGTAGTCGACGCGCTTGCCGAGCAGGTTCTGCCGGAAGCGGCCCTGCTTGCCCTTGAGCATGTCGGAGAGCGACTTGAGCGGCCGTTTGCCACGGCCCCGAATCGCCTTGCTCCGGCGACCGTTGTCGAACAGGGCGTCCACCGCCTCCTGCAGCATTCGCTTTTCATTCCGGAGAATGACTTCCGGCGCCTTGTGCTGGATCAGCTTCTGCAACCGGTTGTTCCGGTTGATCACCCGGCGGTACAGGTCGTTGAGATCCGACGTGGCGAAGCGTCCGCCATCGAGCGGCACCAGCGGCCGGAGATCGGGTGGAATGACCGGAACGACGTCCAGGATCATCCAGGCCGGATTATTGGGCAGGTCGCCCGAGTCTCCGGAGGAGAGGAACGCGTCCACGATCTTGAGCCGCTTGAGCATCTGCTTCTTGCGGTGCTGG
>JBDTRF010000098.1:0-11629 GCA_039931815.1 Gemmatimonadota bacterium
CGGCAGACCTCCATGGCCAGGCTCAGCTCATGCAATGGCCACCGCCAGCAGATTCGACCGATCTTCCCACTCCGCCAGCTGGCGAAGCGTCAATTCGGCAACCATGCCGACCTTTGCTTCCACGACCGGACTCAAGGACTGCCGGAAGCTCACGTCTTCCGGCTGAACGCCAAGCGCCACCAGCTCGGCCGGCAGATGGCCCCGCAACTCCGCCAGCGCGAGCACCTCGCGCAGGTCCATCTGATGGGGCGAGATCTTGTGGCTGAAGCAGCGCGGGAGCTGATCACGCACCAGTCGCACGACGGACCCTGGCTCAGCACCGACCTTGATGGCGTCGATCAGGATCAACTGGCCGGCGGCCTCGATGGCCGGCAGCAGGTTCATTCCCCAGGTGCCACCATCCATCAGCGTGACGGTTGACGGCACCAGGCCAGTCCGCCGGAGAACGTCCAGCACGGCCAGGCCGAACCCGTCATCGCCCATGAGCGGATTGCCCAGCGCCAGTACCAGCGTCTGCCCCGATTCCGATTCAATCATCGACGTGATGGTGCGTGGTGTCGACGAAACGACCTCCCGTGACGATGGACGACACCACGCCGGCCCGCTCGAGCAGGTCGGCCCGCATGGCCAGGTAGACATGGATCGGAATGAAGATCAGGAACGCCCACGTCGTGACGTGATGCACCAGTCGAACGATCTGGATTCCCCCCACCAGTGGTGCGATCCAGGCGAAGAGGTGGAAAATCATGCCGCCAGGGTTGAACTGACCGTAGAGAATGAAGCCGGTGATCGTGACCACGACACCGGCTACATACATCCCGGTATAACTCATCTGTTGCAACGGATTGTGACCGATATACCGGGGAGCCTTCTCCGGTTGAATCATCAGGTAGAATTTTACCTGGCGATACATGTTGACGTAGTCCCGCGGGCGAATCGGAAAGAGCGCCGGCAGCCGTTCAAACCGATTGCCGGCAAAGAGCCAGTACACCCGCACGATGCCAGTCATGACCAGGAAAGCGGCGGCGGTGAAGTGAATGAAGCGCATCCACCCCATCAGGTAGTGCGAGCTGGTTTCGCCGCTGGTGATGAAATAGGGTTTCCCGATGTACAACCCGGTGACAGCCAGGATCACGATACTGAGCGCGGCGATCCAGTGCATGATCCGGAGCGGAGCTCCCCAGATCGAAACCCATCGGTAGGTCCCGCTCGGCGAGTCCATGTCCTTGCCGAGGTGAAAGCGCGGGTGGAGACGGGACGGCGGAAGCTGCGAGTCCGGCGGGGCACTCATTGAACTTTTACCTCGATGATCGCATTGCCTTCGGCATCCAGCACATGAACACCGCAGGCCATGCACGGATCGAAGGAATGGATGGTCCGAAGGATTTCGAGGGGTTGATTGGGAATGGCGAGCGGATGATTGTCGACCAGGGACGCTTCATACGGCCCCATCTGTCCCTCGGCATCACGCGGCGAGCAGTTCCAGGTGCTGGGGACCACGCATTGATATCGGGAAATCTTTCCATCCTCGATCTGGACCCAGTGACCCAACCCGCCGCGTGGCGCATCGAGGAATCCATAGCCCTGGGATTTCTTGGGCCAGGTGGATGGGTCCCACTTCGCCTTGTTGAATGTCTGCACGTCACCACTGCCGATCCGCTCCACCAGGCGGTCGAACCAGACGTTCATCCGCCGGGCCAGGAGGACGGTCTCCATGCCCCGCGCGGCCGTGCGTCCGAGCGTGGAATAGAGCGCGCCGGCCCCCACCTGCAGCCGGTCGAGGGTTTCTTTCACGATCGCCTGAATTTCCTCGTGGCCCGATGCAAACCCGACCAGCATGCGGGCGAGCGGTCCCACTTCCATGGGCCGCCCGTCGTATCGCGGGGCCTTCATCCAGGTGTAGCGGGCCTCATCCTGGAGGAATTTCCATGGCGTCGGCGGTCCCGTGTACTTGGGGGTGGTTTCGCCTTCCCATGGATGCAGTCCTTCGCCCTCACCCTTGCTGTACTCGTACCACGAGCTGGTGATGTACTCTTTGACCTTCTGCTGATCGTAGGGCCAGACCCGGGTCAGGTCACGATCCAGGATGATACCCCGGGGAAAGTAGAGCTTGTCGATATCGCGGATATCGCCGTTGGGAAATTCGCCGACGGCGAGGTAGTTGCGCACCCCGCCGCCGATTGACGCCCATTCCTTATAGTAGCCCGCGATTGCCATCAGGTCGGGCCAGTAGACCTGCTCCACGAAGGTCTGCGCCTTGGTGATCATGGCCCTGATGTCGGTGAGGCGTTCGGTGTTGATCGTCGCCGTGTCGTTCAGGTTAATGGCCGATGCCATGCCCCCGACCAGGAAATTCGGGTGCGGATTCTTGCCGCCGAAGATGGTGTGAATCCGGATGACATCCCGCTGCCAGTCCAGCGCTTCGAGGTAGTGGGCCAGCGCCATCAGGTTGACTTCCGGGGGGAGCTTGTACGCCGGGTGCCCCCAGTATCCGTTCGTGAAAATCCCCAGCTGCCCCCCCGACACGAACTTCTTGATCCGGTCCTGGACCGACTTGAAATAGGTGGGGGAGTTGTTGGGCCAGGGCGAAATCGACGCGGCGATTCGCGCGGTGCCGGCCGGGTCGGCGCTGAGCGCGCTGACCACGTCGACCCAGTCGAGCGCGTGCAGGTGGTAGAAATGAATGACGTGATCCTGGATGAATTGCATTCCGTGGATCAGGTTTCGAATCAGGTTCGCGTTGGGCGGAATCGTGATGTCGAGCGCATCTTCGACCGCGCGGCAGCCGGCGACCGCGTGGACCACGGTGCAGACGCCGCAGATCCGCTGGACAAACGCCCAGGCATCCCGCGGGTCGCGACCCTGCATGATCGTCTCGATGCCGCGAAACTGGGTCGAGGTGGCCCATGCATTGGTAATGCGACCATTCTCCGTCTGGGCCTCAATCCGCAGGTGACCTTCGATCCGGGTGATCGGATCAACCACGATTCTCGTCTTAGGCATGTGGACCGCCCTCGCTTGACGGGCCCGATGGGGGAGGCAACACGGGCAACTGACGCCGCCTGCGCACCTGGTCCACCCCGGTCGCGATCGCGTGGGCGGCGACGCCGGCGATGGCGCCGGCGGCAAGGCTGGCGCCGATCAGGTCTACCTTCGACTCAATCCCAAACCCACCGACATCGGGCAGGCGACCATAGAACGGAGTCATCGTATCCCAGAACTGCGGCTCGGTGCACCCGATACACGGATGCCCCGCGCCGATCGGCCAGCTGGTTCTCGTGTTCCACTTGAGGATAGGACAGGGAGAGAAGGTCGCGGGACCCTTGCATCCGACGTGATACAGGCACCAGCCCTTGCGCGCCGCCTCGTCGTCAAATACCTCGACGAACTGCCCCGCGTCAAAATTGGCGCGACGCTCGCATTGATCATGAATCCGGGCGCCATAGGCAAACAGCGGGCGACCCTCGGCATCCGTGTCCGGCAGACGATTGAACGTGAGGTAATGCACGATGGTCGCGGTGATCACATCGCCAATCGGGGGGCAACCAGCGATGTTGATGATCGGTCGGTCCTTGATGACGTCCCGCACCCCCACGGCCCCGGTCGGGTTGGGCCGCGACGCCTGGATACTCCCCCAGTGCGCACACGCACCGACGGCGAGAATGGCGGCGGCCCCCGTGGCCGCCTCCTCCACAATCTCTTTCGCCGTCCTTCCGCCGATCGTCGTATAAATACCGTTCTCGGCCAGCGGAATCGACCCGGTGACAACGAGCAGGTATTTCCCCCGATTGTCCTGCATCGCCTTCTGTTTGGCCCGCTCCACCGATTCTCCCGCACCGGCCATCAGGGTGTGCTGATAGTCCAGTGACACGAGATCAAGGATCAGGTCTCCCATCGTCGGTTCCGCCGTGCGCAGGATGCTCTCGACGCACCCGGTACACTCCTGCAGCTGCAACCAGATCACGCTGGGACGCTTGACCGTCTGCAGGGCTTCGGCGACTTGAGGCCCGCCCATTTCCCCAAGCCCCAGGATCACCGCGATCTCACCACAGAATGTGAGGAAGTCGCGGCGGGTGACCCCTCGTTCGACGAGATGGTCCCCCAGGGTCTGATCATCGGTCCAGGGATGGGAATGGTTGTGGTACATCGGGGCGCTCCGAGGTTCCAACGGGGAACCGGCGGGAAGAATGCGATTCTTCCCGTCGGAAGCTGACTTCGAACTGAATCGCAGCGAATAGTGTAGCGGGGGAAGTATGAAGAGAGGCTTAAGTTGGAATTAACCAGATCTTCTTTTTGCGACCTTTGATGCCGAAACCTTCACGATTCCTTCATGCTTTCTTTCTCTTTGCCCTGCTAGGCTTAACGGGCGGAGACGCGTGAACGCCTCCGAAGCACCTCCTGCTCCTGCGCAAACGAGATTCCCATGGCATTCCGCTCCGGCGTCTACATCGTCCCGACTCGGATCTGGTATATCGAACGCACCGTCTGGCTCGTCGCCGGCATCGTGCTCATTGCGTGCACCGCGCTGGCCAGATGGGTAAACCCCCTGTGGGTCCTGGGGATTATCCTCACCGGCGCTGTCTCCATCAACGTCGCGTTGACCGGGTTCTGCCCAATCGGCACGGCGCTCAAGCGCATCGGATTTCCGGCCATGCTGGAAAAGGCATCGACCCGCAACCGACCGCTCTATTTCATGCAGACCGACGCCTGGTTCCTCGAGCGAAGGATCTATATCGCCGTGGGCATCAACATCTCGGTTGCGTCAACCTTGTCACTTCTTGTCAGTCCATGGTTCCTGGCGTTCACTGCCTTCGTCGGCGTCGCGATGGTATGGTTTGCCGCCACGGGCTACTGCATCATGGCCAACGGACTCTACTGGCTCGGCGCTGAACCCCGGTTGAAACCGCTGCCGGCAAGCTGCCCGACGGCCGCGCCCCGGGCGACGAGTCCGGAACTGCAGGTATGAAGCGGAACCCGGCCGGGCAGGCGCGGCATCGCGCGATTGCCATCTACGAAAAGAGCCCTCCCGCAGGAGGGCTCTTTCAATTCCGCCGAGCTCACCCGTCTAGTTCGGCGCGTGCACGCCGTTCCCCCCATAGTTTCGATTGCCACCCATGCTGGGTCCGGACACATCAAACCCATAATCGTTCCGGACACTGGCGACAAACTGACGGATCGATCCGGGGAATGGCCGCGTCGCACCGTGACGGCCGAAGGGGTCGGTATACCAGACCTCCGCGCCATTGGCGTTATCGATGTGGTTGCTGTTGATGTCGACGAACCGGCGGGATCCATTAAACACCACGCGGGGATCATCAAACGCCAGTCCCGGCAGCTGGCCGTTGTTGGTGGATTGCGCACAGGCACCTCCCTGGGCGATGTCGCCATTGGACTCCGTCTCGTAGCACGTGTCCATGATGCGGCCCAGGCCGCCGGCCAGTGACGGATCGTAAAACCGGCTGGGAAAGAGGACCTGGAAATAGGGATTGATGAATGCGATGTTATCGCCGTTGTCCTTCTGGATTCCCACCGAGGTCTGCCAGCTTTCCCGGACGGCATTGAAATCCGAGCTGGTCCCCGGAGGCTGAAGGAGGAACGCATCGATGCAGCTCCGATCCGGAATCACCCGCTGTCCTCCACCGTTCGGAGAATTGGCCGGCGTGGCCGGCCCGACCGTGACGTGGCTATTGTTGCCGCAGCTGATGGTGAATTCTCCCGGTGTGCCGATCGCGTCCATCACGGTGATATCCAGCTCCGTCCTGTCGGTGCACCGGATGTGATACACCAGTTCGTGAAGGTTATTGGTGAACGCGTCTTTCGAATGCGTTCCCTGGTGGAGCTTGGTCATGACGTCACAGGTGACCTGAAGCAGCCGGGAGGACACTCCATCCTCAATCCGGAAGACAACGTCATTTTCCCATTCGATCTTGTGACCGACATGATCCTCGTGGCGCATCCGACCGGGGTCCCAGGCATCGAGCACTTCGTTCGCATAACCGAAGGGAATTGGCCCAGTCCTTCCGTACAGGTGAGATCCCCGCGGATCGCGCCCATGCTCATGGCCGAACGTGCACCCCGTCGCCGGGTCGGTCGGAGGGTGCCACGTCGGATAGAGCTTCCCGTCCGGCCCAACCACGGAAAACCTGTCATGCGTCTCGCTGGAACAGGTATCACCAGGACCCGGAACCCACGTGCCGAAGGCCATGCTGGGCCCATTGGCGGCAATGGGTCCGGTGCCGTCGCTACAGGACAGCAGAAGAAGAACCGCGCCGGGAACCAGGCCCAGCGGCGCGTTGCGGCGCAGGAATTGGAAGATCATGGAACCTCCCTCATGACGATGACGTCCAGGCAGACATCAGGAAGAGCGCGCATCAGGCTGCGATGGCCTCGATCAATGCAGGGCCAGGCCAATGCCGAACTGAAGCAGCGTGAAGCTGACATCGTCGGTGACCCTGGTGCCGTTGAAGGAGAGATTCCCCTTGGACGTGGCCATCAGGTTGCCGAACGGCTGAAGCGAGAGACTGCGGGAAAGCCGGAATTCGTAGCCGACCCCGACTTGCGCCACCAGCGGCCGCGACGTGAGTCGATCGATATCATCATCAGCCCGATAGTCGATGAGACCGAGCCCGCCCTTCACGAACATTCCACTCCGCGTCGGATAGGTGTAGACAACCACGCTGAGTGCCACATACCGTTCGTTCACCCCGTCCTCGCTGTTCGCGACCCCGGTTCCCTCGAGACCCAGCAATACGCTTCGAGTAAGCGTGATGCCGGCGCGCAGGTTCCCCGACAACTCGCTCTTGGGATCGCTGATGCAGATATTGCAGCTGACATCCGCCCGGGCGCTGCCGACACCCGCCCCAAACCAGAAACCGCTCCGTTGGATCGCCGGATCGGACCCGCGTGAGGGCACCACGGCCTGTCGGCTCTGACCTGGCAACGGAATGGCGATGGTAAGCATGGGTATCATGCCTGCAATGAGGCACGCCTTGAAACGGCGCATGGTAGCTCCGAAGCTCTTGGTGAGACTGAGAAACGAGAAACTGCTGATTCTTGCGGTGAAGGTGCTGAAAGAAGTGCGGCAGGTTGTGTGCCCTTCCACGCTCATTCCGGAAGGTTGTGCGCTGGCAACAGTTTGACTGCGGAGGTATGGCATACCTGGAGAACCAGAGAACCGCGAACCGCGACGACTCTCCTGATCATTCGCCTGCGTTCACAAGGTGGGTCGACGGACACCGTCACAAATCTTCACTGCAAAAAAACTTGTCACATCAAAAGATCCGGGGAACCGTTTGGCGACGCTACCCGGTTCCTCGAGCATGCGCCGTCACGACCTCGGTCAAAACTCCACCAGCATGTTCGGGCCACCAGCGCGCACGGTCACGTGTGACAAGTCAGGGATCCTCGCATCCGCCGACGCGAGGGCGTCGGCCTGATGAGTCGTCAACAGGGCAACCACCCGCATGCCAGCCGCCTTTCCTGCAGCCACGCCCGGTGGCGCGTCCTCGAATACCAGGCAGTGTGCGGGTCCGCGCCCGAGTTGCTCTGCCCCGATCGCATAGCCTTGAGGATCTGGTTTCCCTCGCTTGACGCGTTCGGCGGTGATGAAGACATCGGGAACCGGAAGCCCGGCGGTGCCCAGTCGCAGGCGGGCAACGGCATCGCTGCCGGACGTAACGATGCCCCACCGGTCGCGGGGCAACGTGTTCAGAATCGTCGCGGCTCCGGGAGCGACTCGTGTCCCCGTCGTGACGACCAGCTCCATGGCGTCCAGCTCGGCGACTTCACGATCGATATCGAGGTGCGGCGCCACCATCCGCAATGTTTCTGATATGCGGCGTCCATGCGCGACCCTGATGAAATCGTTGGGATTGAGCCCGCGTGTCTCGGCCCACTGATGCCAGATCCGCTCGACGGTTTCCCGGGAATCGACCAGCACGCCATCAAGGTCGAAGAGGATCGCCTGGCAGCTCACGATGGGCACGACATCACCGTCCCGGGTTTCTTCCTGCCTCGGGTTCGACCGGAAACTCCGCCGTTATATCCGCCGCCGATATTTCCTGGGCCTCGCTCGAAATGCGCGCCTTGGCGGGGACGTAGCTGTCCATTGCGGCGGCGAGCGGAAGCGTCAGCACGACCAGTATCCCGGAAACGATGAACGGCACGCCCATGCCAAGCCGGTCCATCATGAGGCCGGCCGCAACCGGGAAAATGACGCGGGACACGCCGCCGAACGTATGCTGCACTCCCATGTAGAGTCCCCGCTCTGATCCCGGCACGACTCGCGACAGCATCCCGGTCACACAGGGAAAAATGAACGCGGTGCCGAGGGGCATCAGGGTGAACGCGATGGCGAGGACCGGGTAGCCATGGGCGAGTCCGGTCAGCGCGAGCCCCAATCCGAGGATGACGATTCCCAGCCGGGACAGCCGCGCCTCGCCCAGGCGATCCACCATCGGCCCCAGCACGAGGGAGCGAATGACCACCCCCATGCCGCCCAGGTACATGACGAAATACCCGATATTGTCTTCCGTGATGTGCATTCGACTCATCAGCAGCAATGGCACCGTCTGAATGGTGCCATAGAAGGCACCAATCGCGACGGTATAGATCCAGATCAGTCTCGGTGCGGGCTCACTCCAGCGAAACAGCACTCGGCGGATGGCCGCGCGGCCGGTCGTGATCGCCGGCGCGCCATGACTTCCCGACTTTCGTAACTCACGGGATTCTCTCAGGTATCGCCAGGCAAAGACGGCGACGAGGAGTGCCAGGAGCGCTGCCCCAATCCCCGGAGCCCGCGTCCCGCCGATGCGATGCATGAGGGAGCCGAACGCGGGCCCCGCCACTGCTCCCAGGCTGGTCACCGCCGACAACCATCCCAGGCTCTTGGTACGCTTCTCCGGCGGGGAGGCATCGGCCACATATGCCTGCACGACCCCGATCGTCCCGCCGCCCAATCCCTGGATAATCCGGGACAGAAGCAGCATGATCACAGAACCCGAGAATGCAAAGACGAGATACGCGCCGGCGGTGATGAGCAGGCCGGCAAGAATGGCGGGTCGCCGGCCATAGCGGTCCGAAAACCGACCCCAGGCCGGAGCGACCACCAGCTGTGCCAGGGAGAACGACGCAATGAGGAGACCGATAACCGAGGCGCTGGCGCCAAAGGTCCTGGCATAATACGGAAGAATCGGCACGATCATGGTCAGCCCGATCATGTCGACAAACGCCGTCACAAAGAGAATCAGCAGTGGGGCCATTCTACTCCAGGCGAGAAATGCGATCGTAAAGCGTCACGCCCTGAAAATTATTCTCGCTCCACAGTCCAGCGCGGGTCAGTTGAGCAGGGAGACCTGGTCTACCGTTCGCCAACCTTTCTGACCAGCTCGCTTGTGGCAGCTGGGCCTTTTCGCAGATCGAACAGCGCGGGGGCACCGATCCGGAGCCAGGTTCCCTGCTCCCGCGTCGTGACCGCGCTCGAAGCCGGATGCAGGTAAAGACCGGTGGCATCGACCGTATCCATTGCCACCGTTGCCTGGAGATCACCGACCTCGCGAACCCTGCCGCCGGTACGGCCGAGCACGTCATCGTAGTTGATCGCGACATCGACCCTGACCGGCGGCTCGCCTGGCAGCACCAGCTGGCCGCCGCGGATGAGCAGATCGTTCACGCTGGTGGAGTTGAATGGAAGGGCCTCGTAGGCCGCCTTATCCGCCGAACGGTACGACCCGCGAGCGATGGCATCGAGCGCGCCCACGATGGCGGCCACGTTCAAGGCTCGAAGACGTTGTTTCTCGGGATCCCGGGGCAAGGCACCGCTCTCGATCAGCACCGTGCTGGTCCCCCACTGCTGCATCAGGTCGCCGAACGCGCGGGGGTTGAACGTGTCATCATACCTGGCAACCCGCCCCGCGATGTTACTGGCGAGGGTTGTCGCGATGGTCGCCGCGACAAGGCGCGCCCGCTCGCGCACGTCGTTGTAACTGCGCGCGATATCGTAAGCCGGGGCCAGGAGCGCGATCGCGGCGGGCAATCCATGCTCGCCGACCAGGTTGCGTGCTCCCTGGTCATGCAGGTTGAATCCGAATTGGGGCTTGAGCGTGTCTCGCAACGCCTTGAGAATTCTGGCCTCGGGTGAGACCCGGGCCCGGCCGTCCCGGTTGATGTCGATTCCCGCCGCGTTTTCCCGCTGAAACAGCTCGGCCCCATCCGGGTTGAGCATCGGGACGGCCACTATCGTCAACTCCCGTCCCAACCGCTCATGCACCGAGTCCCCGACCGCCTCGGCAAGAAATCGAAAAATGTCGGCGAGCGCCATGGTGGCCGTCGCCTCGTCTCCATGCATCTGCGACCAGAGCAGCACCGTGATCGGCCCATGTCCGAAGGTGACCGACCGGATTTCCTTCCCCAGCATGGAACGACCGATGACGTTAGTCACCAGGCCGGCGGATCGAGTATAAGGGCCGACCGCCCGCCAGTATTCAGCGTGGGTAAATCGCCGCCTGGTGATGGCAGCGACGCGATATCGATCGGCAATCCGGAGACCTTCGGACAATACGGAGGCGGAACAACAATCCGACACCGGTGGGGTCGCTTCCCCACCGCTGCTGGCGGCGGAGTTGGCACAGGCGGCAAGGGCCAGCGCGCTCATGACGCTGGCCGGTGCGGTCCAACTGGCAGTAAACAGTCGCATGATCTCAGGTGGGGTGAACCGATGAATGCTTCAGAACGCAATATGCGAACCGGCGATTGGCGGTTGAATCTAGCTGGGGTCGGACCCTTTCAGCGCATCCACCGACATCTTCATGTCCGCGTACAGTTCGGCGTCGCCACTGAGCAATGTCTCCCAGGACATCGCGTGGCCTTTTCGGCCGCCTTTGGGTGTGATCTTCACGCCTTCCGGCCCGACTGACACGGTATAGTGCTGACCTTTGAGCTCCAGCTCGCGCTTGATGGTCTTCTCGAGCTTTGCCGTCATGGGAGTTGTCTAGTTGGAGAGCACAGGTAAACTCACGAACGAAGCCTGCCGGTTCGCCCGATAGATCCGCTGGGTCGCGGCACGATAATCCGCGGCTTTCGCTGTGAAGATGTTCGGCACGAAGGTCTGCGGGTTTCGGTCATAGGCGGGAAACCAGGTGCTCTGCACCTGGACCATGATTCGATGGCCCGCCTGGAAACGGTAGCTCTGCTGATGCAGGTCGACGGAATACTCCGCGACTTCATTGGCGCTGATCGGGGAGGGCCGCTCAAACCCCGCGCGGTACCGTCCGCGCAGGATATCGGCGGCGACCATCAACTGGTACCCGCCCATCTTCCAGTCGCCGGGAACCGAGTCCGGGTACACATCGATCAGCTTGACGATCCAGTCGCTGTCGGTGCCGCTGGTGGAGGCGAAGAGATGGGCAGCGACATCGCCGGCGATCGTCACCGGCGTGGGAAGGACATCGGTCTGCCATGACAGCACGTCCGGGCGGTTGTGCACGAACCGCTGATCTTCCGTAAGCCAGGTATACCAGCCGGAGCCCCGATCGTCGTACGTCCGTTGAACCGGGCGCATCCGGTACGGCACCGGACGACTGGGATCGGAGACATACTGATCAAATCCCCGGTCGGTACTTGCCGGCGGCTC
>JBDTRF010000099.1:0-11629 GCA_039931815.1 Gemmatimonadota bacterium
CGACCGGCCTGGCGACCGGTCCCCACCTCCATTACGAAGTCCATGTCAACGGAAAACCGGTCGATCCGCTTCGCTACGTCCTCCCCGAGACGATCGTAGACTGACCCTGGTCATGCCGAAGAGCTGAAAAACCCGGGCACTTACTTTCCGCTACTCTCTTTTCCTGTCACTTCCAAAGCTTCTCGAAACCCTGCACCGCCGTAGGGTCGAAGGGTTGATCTTTTCGGCGTGGGCCTTTAGCCTGCGTCGAGAGACATGACTAACATCCCGCCAGAGAAGTCCCAGCCGTCCTCCCCGATCCCGGTCGCACCGAGCCTCGAATCGTCCCTGGCAGGCATCATCACCCCGGACCACTCCGGTGAGGATGAGCGCCGAATCATTACGATTTCCGGCCTGGCGATCCTCGTGGCCTTTGGGGCTGCGTTTGCCGCCCAGATCCTTACCGGGTTGATCGGATTCGTCACTAACCTGGCGTTTTATGGTCGCGTGAGCACCGACCTCGTTTCACCCGCGGACAATCACCTGGGTCCGTGGGTCATCCTGATTCCCGTTCTCGGTGCGCTCGTGGTGGGCGTCATGGCCCGCTACGGCTCCTCCGCCATCCGCGGACATGGGATTCCCGAAGCGATGGAGCAGGTGCTGCACAACCAGAGCCGCATCCCCCCCAGGATCATGCTGCTCAAGCCAGTGTCAGCCGCCATCGCGATCGGCACCGGCGGTCCCTTTGGCGCCGAGGGCCCTATTATCGCCACGGGTGGTGCACTGGGCTCCGTGCTCGGCCAGTTCCTCCATATCACGGCAAACGAACGGAAAGTTTTATTGGCCGCCGGCGCGGCGGCCGGCATGTCTGCCACGTTCGGATCACCCGTTGCAGCCGTATTGCTGGCCATCGAGCTGCTTCTCTTCGAGTATCGTCCCCGCTCGCTGATTCCGGTATCACTGGCAAGCGCCACCGCGGCGGGAGTGAGAATTGTTTTCGAAGGAGCGGCGCCGGTTTTTCCCATGGGAAACATCTCCGCGCCAGGCGGCTTTGCCATCGCATCCTATATCATCCTGGGCGCATTAGTCGGACTCGCCGCGGTGTTTATCACTCGTGGTCTCTATGCGGTGGAGGAGGGTTTCGAACGACTGCCGATTCACTGGATGTGGTGGCCGGCGCTGGGGGCTATCGTCGTAGGCGTGGTTGGCTGGATTGCGCCCCGGACCCTGGGGGTGGGCTACAATAACATTGGCGAAACCCTGAACGGCACCCTCGTCGGCAAAGCGCTGCTGGTACTGGTGATTTTCAAGTTGATATCCTGGACGATCGCGCTGGGAAGTGGCACATCAGGCGGAACCCTGGCACCTCTGTTTACGATCGGCGGGGGAATCGGTGCTCTTCTAGGCAGGGCTGGTGCCGGTCTTTTTCCAGGAGCGGGGATTGATTTTCGGATCGCGGCACTGGTGGGCATGGCCGCCATCTTCGCTGGCGCGTCCCGGGCGCTCCTGACTTCCGTGGTATTCGCCTTCGAGGTGACGAGACAGCCCCTGGGACTGTTGCCACTGCTGGCCGGGTGCAGCGCCGCGTATCTCGTGTCATTGATCCAGATGAAGCACACGATCATGACCGAGAAGCTCGCCCGACGGGGGACGCCGGTCCAGCAGGAGTTTTCGGTGGATCACCTGGATCAGATTCTGGTGCAGGATATTGCGACTGAAGACGTGATCACGCTCAGTGCAGCAGAATCGGTCGAATCAGTCAGGAATCAGATTGTGACTCAAAAGGCGGGGTTTACCCACCAGGGATATCCCGTGGTGACATTAAGCGGGCAACTCCTGGGCGTGGTGACGGTTCGGGACATCATGGCTTCGCCCGAGTCACCACTGACGTTGCTCAAGGACCTTGTTCGAAGAGCACCAATCGTTGCCTTCACCTCGGAAACGGCGCGTGAGGCCGCCGACAAGATGGTCGCGGCGAAAGTGGGACGACTCCCCGTGGTGAATCCGGCAGAACCCGGAACCATCGTCGGGATAATTACTCGAAGCGATCTGCTCGAGGCCCATGAACGGCGGCTCCACGCAGAAAATCAGCAGGGCCGCAATCTGGCCTTCAGTGTGCCGCAACCCTGGAGGAACCGGCCGGGGGTCTGACCTGCCCGCCTCGCGTGGCCCACCGTACTTCCTGTCTGACCGCTCGCCAGGTCGCCCGCATCATCATCGATACGGGAGATCCTCCGCTGAATGCCGCCGCGATCGCGTACAACATTCGCGGCGTGAAGCGAGGCTCATTGACCACGGCGAACACCGCCGTCCATTGCTCGGGCCGAAACTTGGCCTTGAACGCATCGAGGCCATCGAAATCATAAAACCGGCGTCCATGCGCCCGGACCCAGGC
This sequence comes from Gemmatimonadota bacterium, assembly GCA_039931815.1. Classification (GTDB taxonomy): domain Bacteria; phylum Gemmatimonadota; class Gemmatimonadetes; order Gemmatimonadales; family GWC2-71-9; genus DASYPP01. The sequence continues at coordinate 2,375 of JBDTRF010000099.1, forward strand.
GAGCGTGGTGCGGAGCCACCAGGCACCGGCAGGGCGATCGAGATTGGCGCGCTTTGACAGCGGGGCCAGGCCGAGCGTGACATAGTCTGAACCGGTGTCTGCCATGGTCCTGGCGGCGAATGCGATCAGAGATTCCGCCACGCCGTTTGGCGCCCCGGGGCGGCGGATAATCTGCTCCACCAACCAGCCATTTCTGGCCGGGATGGGACTGGCAACAAGAAACCCTTCGACCGCTCCAGCCCTCTCCGCGACAAACACCATCCGATCTTCCAGCTGATTGAGCGTGTCCGGTTCCACCAGGAATCTGAGCGGGGGCAGGCCCCGCGTGGCCAGCCACGCCGCGAGGATACTCCGGAGTTGAGGATCGCCCTGAGACCGGTTGCGAGACCACTGACTGACCCGGACACCCTTGTTTCGGGCGCGGTTAAGCTGGGCTCGAAGCGAGCTCTGTGCGGAGATGGTGTCTGCCAGGATCCCCGGTCGCCAGATCGGTTGGGCGCCGAGGGAAATCAGGGAATGGGTCCTGAGCGGGCGGCAGAGTGCTTCCAGGCGTTCCTCCGCACCGAAATAACAGACTCCCTCCCGCGCGATGCCGGCATCCAATTCAAACTGCTGGACCGCATCGGCTAAACCACCGGCCGGCGCCACCGGTGCCCCTGCGACCACGCGCACACCGGCGTGCGATACATATCCCACCAACGCATCGCCCCGGGGCGCGAACCAGTGCGCGATCCCGGGGTTGATGATCTGATACGCTGTGCTGTTCCAGCCAAACTGGAGCACCAGTCGTCGTGCGTGCTCCAGTTCAGTGGTCCCCACTGATCAATGGCCCTGGCGCCTCAGAACTGGACCTTGGGCACCTCTTCGGCTCCCGCCGTCGTCTGGAAGTACTTCCTCGGTGTCCCGTGGCCAAACATCTTGGCCGTCAGGTTATAGGGAAATCTCCGGATGTAGGCATTGAAGGATTCTACAGCGGTATTGTAGTCCTGGCGTGCCACCGAGATCCGGTTTTCGGTACCCGTCAACTCGTCCTGCAGCTGAAGAAAGTTCTGATTGGACTTAAGCTCCGGATACGCCTCCGCGATAGCGAGAAGCCGAGAGAGGGGAGCGGACAATGCCGCATTCGCTTCCGCCATCTGGCCCACATCGCCGCTTTGCACCGCCCCGGCCAGCTTTGAGCGCGCCTCCGCGACACGGATAAACACGGTCGTTTCCTGCTGGGCAAATCCCTTCACGGTGGCCACGAGGTTCGGAATCAGGTCCGCGCGCCGCTGGAGCTGAGCTTTGATATTTCCCTCTGCCTTGTTGACCTGCTCATCCAGGGTCTGAATCGTGTTATAGCCGCAGCCAGTGGCCAGCATCAGGGTCATTGCTACCAGCGACAGCCGGGCCGATCGAGAACGCATCATTCCTGGTCTCCGAGTTGAAGTTCATCCACGAACGTGACCGTCCGCTCGACGGCCTCCATGTAGCCTTCGAAAGTTTCCCGCCCACACGTCCAGGCTGCATCGCTCCGATGAGCAGCGATCGACAGGATTGCAACCCGGTCAAACCCCACCAGCGCTCCCGCCGCCGTGAGCACGCTCGATGCATCGGGGGGGGATTCTCGATGGGTCAATACCAGCAGCCCTCGAAAAAGGGCGGCGACGCTGGCGATACTATGACGAGCGAGGATGGTCAGATCCCCCGGACGCTGCTTGCTGGGAACATATCCCTGCCGCAGTCGAGTAAGCTTCCCCCGAAACTCCCGTTCCAGCGCTTTCCGAAGGTCGCCCCGGCGAACCGCGTGCCGAGCCAGCGGATCGCTGCCACGAAGCACCCGGTAGGCCGCTTTCATGTCGGTGATTTCCACCGGGAAAACATCACTGGCACGGTCCCATTCGGCGGAGGTCATGATGAGCGGCGGGGGCAGCTTGTGTCCCACCCATTCGGCGAACGACGGCTCCAGGCGATCCAGCACCAGGGCATCGAGTCGATCCAGAATCAACATCAGGTTCACGTCGGACAGTTCCGCCACGTAGTCGCCTCTCGCCACCGATCCGTAGAGCACGGCGCTGTACCGCGCTCCCAGGGCGGAGTCGGCCTTCTTGAGAAACGGCTCGATAATGTCGCTCATGACGTTCATTAGAATCTTCCTCCTGCACCGCCGCCGCTGAAACCGCCACCGCCCCCGAATCCCCCGAAGCCGCCTCCTCCGCCACCGCCAAAGCCGCCTCCCCAGCTTCCTCCACCGCCTCTTCCTCCACCACCCAGCATTCCCCAGAGGATTGCGGACCCGAGTCCACTTCCTCCCCCTCGACCGCCCCGACCGCGCCCGCCCCGGTTCGCATTTACTGCCAGAAAAACTATAATGATGACCACGAGGGGCAGCAGGCTCCGGAGGGAACCGGGTTGCCGGGTCGTGGTCACCGTGCGCGGGAGTGCCGCCGTGAGCGCGGAGTCGGTGACCCCGTAGCCGGTAGCAACCAGCGCCACCAGGGCCCGAACACCGGTCAGAGCCGCCGTCCCATATTGCTCGGCACTGAGATCAGGGCGCATCAGCTCGCGAACCTGTCCGGCCCGGGCATCGGTGATCATCCCCTCGACGCCCTGTCCCGTCGCGATAAAAATAGCCCCGGTTCCAGGCTGATGGTTCTGCCGCGGAACGATCAGGAGCACCACACCGTTGTTGCGGCGCGCATCACCAATCGCCGCCGAGGCTCCCACCTTCCAGGCGCGGCCAATTTCCAGCGCAACGTCACTTTCCGGGTAGTCCCCGATCGTCGGCAAGGTCACGACAGCGATTTCTGCCGAGGTCGCAGCCCGGAGATGTTCGATCAGGTTCGTGAGACTGTCACGAGTGGATGGATCGATAACCCCGGCAACATCGGTGACGAATCCGGTCGGCTGGGCGGGGAAAAGGCCGGAGATTCCCTGGGCATGGGCCGTGGCCGCCGTGGCGGTCAGTTGAAGCAGAGCCGCGAGACCGATACCTTTGGCCCACGCGGCTGCCCCAGCCCCCGGGCCAGTTTGCCGTTTCAACCTTCCTCTGATCGAGACCTGCGTGTTCAGATATCTGTTCATGGTCCTTGTATGTCTTGCCGCCTGCGAATCATCCCGGATTCACGTGCGAGCCAGTATTCCGTCACTGGAGGGAGAGGACGCGCCGGTCGCCAACCTGCCCCTCGTGGCCCTGCCCTATAACCGCGACAGTATTCTTCAGGTCCTTGAATCGGCCGGAACTCCGCGACCCCGCACCCGCGAGCTTGATAGCCTCTTCGCCATCTGGCGAAGGCCGTTCGCCGAATATGCCAGGTCGAGCGTTCGAGTCATGCGACTACGCGATTCGCTCGCTGGCCTGCATCGCCAACTGGACTCCCTGCCGCGAAACTCTCCGCAATACCAGTCCCTGTACCTCCGGTTCGCGAGCCTGACGGATTCGATGGAGGCGGCCCGCCTTCGCGGCGAACCCGCTCGCAAGGAGCTGGATAAGCTCCGCGCGTCGGTCTTTCCCCGGATCGATTCACTCCGTCGGGAGGTGACCACATGGGAAAATAGCACCTTTCGGAATTACGATAGCATTGTGAAACGTCTGGCCGAAAATCAGCAGCCCCTGGCGGACACTACCGGGGCGGATGGAACCGCCGATTTAAAGGTTGGGCCGGGGCGCTGGTGGATCTATGCCTGGTCCTGGGACGAGGGCGATCCCTACAGTCGCTGGTATTGGAACGTGCCGGTGAACGGTGACTCGGTGATCCTCGACGCCAGGTCCGGCCAGAAACGGCCACGCTACTAGCGGAAAGGTGCATTACCTTTCTGGTCACCTTCATCCTGATTGCCTGATGCCCAAACGTACCGTGATCCTGTCAGCCTCCGCCGCGGTTCTCCTCGCGTTCTTTTTCCTGTCACAGCGGGGCGATTCCGGCGTCCGCCAGAACCCAGCCGCGGCCGATACCATGCCGGTGGAGAGCGTCACGGACACGGGTGACACCAGCTACCTCATCGCCGAGCGCTCGAAGGGGAAGGTCGATGCGCCGATCACGGTGCTCGAGATGTCGGATTTTCAGTGCCCGTACTGCCGGCAGCATGCGATTGAAACCTGGCCTGAACTCGATCGCCTCTACGTGCAGACGGGAAAGGTGCGCTGGATCTTCATCAATTTTCCCATCCCCCAGCTGCACCCCAATGCCACGACCGCCGCGGAGTTCGCCATGTGCTCGGCCAAAGTCGGCAAGTTCTGGCCCGTGCATGACCTGCTCTTCGCCCACCAGGACGTGTGGGCGCCACTTAAGGACCCGGCACCATTCCTCTTGACCCTGGCAGATTCTGCAGGGATCGAACGAAGCGCGGTACTTCCATGCCTGACAAATCACGGCACGCGTGAGCTCCTGCAGCGGGACGCCGAGGGGTCAGCCCAGGTAGGGGTGAGAAGCACGCCGACATTTATTATTGAAGGTGGACTGTTACGGGGGGCTGCACCACTGGCGCTCTTCAAAGGGATATTGGACTCGATCTATACGGCCAAGACGCAATCGCATTGAAAGAGGTGAACGGTGACCGGTGAAAGGTGAAAGGTGAAAGGTGAAAGGTGAAAGGTGAAAGGTCCCGGAACATCGGGTGCCGAATGTCTTCTCGCTGTGACAGCGTTGTCAGGGCATCGGCAACCTCTGCCTTCATTCGCCTTTTTTGGGGTCGTGATGCGTAGTTTAGGTTACACGTGCCGGATGAAACATGCGATAATTCAAGCATGCAAAGCCATAAGACACTCCTGGCATGGCAGGAGGCTCGGGAAGTGACGAAAGGCGTCCTCCGGCTCAGCGCGACATCGTGGAAGCCCAGGTTTGGCGCCGTGTTTTCGCAACTTCAGCGGTCGTCGGTGTCGGTCCTGGTCAACATCGCAGAAGGGTATGGATTCGGGCCATCGCCTCGTATGCGAAATCACCTGAGAATCGCCTACGCTTCCGCTATCGAAACTGCAGACCTCCTCGAGCTACTCGAAGAATCGGAGCTGGCGGAAGGGACAACATCACTTCTTTGCTGGCCCGTTGTCAACGGAGCCAGCGACTCCTCACTGGCTTGCTCCGCCGATACGGGTGGCTGAATTATTCTTCACCCCCTGAGACCACAACACCATCCAAATCGATTTCGGACCTTACTACATGGCAATCCTGAGGTCCTACAACCTTTCACCTTTCACCGCAGTGTCAATATCACATCATATAGCGCATGGGTCCACGCAGTAATCCCGAATCCCCGAACCAGGTACAGCGCGCTGAACAGCAGCCCGGCAATGGCCCGGAACGTGAATGAACTCAGGTCAAAGGGATCTCCGTACGGCCCGATGTAATGGAACGCCGAGAAGATCAGGGCCCCGACCACTGCCGCAAAGATCCCTGCCACGAGAGGCCGCCATCCCAGGAGTGCGCCCAGCCTCGCCAGTCCGGCCACCAGCAGCACCCGGAACAACAACTCCTCATACAAGCCGGCTCCCAGGGAGACCATCAGCTGGGTCGGCACATCCAGCTGCGCCATGCCACCCTGCCCCGCGAGCGTGTAGAGCGTCCCGTGCAGGACAATCGAGGTAATCGATGCCGTGACAAAACCGAAGATCAAGGCATAAAACACCGACTCTGCCAGCATCCCCACGAACACCCGGCCGTTGAGTTCCCGCCCCGCGCGACGCCAATCTCGCCAGGCCAGGACCAGCCCGGTACCGACCAGCAGAACTCCGAAGACAATGACCCCGTTCCGGCCGCCGAGAGCGATAAAGACACTCTTGAGCAGCACATCGGCGCCATTGCGTACCCCTGCGATCGCGTCGTGGGACAGTAACACCGCCAGCAACTCGTAGAGGAGAAGCAACGGCAATGCGAACGTCAGGCTATACCGGGGGGCTCGAGCGGCGTGCCAGTAGCGGATGGTTGGCGGCATACCGGAAAGTAGTGAGAGGCGGGGCGCTCTGGGAGGGAAGGATCACCTTCCCCGCTGTTGAAACTTCGATTGAAGTTTATTAATATTCCAAAAGTGTAGAGAGGGCCTCTGCCCAATGTTCCACCTACTGCCGAGGGAGGTGATCCATTGTCTAGTGAAAGTTGCATCGCATGCTCGAATCGGGCAAACGGTCGCCTGGCGACGCGCTAAACCGAAACGACGCAGGAAGCGCACCGAGAGCGACGCGTTTCGAGCTCGATGCTAACAGAAGGCGCCACCTGATCTTGTGATCGGGTGGCGCTTTCCACGTCGGCCATGGTCGAGTGGATCAAGTCGGGCATCACGCCCGATACAAGTGATCCCGGGTAATCGGGTAGGTGTTGTTGATACCGTTGGTGAAGGTCGTCTGGTACAATCGGTCGGTTCCGTAGGTCAGTCCAAGCATGCAGGCATTGAGATAGAACCGCCACATTCGGATAAAAGGCTCGTCATACACGATCTGGCCTCCGTCTCCGCCCAGGGCCCGGATCTTCTCGAGGTTCGCCTCGAACTTCCGGGCCCACAGGTTGAGCGTCCGGGAGTAGTGGAGCCGGAGGTTTTCCATATCGACCGGAATAAAGCCGACCTTGCCCATCTCCCCGAAAATGTCGCCGATGAACGGGCATTCAAGGCCGGGAAAGAGATAGCGCTTGAGCCACAAATCGGAGGGGATCCTGGCATCCTTCCCCACCATGTGCAGGACGCCAACTCCGCCCGGCTTCAGCAGTGCGGCAACTTTCTGGAAATAGGCGGAATGAAATTCCCGGCCGACATGCTCGATCATTCCGATGCTCACGAACTTGTCGAAACTGCCCTGCATGTTTCGATAATCGAGAAAATGCACCGTGACCTGTGACTCCAGCTTTCGGAGCGCGATCTGCTCGCGAATATGTTCGTACTGTTTATGGGAAAGGGTGCATCCCTCGACGATGGCGCCATAGTGCTCGGCGGCGTAGAACATCATCGCGCCAAAACCGCATCCGATGTCGACCAGTCGGTCGCCCCGTTTGAGCTGAAGCTTGCGACAGATGTGATCATGCTTCTGGTTCTGTGCCTGTTCGATGGTATCCTCATCGGTCTTGAAATAGGCACAGGTATACGTCATGCTCTGATCGAGGAACAGCTTGTAGAACTCGTTCCCGTGATCATACCCGGCGGAAATGTTGACCAGGGCCTTGTCCTGGGTCTGGCGGAAACGGAGAAACCCGCCCAGCACCTTGAGCTTGTTGGACAGGGAGAGTTTGAGGTTGCGAAATGCGGGATCAAATCCAAAGCGAAGCAATGCCCGCAGGTCGCCCTCGACCTCGATATTGCCGCTCATATACTCCTCACCGAACCCGAGCGTGCCATCGCGGAAAATTCGGCGGGCTGCCCCTTCGGTCTTGAACGTCAGGGTAAACTGCGGTGCGCCGCTTCCAACGTGAACAACGTCGCCATCCCAGAATCGGACGTCGAATGCGCTGTCGGGTAAGTGTTGGTGAAGAGCATGAAGGAGTGACAGGAGGGTTTTCTTCATTCCTGCAATATCGCCCGGTGCGCCCGCTGGGCAAGCATCGGGCATTACCCGAGCCGACTGTCCCGCCTCCCGACGCACCAGCCGACGAGACGTATCAGGGGCGTCTTGTTCCCCGCCCGCCTGGCCTGCCCTCTTGCCGTCGTGTCGGGACCCAGTCAACATTCCGCTATGCGCCCCTCCCTGCTCTACCGGGCAAGCCTGGCCCTGAGCCGCCCGCTGCTCCCAATCGCGGCACTGTTCAGCCCCAAGCTCCGGCGCGGTCATGCGGGCAAAGCGAAGTCGCTGGCTCGAATCGAGGCCTGGGGACGGTCAGAGCGGGATCCCCGACGACCACTCGTCTGGTTTCATGCCCCATCCGTGGGCGAGGGCCTGCAGGCCCGGAGTGTCGTGAGCCGACTCAGGATCCGACACCCTGAATGGCAGATCGTCTACACCTACTTCAGTCCTTCCGCCGAAGATTTCGCAAAGACGGTCGACGCCGACCTGGTTGACTACCTGCCTTATGACAGCATGGGCGCGGCGCGAGGGCTCCTCGATTCGCTGAGACCGGCGGCGCTGGTCTTCACCAAGCTCGACCTCTGGCCGGAGCTTGCCACCGCCGCATTTCGGCGCGGCGTGAAGGTCGCGCTCATCGCCGGAACCGTCCGGCCACACAGCAGTCGATTGGGCTGGCCGGCCCGCCAGGTTCTGCGACCGGGTTATCAGGCGCTCTCCGCCGCTGCCGCCATCGCGGAAGCCGATGCGTCGCGACTGGCCATCCTGGGAACGAACCCCTCCAGCATCAGCGTCCTCGGTGACCCGCGGTTCGACAGCGTTCTCGATGTCGTCAAAGCCATTCCTCCCGACGATCCCCTCAGGCGATTTGGGGGCGGGGCGCCCACCATGGTCGCCGGATCGACCTGGCCGGGCGATGAATCAGTCCTGTTAAGCGCCTTTGCCCGCCTGCACGTGCACCGTCCGGACGCGCGCCTCATTCTGGTTCCCCATGAGCCTACCACCGATCACCTCAATGGGCTGGATCAGATGGCATCCCGGATCGGCCTCCCTGCGCCCGTCCGGCTGAGCCTGGCTCGCGGCCCGGTTCCATTGATGGTGGTCGACCAGATGGGCATACTGGCCAGGCTCTATGGCGCAGGCACGATGGCTTACGTGGGCGGGGGCTTCCACGGCGCTGGTCTCCACTCCGTCCTGGAACCGGCGGCGTGGGGAATTCCTGTTGCGTTCGGCCCCCGGTGGCAGGAGAGCCGCGACGCCTCGCTTCTCCTGGAAGCCGGTGGGGGTGAGGCGGTGGCGGAATTCGGCGCCACCGAGGCCGCAGAGACCCTTCAGACCCTGTGGGAGGACTGGATTGTCAACGAAGTGAGGCGCGCGGCACAGGGGCGAAAAGCGTTAGGGGTGGTGCAGCGGGAGGCTGGCGCGGCCGATCGATGCGCGGACTTGCTGGAGAGCCTGGTCGAAGCGGGAAACCCGGCGACAGCGCAATCGAATTGAACGGGGGGAAAGGCAGCCTCAGGGTGCGCTAGGCAGGCGACAGAGCGCGGGGACCGCGATTACTGAATGACGCCCTCCACGGTGACCGATCGCGGCACGATGATGCCGGCGGTAAGCACGGTAATCAGCAGATCGCTCCACCGACTGCGAATCTTGATCCGCACATTGGACACCGACTTCCCACCCACCAGCTGCGTCGCCAGGATCTTGTCGATCGCCGGTTTCTTGATCTGCGTCACTCCCCAGAGTGCGTGGACCGAATGGGTATTCACCTTGAATGCCGCTCCAGCGGGAGGCTG
>JBDTRF010000100.1:0-11588 GCA_039931815.1 Gemmatimonadota bacterium
CGAGGCTAGTAGCCATAATTCACCCCCGCGCTCATCCTGGTATCCGCCTTCAATCGTTCAGCCAGCCCTGGGTGTTTCGCCATATATCCGGCGCGATCCGGAACGCCACGCACAAAGGTGTCGAGATACTCTTCCATCTTTTGCGCATCGCGCGAGATCGCCTCCCACGCCACATAGAAGTCGTTGTCCCGGTCGTAGTAACCCTGCGCGTACGATGGATGGGCTCCCCACGGCTCATGCACGACCGCGTCGACAATCATTCCGGGAATCAGAGTCCGATTCGGGTCGCCCCGAATCACCGCTTCGTCGACGATCTCCTCGACCACCACGATGACCCGCCTGGACGCAAAGGCCGCTTCCTTCTGGACACCGAGTAGTCCCCAGATATGCGCATTGCCCTGTGCGTCGGCCCGCTGGGCATGGATGATCGTCACATCCGGATTGAGTGCCGGAACAGTGGCCAGCGTTTCACCGGTGTACGGGCAGGTGACGGACTTGATGCGGGGATTGGCCCTGGCGAGGTCAGTCCCCATATAGTTGCGCATGGTCCAGAACGGGAGCTTGGCTGCACCCGCACTCATCCGAGCAACCATTCCAAAGTGGGAATACTCCTCGATCTCGAGCGGCGGTCCTTTCCCTTCCACCGCGCGGCGAAAAGCATGCAGAGACCCGGCGCCCGGATTACCGGCCCAGGAGAAGACCAGCTTCCTGGCGCAGCCGGCGGCAATCATCTGGTCATAGATGAGATCCGGCGTGAGCCGGCAGATCGTCAGGTCCTTTCGTCCCTGGCGAATGATCTCATGCCCCGCCGCGAAACAGATGAGGTGGGTGAATCCCTCGATGACCACCGTGTCGCCATCGTGCACGTTGGCGGCGATGGCATCCTTGAGGGAGAGGACCTTGGATCGAGTTGGATCTTTGTGCATGGCCACCAATATGACGGTTGGGGCTGAAAGAACGAGTGTCCGCTATGCGGTGAGGGGCTCCGCGGCACGCTCCGCGGCCTCGATTGCCGCGATCAGACGATCGCAAGCACCAGTCAAATGTGCATTGAGGAGCGCCACCGCACGGTCCCCATCGTGAGCATTGAGAGCTGCAAGCAGCTCGCGATGCTCCTGATCGAAGATGTCGCGGTACTTGAGCATCAGGTCGTGCGAAAGCCAGTAGCGATCGACTCGACGAAGCAACTCGGTGATCAACTCGGCCAGCCTTGGCCGATCATCGAGGTGATAAATCAGGGTATGGAACTCCATGTCGAGCTTTCCCCACTCCGCTCCATCACTGGACAGCTCCGCCCGATCCAGCACCAAGGCCGCCCGCGCGAGATGCGCAGTGGAAAGAACTGGCCCGGCCTGACGGATCGCGCCGGTTTCCAGCATCGCGCGGATCTCGTAAATCTCGCGAATTTCCGACGTGGTGAGCGCGCTGACCGTGGCCCCTCGATTCGCCTGATAGGATACCAGGCCTTCCGACTCGAGCTGGCGCAGCGCCTCGCGCACCGGAATATGGCTCACCTGGAGATTGGCCGCGATCTCGGCCTGGGGTAACGGCTGGTTGGCCTTGAGCTTACCGGTGGTAATCGCCTCTCGGAGTACGGCAGCGACGACCTCGTGGGTGGCCTGTCGACCAGCCCGCTTCGCCCGGCCGAGGGCCTGATTGATACTCAAGAGTAGCACAGCTCCTTTGTGTTTGACGTTACTACATCAGCACTTGCGGCAAGAATATATTATATATTATCTTCTCCCAAGTCAACGACCACCTTGGGCCGGCCTCCGGTCTGCCCTCGTGCCTCCTTCAGTTATGAGTTTTGCCATGAGCGCACCGGCCGCAGTCGAAACCACCAGGCAGCCTTTCCAATATCCGCTGACTCGCGAGTTCGTCGAACCGGACTGGAATCGCCTGCCTGGATTCAAGGGCGTCTCCCGCGAAGACTGGGAAAGCGCGCTCTGGCAGCGGAAGCACACGGTCAAGAACCTGAAGGAGTTCAAGGCCGTTTTCGGTCATCTCCTGCCCGACACCCTGGCCGACAGCATCGCCCGCGATCACCAGGAGCGCGCGACGATGTCGATGTTGCTCCCGCCCCAGATGCTCAACACGATGAACACCGAGAATCTCTGGGAGGATCCGGTCCGCCGCTACATGGCGCCGGCCATTGATGATCGCCGAGCCGATTGGCCCAACCATCCACGCGCGTCGCGGGACAGCCTGCACGAAGCCGAAATGTGGAAGGTCGAAGGGCTGACCCATCGCTATCCGACCAAGGTGCTCGCCGAGCTGCTGTCGACGTGTCCGCAATATTGCGGACATTGCACCCGGATGGATCTCGTAGGCAATGATGTGCCCCAGGTGGATAAGCTCAAGTTCCTGACGCCGCAGAAGGACCGTCACGGGCAGATCCTGGACTACCTCCGCAACACGCCGACCGTGCGGGACGTGGTGGTCTCAGGCGGCGATATCGCCAATCTCCCGATCCAGGTCCTCGAGTCGTTCGTGAGCCAGTTGCTCGACATTCCCAACATTCGAGACATCCGGCTCGCGAGTAAGGGCCTGATGGGGATTCCGCAGCACTTTCTTCAGGACTCTGTGCTCCAGGGCCTCGAGCGGCTGGCGAAGAAGGCGATTGAGCGGGGAGTAGATCTCGCGTTGCATACTCACGTGAATCATGCCCAGCAGGTCACGCCCCTGGTGGGTAAGGCAGCGCAGAAGCTGCTTGAGATTGGATTCCGTGATGTCCGCAATCAGGGTGTGCTGCTCCGCGGCGTCAACGCCACCTCGCAGGACTTGCTTGAGCTCTGCTTCATGCTGCTCGATCACGCCAAGATCATGCCCTACTACTTCTATAACTGCGACATGATCCCCAACTCCGAGCATTGGCGGCTCGGCATCTTTGAAGCCCAGCAGCTTCAGCACGATATCATGGGTTACCTTCCCGGTTTCGCCACACCACGTATCGTCTGCGACGTGCCTTTCGTCGGAAAACGGTGGATTCACCAGCTCGCCGACTACGACCGGGAGAAGGGCATCAGCTACTGGACCAAGAACTACCGCACCGGCATCGAGATGGACGATCCGGATGCGCTCAACCGGAAGTACGAGTATTACGATCCGATCTACCTGTTGCCCGAATCTGGCCAGCAGTGGTGGCGCGAGCACGGCGCTGACGCTCCGCAGCACGCATGAGAACAGACGTACCGCAAGGTCGCGAAACGCCAGGGGATCCAGGTCAGGGCGTGGTTGGATCTCTCCGTGCTGTTGGTCGAGTCTCTCTGTAGCCAGGTCAAGACTGCCCCGACACCCTTGCAGGTCGGTGTGACCGTCGCGCCTTTGCGTTAAGCAGTTGCAGTTCCCAGGCTGATGGAATTCGATTCGTTCTCTTCATAACGAGCCCCACCATGACCCAACGCGACTACCCCCGAATCCTGGTCACTCCGCCCGGCCCCAAAGGCAAGGCCATCGTGGCCCGCGACGAGCAGTGGACCTCGACCTCCTATATCAAGGAATATCCGCTCGTGATTGCTGGCGGCAAAGGCGCCATGGTGGAAGATGTCGATGGCAATCGATACGTCGATTTCATGGCTGGCATTGCCGTCACAGCGACCGGGTATAACCACCCCAGGGTCGTCGCCGCCATCAAGGACGCTGCCGACAAGTTCCTCCATATCTGCGGCACCGATTTCTATTTCGAAGGCTTCTCGGCGTTAGCTGAGCGATTGGCGAAGCTGGCACCGGGCAAGAGCAAAAAGCGGGTCTTCCTCACCAACTCCGGCACCGAAGCAGTCGAGGCCGCGATCAAGCTGGCCCGGAACCATACTCGACGCTCGGGTCTCATCGCCTTTCAGCAGTCGTTTCACGGCCGCACCTATGGTGCGATGAGCCTCACCTCGAGCAAGGCGCGGCAGCACGCGCACTTCGGACCCATGCTGCCCGAGGTATACCACGTTCCCTTCGCCAATCCCTACAAACTGGGTGGTGCCGAGGCGGCGATGCAGTATTCATTGGGGGCGATCGACGATCTTTTCCAGCGCCAGATCGCGCCGGATGATGTCGCGGCAATCTTTGTCGAGCCTATCCAGGGGGAGGGCGGCTACGTCATTCCGCCCGATGGATTCCTTCGTGCGCTTCGGAGCCTATGCGATCAGCACGGGATCATGCTGGTCTGCGATGAGGTCCAGAGTGGTGTTGGACGGACCGGCAAGTGGTGGGCTTCCGATTGGGAAGAAGTGGAGCCAGACATCCTGGTCACGGCGAAGGGCCTTGGGTCCGGCATGCCGATCGGGGCGATGATCGCTAAGGAATCCATCATGACCTGGGAATCCGGCGCCCACGGTTCCACGTTCGGCGGCAACCCGGTGAGTTGTGCCGCCGCGCTTGCAACATTGGATGTAGTCGAAGAAAAACTGCCTCATATCCAGGCCATGGGAAGTCGTCTGCTGGCCGGTTCCCGGAAGCTGCAGGAGAAGTACGCGAGCATCGGTGACGTCCGCGGCCGCGGACTCATGATCGGTGTGGAGTTCGTGAAGGATCGCACCACCCGGGAGCCCTACCCCGAGCTTATTGACCGGCTCACCGAACGGGCGTTCAAGAAGGGCTTGCTGTTGCTGGGTTGCGGGAAGAGTACTTTCCGCTTTGCTCCTCCTCTCGTGCTCGATGAGTACGACGTGGACACTGGCTTGGCAATTCTAGATGAGTGTTTGAAAGAGGAAGACTAGAGGATGACAGGTGACAAGTGACAATGGAGGGGGTGAGCGACGGCGCTTGCCCCTTCATTGTTTCCGGGTTGGATGTGATAGCGCGCCGTACTCTTACACCAGGCCAGAGATCAGCCTTTGCGATTCACGGCACGAGCCAAGCACCATTGTGATCCTTGTCATCCGTCACCTGTCTCGCCCAGGGCCCAGCGCCGCCAGGAATCCGGAAGCTGGTCCGCCGCAAGTAAAGCCGGGGCCAGCTCCCGATTGGTCATGGCGCGATTCATCAGCCCCACCGTCACATCATGGCTAGGGCGACTTATGACCGTCACTACATCTCCGGCTCGCACTTGCCCTTCCTCAACGATTCGGAGATAGGCGCCCGGCCGCCCGGCGTTCAGAAAAACCTTGAGAAAATGCTGGTCGTTGAGACGGATACCGAGCTTGAAGCATGGCAACCTGGGTTGAGCGATCTCCAGTACCGAACTACCGACCTGCCACCGCTCGCCGACACGGGTAGCACTCAGGTCAACGCCCTCGACTGTCAGGTTCTCACCAAAGAGCCCCGGCACTGTCTCGAGCGAATGATGCTGAGACCAGAATTGATAGTCTTCCGCCGCATAGGCATACACCGCCTTGTCCGGGCCGCCGTGGACTGACCGATCGGCCTGGTCGTCGCCCACCAGGTTCACACCTCTCAACCACACCGGATCGGTCCCCACCGGAGTCTTCCAGATCGCGGTGAGAACCGTTCGACCACGCCACGTCACCTCACGGGGCAACCCGACGTTGACCGAGACAATTGCCGGTTCAGTGCCGCTATGCATCAGCTGAGGTTCGCCGCAACGACACCTGCGTCCGCCTGGCTGGATCGCACGATCGACGCGCCCATGTTTGCCAGGTGCAGGAGCGCAGACAGCCGCACCTGGTCAGCGGTCTGATGGCCAGCAACGGCATCGTCGATTTCACGGGCACCGGTCGCCTCGACATCGACCGCCACCTCGAACCCACGAACCAATGCTTCGCGAGTCGACGTCGAGACACACATGTGAGTATAGAAGCCGACGATCATGATTTCTTTCACTCCGAGAGAGCGAAGCCACTCTTCGAGACCGGTACCGGTAAACGCTCCAAAGACGTCCTTCTCGAACAAATTTTCTGGTCCGAAACCGGACTTGGGGCCGAGTCCAGGCGAGAGTTCCGCTCCCCAGGTCCCCGGAACAAAGGCCCTGGATTCGTTCGGTCGATTGTGGTGCCGGACCCACGCGATCGGCAGACTCTGCTCCCGGGCCCGATCCACCAGCCGATGAATGGCCTGAAGGGCATGGGTATGATTGGGAACTGCCCGCTGTCCCCGCTCGGAAAACTCATTCTGGGCGTCCACCACCAGCAAGGCTCTCATTCGGCACTACTCCTTGTAAACGAAAATGGTTTGTCTAGATTGCTAATAGTACAAGCCACTTTCGTAGTATTGCAAACATGCCGAATATTATTCGGTAAACGGAGCCGACTATGGAACTCGACCAGGCCGATCTCACTCTGATCCAGGAACTTCAACGGGACGCCGCACAGCGCCTGGAAGATCTCGCCCGGAAGGTTCAGATGGCGCCTTCGTCGGTACATGAACGACTGCGCCGCCTGGAAAGCTCAGCCATCCTCAAGCGCTGGACCATTGAGATCGACGCGGCCAGGCTCGGCCTCGGAGTATTGGCGTACGTCGGCATTCGGGCCACCCGGCCTTGCTCGGAAATTCTGCCCGTCATTGAGTTGATTCCAGCGGTAGAGGAAGCTCATTCCGTTGCTGGAGAACTCAGCCTCATGCTCAAGATCCGGGTGACAACTACCGCGGCCCTCCTCGAGTTGATCGACCGACTGCGGCAGATTCCTGGAGTCGAAGGAACCGAGACCACGATCGTCCTCAAGACTCAGTTTGACCGACCGACGTCGCTTCCGCCAGGCGATGCGCCGAGGCGCTCGAGTCGCGGCGCAGCGCAGCGCTCCTCCTAGGAAGAAACAATGCCCCCGCTCGTGCGAGGGCATCGGCTGATTCATTCGACCGGCTGTTCAGCGGCCGCTTCTCAAGCTTCCACCACCGTTCGGCTCTGCTCCCGCACGAATTGCTGCACATAGTACGGCCCGCATCCGCCCTTGCCGGTCGAACCAGATCCCTTCCATCCGGTAAACGGCTGGGCGCCGGGCCACGCACCGGTGGTCGCCCCACTTCGCTTGTTCACATAACAAACGCCGGCTTCGATCTCATCAAAAAATCGATCGATCTCGTCCTGTTTGGTCGAGAAGAATCCTGCGGTGAGGCCGTACTCCGCCTTGTTGCTCTCCGCGATTGCCTGGTCCAGCGAGGCAACTACGCCGACAGCAAGAAACGGGACGAACAGCTCCTCGAAGAAAAGCGAGCTCTCGAGGGGAAGTCTGGCTACCGTCGGCGCCACGAAGTTCCCCTTATCGAACACGCCGCCTTTCAATCGCTCACCGCCCAGGAGAATCGTTCCCTCTTTCCGGGCCTGCCCCACCGCCTGCTCCCATCGCGCGACCGCTCGGCCATTGATGACGGGACCGAAATAGACATCCCTCTCCGTCGGGTCTCCCATCGTCATCGTCTTGATCTTGTCCTGCAATTTTCCCAGGAATGCCTCCGCGACGTTCTGATGGACGTAGACTCGAGACGTTGCACTGCACTTCTGGTTCTGCAGGCTGAACGCCGAACGCATGACGCCCTCGGCGGCGGCATCAATGTCGGCCGATTCCATCACCAGGGTCGCATTCTTTCCGCCCAGCTCGAGCAGGCACGGCTTGACGTAATTCGCGCTGATTCCCTGGTAAATCCTCAGGCCAACCGGCTTGGACCCGGTGAATACGATGCCGTCGACACCGGGATGCTTCCAGAGTGCGTCACCCATCTGCGAACCGTGACCAGATATGAAGTTGAATACTCCGGCCGGCACGCCCGCGTCGCGATACACCTCATACAGCTTGAGCCCCGTGAGTGGCGTATCTTCGGCCGGCTTGTAGACAACCGCGTTCCCCACCATCAGGGCAGCCGAAGACATCCCGGTTGAGAGCGCCAGGGGAAAGTTGAAAGGCGCGATGCAGGCGAATACTCCGTAGGGCCGAAGCACATCGGTGTTGGTTTCGATCGGGGTCATCTTGGCCATCGGCCGGACAAATCCGTCGGCGTCTTCCACCTGCTGCGCGTAGTAATCAATGAGGTCGGCCGATTCTTCGGCATCGCCCATGGCCTCGAGCCGACTCTTGCCTACCTCGATACTCATCGTGGCTGCCAGGTCGAACTTTCGCTCCCGGATAATCGCGGCAGCCCTTCGCATGATCAGCAGCCGCTCATGCCAGGCCAGCCGAGCCCATCCCTTCTGAGCAGCGCGGGCGGACTTGACTGCCTCGTCGATCTGGACCGGCCCCGCGGCCTCGAAGGTTCCCAGCACAATACTCGTGTCGATCGGCGTAGTATCCACGATGGGCGCTCCTCCATCGCTGCCTTTGACTTCCTTCCCACTGATATACAGAGGGTAGGACTTGCCGAGGTTCGAGCGAATCTTTGCCAGCGCGGCATCAAAGGCGGCATGAAACGCCCCAAGATCTACATTGGTCGATGTATAGGTGACCTTCTGCTGAACGGCCGTCATGAGTTACTGCCTTTATTGAAGCTTTCGTGATTGACCCGGTACAGCTGTTGCCTACGCCATTGTTGCCTGGAATGTCGCGCCAGTGCGATTCATCGTCGATTGAAGCGCGCGCTCAAATCCGACAATCATCTCGTCAATCTGCGCCTCGGTCACAATGAAAGGAGGTGCGAACATCACCAGGTCGCCGCTTACCCCGTCGGCGCCACCGACGTTTGGCCACACAATCAGGCCGCCATGCTGGGCCGTCTCGGTAAACGTTTCCGCGAACTTGAAATTACGCGGGAACGGCGCCTTGGTCGTCTTGTCCTGAACAAATTCAATTCCGGCCAGTAGACCACGTCCGCGCACATCGCCGACAAACGGCAGATCCTTGAGCGCAGCGAGTTTCTGGTGCATCATCTTTCCCATGCTGGCGGAGCGCTCGACCAGCTTGTGCCTGTCGAGATACTCGAGCGTCGCGATGCCGGCTGCGCAAAGCACCGGATGATGGGAGAACGTCTGGGCGTGCAGGAATGCACCCGACCCCTCGGCGATAGCATCCGTCACCCGACGGGTAGCGACCACGGAGGAGAGCGGGACATAACCACCACTGATCCCCTTCCCCAGGGTCAGGATGTCCGGCGTCACCCCGTACTGTTCGATGGCTGTGAAGGTCCCGGTGCGACCCGCTCCGGTAAGCACTTCGTCGGCGATAAATAACACCTCGTACCGATCACAGATATCACGCACTTCCCGGAAGTAATCGGCGGGCGGCACCGATCCACCCGTAGACGAGCCGCCAACGGGCTCCGCGATAAAGGCGGCGATGTTTTCCGGGCCATAGTGTAGTATCGTCGATTCCAGGGCGGCACCGGTGCAGCCCAGGCAATCGTCATTACAGCTTCCGCAGCCGCAGCGATAGGGGTAAGGCGCCGGGATTCGAAGCACATCGACAAGCCACTCCCGATACATCACTTTATAGTGCTCTCGCGCCGATGCAGACAGGGCGAGCAGCGTATTACCATGGTAGGAGGGCGTGAGCGCGATAATCTTGTGCTTGCTCGGCTTGCCGATCTCCACCCAATATTGCCGAGCCAGTTTGAGCGCGGCCTCGACCGCCTCGGAGCCGCTCGAAAGGAAATAGGCGTAGTCGAGATCTCCCGGTGTGCGTTCCGCAATCATCCGGGCGAGCTTCTCGACCGGCTCGTGGGTAAACGCGGTCCCGTTCAGATAGCCCACTCTCGCAGCCTGCGCCGCCATGGCATCACCAATTTCGCGGACGCCGTGACCAAGGTTAGCCACATAGGCACCACCACAGGCGTCGAGGTACCGCTTGCCGTTTTCATCGAAGAGGTAGCAGCCTTCGCCCCGCACGATAAGCGGGTGGGTCCGCGAGAGTTTGCGGTAGAAGACGTTGGAATCAGGATAGCCGTATCTCATGACGCCTTCGGCACTTATGTAGAGGTGACAGGAACTGCCCACTGGCGAACGGGCTGGAAACTACATCGAATTTCCCCGAAACGCGAAACCTGGCTCCGAAAGATTTCACTTTGTGAACCTTGCTTTAAAAGCACGGAGAGAGAAACCGATTGCCCTATCTTAGCGCTCGATCCCTTGCGCACCCGATTTGATCCCCGCTTTTCGTTCATAGGTGACACCATGCGATTCTGCCTGCTGGCCCTGGCCGTTTTTCTGCCGCTCACGCGTCTCCACTCCCAGGCCAGCGAGCGGGCGCGAGACCTGGGAATACCGCTCGACGGTATTCCCGGAAACCACAACGCCATCACCGATGTTCCCGGGGTGAAAGTCGGCCATGTGACATTGGTGAGTGGAGCCGGTCGTCTGGTCACGGGAAAGGGCCCGGTTCGCACCGGAGTCACGGCCATATTCCCCCGTTCTGATTCCACACTGCTGCCGGTCTTCGCGGGATGGTTCAGCCTGAACGGCAACGGAGAGATGACGGGAACGACCTGGATCGAGGAGTATGGCGAGCTGCTCTATCCCGTCGTTATCACCAACACCAACAGTGTCGGAATCGCTCGCGATGCCCTCATCGACTGGGGCCAGGCCCATGTATCGGAGGACGCCTGGAATTGCTGCCTCCCGGTCGTTGCTGAGACTTGGGACGGAGATCTTAACGACATCTTTGGCTTCCATGTCACCCGCGAACACGTCTTCACCGCCCTCGCGAACGCCACATCAGGCCCGGTCACGGAAGGAAATGTTGGTGGTGGCACCGGGATGGAATGCCTGGGCTTCAAAGGCGGAATCGGGACATCATCGCGAAGGGTGAAAATCGGAAGTGATTCGTTTACGGTCGGGGTACTCGTCCAATGCAACTTTGGCGCTCGGAATCAGCTTCGGATTGCGGGCATCCCCATGGGGCGGGAAATCACGGCACCCCCGGATTGTTATGACACAATCGGACCGCTCGATTCGACCCGCGCGGCGTTTCGTTGCCCCGCGGCAAGGGGAAGCATTCACGATCGGTCTGATTCCACTCCCGCGGCCGGTGGTCCGCACCCGGAGGATCAAGGTTCCATCATTGTGATCGTCGCGACCGATGCACCCCTTCTTCCGCACCAGCTTAAGCGACTTGCCAAGCGCGCCTCCCTGGGAATAGGACGGATGGGAGGTGTAGCCGGCAGCAGCTCGGGCGATATTTTCCTCGCTTTTTCAACTCGGTCAGCCGAACCCTCCGATTCCACGATTCTGCTGCAGCCGATGCTCAACGATCAGCGGATCAATGGATTGTACGAAGCCACGGTCCAGGCGACCGAAGAGTCGATCATCAACGCGATGCTCGCGGCCAGGACGATGACGGGTGCCAATGATCTCAAAGTGACGGCTCTGCCGCATGATCAGGTGCGGGCCCTGCTCTCGAAGTACCACCGCAGCGTCCGGTAAATTGCCATTCTCTCTTTCGGAAGGAACCGGAGGAAGCCGATCCTCGTCGACGGCAGGCGACCTCCGCCTGGTTCTCAGGTTTCGCTCTATCGCGTTTTCGGTCGACGATACGACAAGACCCAGTTCTGCCGAGACTGGGTCCAGTGACATCGCCGGCTCATCGCAAGTGTGACCTACAGGCCAGCCCCTTCAATCATTTCGAGAAATGCTCGGTCCCACGCTGCCGGGACGCTTTCCCGCGGTGAGTACGGTCCGGGCTCGTACGATTTGGACGAAATGCCGGCGAAACTCCGTTCCGTGATATGCCAGTCCTGCTTGTTCGTGGTGTCCCAGAACTCTACCGCATCTTCAGGATTGA
>JBDTRF010000101.1:0-11584 GCA_039931815.1 Gemmatimonadota bacterium
GGGTATCGACGACACCCATGAGCATCAGGCCAACCTGGATGAGAACCATCGGCGCCGCGAGACGGAGCAGACTCCGCAGTTCGGAGGTGGATGGCAGTCGAGTCAGCACGTCGATGTTCGGAGAAGAAGGAGGGCGAAAGGTAGTGAAGATGCGGGAAAAGGATACGGGTGCAATTGATGGTTGTTCGGGGTCAGTGGATGACCGCCAGCTTTAACTTGAGAGCAGCAACTTCACCACGCCGAAACACTGGGAAGCACGGCGAGCATGGAGAAATGGGGATGGTTGTTCGGGTCCGTGGCTCATGCCACACTTTTACCTGAGAGCAGCAACTTTCACCACACGGAGTCACGGAAAGCGCGGCGATCACGGAGGGAAGAATTGAATGGAGGTTCGGATCCGCGGCTAGTATCCTACTTTAACGTGAGAGCGGAAGCTTCACCACACGGAGCCAGTGATTCAGCCGCTGACTGCAACGGCCTCAACTGAAGCATGGCATCAAGCGCATCTTCAACAATCCCGGTAGTACTCCGTTCCCGCCGGGTCCCTCCGCGCCTCCGTGTGGTGCAGTTTAAACCTCTGAGTTGGGCCAGGCCCCGCATCAGCCACATTGATCACCACAGCCGACTCCGCTATTCCTCCACTTTCCGGGGCTGGGCCAGCATCCGCTCAGTAAAGTCCAGCCGCTCAGCCAACTCCGCGACCTCGGTCCGCAACGCGTACAGCTCCTCCATCACCTGCTCCGGCAGCTCACCCTGCTCCCGTTCCTCCGGATCCCAGCGAGAAATTCGCCGACCTTCGGCGTCGGTGAAGCTCCCCGAGGCGACGAGGATGACATCATACAGATACCAGACGCCGAGTCCACCGAGGGTCACCAGCTGCAGCAACCCGGTTCCGATCTTTCCCGCATAGAACCGGTGCACCCCGAACACTCCGAGTAGAATGGCGAGGGCGAGGGCGACACCACGCGATTTATCAGATGGCATAAGCAGGGGAAGAAAGTAAAAGTAGAAGAAAGTAAGAGAAAAGGATTGGAAAGTAACACGAAGTGGCTGCAAGGAAGGTAAAGCCGCTCGACTCCTGCGTCCCGGTCTTGATCCCGTTCCCTGAATCTAGATCACTCTCTCATTGCCGCCGTCGATTGGAACCTGGGCACCGGTGGTCTTCGCAAATGCGGGTCCCAACATCGCCAGCACCAGCTCGGCGACATCTTTCGATGTAATCTCCACGCCGAGGAGATTCCTGGCCTTGTATTCATCCACGGTAACGCCGTAGCTCTTGGCCCGCTGCGCCAGCACGTCAGGGTTCCAGGCCGCGGTATCGAACACCGCATGGGGGTGGATCACGTTGACCCGAATACCATCTCCCGCGAGCTCAAGGGCGGCAACCCGGGCGAGCTGGGTCAACCCTGCCTTGGCCACCGAATACGCTCCGGCACCCGGACCCGGCGCTGGAACGTTTTTCGAGGCGACAATCACTACGGCGGGGTTCCACCCGAGTCGAAGATAAGGAATCGCGACACGAAGCAGGTGCTGATGACTCGTCAGGTTGAGCGCGAGACTCTTTTCCCAGGTGGCCGCGTCGAGATCCGCCAGCATCTGGCTCGGGGTGAAAATGCCCGCGTTGCTGACCAGGTGATCGAGCCCGCCGAACCTACGGACCGTGGCGTGGACCGCCGCGTCGAGCGCCGCCCGGTTCGTCACATCACAGACCTGCCCGACCAGGCCAGGCTTGTTCAGCACCGAAGCAACGTCCGGATTGATGTCGATTCCGACAACCGACGCACCGTGAGCGTGCAGCATTTGCGCCGCGGCGCGGCCAATACCACTGGCGGCGCCCGTCACCAGGGCCACGCGACCCTCCAGCGTCGGGGCCTTTCCGCCTTTCTTGAGCTTGGCCTGCTCCAACTCCCAATATTCGACTTCAAACAGCTCGGCAGGAGATAGTGGGCTCCATCCCCCCAACCCCTCGGCCGTGACAATCGCCATCCGGGTGTGCCGAACGATATCCAACACAATGGCGGTTTCTTTCGGGTTTGCCCCGAAGGCGACGGTCCCGCGACCGGGCCACACGCCCCAGCGCGGCGCCGGATCGAGGATCGTCATACCAGTCGTCGCGTGCCGGGAGAAGTACTCCTGATAGTCTGCCGTGTAGCGCGTCACGGAGGAGACGGCATCCTCATTCATAACAAGCGGAATCGGCTTGGTCCGGATAACGTGATCCGGGGTGAGTGGGCCGCGCCTGGCCACCGAAGCGACATCCGGCCGGTTGGCAAAGGCGACTGCGCCGGGAGAATTATCCAGCTGCAGCACCGTGGCCGCCCCGCGCGCGATCGACACCTGGCGCCGAAGCGTGGCCAACGTCAGTTCCGGGCCGGTCGCTGGTGCAACGGGAGCGGCCAATGGCGCTGATCCAGCCGCGCCATGATTATGGATATACTCCTCTGCCTTGGTGACCAGGGAGATCATCCGCTCATAGCTCGATCGGGCATCGTCCGCAAAGGAAAAGACCCCGTGGTGAAGAAGGATCATCCCGTCCAGGGTCTTCCAATCGGTCTGCCGAGTCAGGTCATAAATGGCCCGTGCCAGCACAAAGCCCGGCATGACGTACGGTACGACGAGGACTCGACTGCCATAGAGCGTCCGTATGGTGGCTTCGCCATCCGGGGTGTTGGAAATTGTCACTACCGCATCGGCGTGGGTATGGTCGACGTAGGCGAACGGGATGATGGCGTGGAGGATGGCTTCCACCGAGGGAGTTGGCGCGGATGGATCTGTCATCGCGGCCCGTTGGGCCCGAACCATATCGGTATCCGAGAGCACCGGGAGTTCCGCCATGCGTTCGAGAAGCCCGAGACGCACGGGCGCGAAACCGGCGGCCTCGATAGTCGCCAGGTCCCATCCGCTTCCTTTTACATAAATAATCCGCTCGCGATCTCCGAAGAGGTCGGTTGTTTCGGTCTTGACCGAGGTATTGCCTCCGCCGTGCAACACCAGCGATGGCTCCTGCCCCAGGAGACGGGAGGTATAGACACGGAGCGAAAGCGGATTGTCCTGACAGGAAGCGGCGTCCCGATCGTTCCAGAGACTCTGCATGAGGCCGATGGCGAAAGAAATCCGAGTGACGAATTGATGAGGCGAACTGGCAAGATAACAGGATCAACAGCAGGACAAACTCGATGGGATCTTCATCCGGGGGCCCGGCACCGCTCGAACAGTTCTCCCGGTTCGACCACAAAGATACCTTTGACCATCGAATGAACCGAACGGTGTCTTCATCGTATCACCCTGGCCCGGCGAATGGAAACGCGGGCTTGTCTCCAACGTGGAGTTGAATCCATGCCCCACACGAACCCGACCGACGACGATCTGCGAGAGCTGCTCCTCACCTCGCGAACCATTGCGATGGTGGGCGCCTCCGCGCATCCCGAGCAACCATCGCATCGCGTCATGCAACAGTTGCTGGACGCCGGTTATCACGTGATTCCGGTCAATCCGCACGAGAAGGAGGTGCTGGGCCAGAAGGCGTACGCATCTCTGATCGATATTCCCGAGAAGGTGGACATTGTCGATGTCTTCCGGCCGGGCGAGGCGACGCCGCCGATCGCCGATCAGGCGGTGACGATCAAGGCTCGAGCGTTCTGGCTCCAACTGGGGATTTCCAGCGACGCAGCGGCAACCCGGGCAAAGTCGGCCGGTCTCATGGTAATCATGGACAAGTGCATTGGCAGGACGATCAAGGAACTGGCTATTCCTGCGCGGGAGGCGTAGAACCAGAGTCAATCCAGCACTCCTTCACGATTCCTTCATGAACAAGGTGTATCCTTGCTACCGATCACGTCACCATATCGAAACACGAGGGAGGACCCATGAAGTGCCGTTCCTGTGGCTCTGAATCAGTTGGGACGTTTTGCAATCATTGCGGGAAGCCGTTGGACGGAAGCACTGGCGGAGGCGGCGTGAAGGTTCCGTGGATTGTCGCGGGAGTGGCGGTCATCGCACTCGTCATCCTCCTGGTGGTTACGCTATCCGGACGCAGGCCTGGGAGCGCCAGCGATGGTACCACGGCCTCGTTGGCAAACTCGCCGGCAGGAACCCCACCGGACATTTCGAACATGACGCCGCGTGAGCGGTTCGACCGGCTGTATACCCGGATCATGTCGGCTGCCCAGACGGGAGATCAGGCCACGGTCACTCAGTTCATGCCCATGGCCCAGATGGCCTATACCCAGCTTGACACCGTCGATGCCGACGCGCGGTATCATCTCGCCCTCCTCGGCCTTCACAACGGCGACACCACGGCCGTGGGCGCCCTGGCCGACACCATTCTACAGCAGAACCCCGGTCACCTGTTTGCTTACATGATCCGCGGAACCAAGGCCCGCTTTGCGAAGGACCCGGTGGCGTTGAAGCGCGCCTACGGCGAGTTCCTGGAGCACTATGGAGCGGAGATGTCCGCCGCCCGGCAAGAATACACCGAGCATAAGAAGTCGATCGAAGATTTTCACCAGGCCGCCCTTAAGCCCCAGAGCTAGGGAATGGCGACCCCATGGCAGGCGGTACACATCTCGGGGTTCTTTCGTTTGAGTCGGTCCGCATCGAACCCGGGTCCATGAGGGTTGAATCGGCGGCCGCCCTGGGCCGAATGACAGGTCAGACAGTCCCGCTCCGTGTGACAGCCGACGCAGGTTTCGAGACTCTGCCGGGCAGCCTGCCCATGGCCAATCAGAAAGAACTTCTTGGCATCGTGAAACCCCGGGCGCAACGTGCGCTCGGCGACCAGCCCCGATTGCTGGTGACACGCGGCGCAGAAACCAGTCGTGCTGTGGCAATCGGCGCAGGACGCTTCGCGGGCATACGCAGCCGCCGGATGGCGCGTCAGGAACCCGGCTGGGTGATAGCCACCGACCGAGGCCGCATTGGGGCGGTGACAATCAAGGCACTCGGTGCGGGTGTGACACGCGGTACAGGTTCGCGGTGAAGCGGTCGCCAGCGACTTATGGTTCTCTTTAAAATCCGCAACATGAGTCGCCGGCCGTTTCCGCACGATTTGAGCGCCAGCACCCCGCCCCACTCCCGCCCTCGCCAGTGCCGTGGCTGCTCGCGGCTCCACCGCATGACAGGCCGTACAGCTTTCCCTGGTGTGGCACGTCCGACAGGTCATGGCATCCTGCTTCGCATCGGCCCCGTGTCGTACAATGAAGTCGTGGCGATCATGACTGGGGGGAGCCGCCAGTTTCGCCGGGTGAGCGAGAGAACGAGCATCGACCGCAAGGGCCTGGATCGCTCGCTGCTCCAGCGCGTCGACGTGACATTCCGTGCAGAAATCCCGGGCGTGACAGGTTGCGCAACTGGAGGGAACCGGCGATCGCGACCCTCCGGCATTGGCCATGCGACCGTGGCCCTTGAGCACAAACTCCGGCTGCCGGTGACTCTCGGGAACCGGAAAGGCCGCAACGCGTTCCACCGGTAGCGTGGTCGCTTCGGCCAGGGTCAGGTGGCAGGTTGAGCACGCGGAGTCGGCCAGGGCAAGATGAGACTGGGATTGTCCATGGCAGTCGAGACACTGCCGAACGACGGCGTGCTGGACCTCCATCCGCGGAGCATTGTTCCGAGTATGACACGAGATACACTGAACCGTGGAATCCCGGCCCGCCCGGGCCACGACCTCCGTGGCATGCTGGCCGTGCGAAAACTTGAGATTGGTGGCCAGGGGAGCAGACCTGGGCTCCCAGGCCACCTTTTTCTCGATCTGCCCATCATGACACGCCGTGCACGACTCGGCCGTGGGATAAATGGCGAATCCTGGAGTGACGGCGCCAACATGACATGACTGGCACTGGGGAAAGAGTCTCTGGTGCTTGAGGTGGTCGAAATCCGGATCTCGTAAACGGGCCAGAACCTGGCCTGCCGCCGCCAGACAGAGGAGGCCAAGGACCAGGGCAACGACCTTGAGGATGCGGGTCATTTGGCAGGCCTGTCAGTGGAACGCACGGCTGGCGGGAGCGATTGATGGCCGGCGTCGCTACCCAGCATGACGGAGAGCTGGACACTCAGACGAGTCTGGTTCCAGTCGAAGGCCGATGCATCGGGTCGATCCCGTTTCTCCATGAACCGGCTCGCGCTCGCGCTTGCTCTCCATCGGTCGGAGAAACGCCAGTCCGCGTCGAGACCGAACATCCGGAGTGTCGCGTCATTGAATCGGAACTCGAGGGGGCGGCGGAGTCTTCCGGCATGCAGCGTCAGCGAAAGATCTCGCGCGGGGAGGTAGGTCACCCCCCCGTCGATACTTGCCGATGAGGCCCCCGGGCCAAACTCGGTGTCGTGATCGAGATTAAACGAGAATGATTCCGAGGGACTGTACGTCGCACCGACATTGACTCTCCAGCCGCGATCTTCCACGGTCACGAGCGGCGTGTCCGTCTCGGTGTCCTCGAACCAGAACCGGGACCCGCGGGCCCGTACACTGAGACCCGCCACTGGAGAAACCGAAACCGATCCGTTCACCGCGCTATACCCCACCGGGCTGAACGCTCCCCAGATGGTCCAGAGTTCGAAATGCGGGCGATACCTGGTGAATCCGGCCGTCGCTGACCAGGTACGCTGAAAGAACCTGAGGGTCGCATCGGTGGTCCCCCATCGCGCCATGGCCAGGTCATATTCGGCACCGGCATTCAGACTCAGCCGCGAGGAAAGCCGGATGCTGGTGGCCGCTGCTGCGCGATCGGAGACGAAGTAACTCGATTGGGGGTCGACTTCTCGCTGGTACTCCAGTCTCAGGTCTCCAAACCGATGATTCCAACCTGCGCCGAGCCCTGCCACGAGCTGGCGCTGGTGGGGCTGGAAATCATCCAGTGGGTTCAGGGCGGCGCTCGTCACTGGCAGGGCACTTCCCCGGGCGAGACCCCATCCGAGATATCCATCCACTTCAACCTGCCGGTTCACCATCCGGGCGGTGAAACGCGCGCCGTCGAACCCGGTGAATCCCAGTCGGCTGGTGTAGACCTGCCTTCCCAGGCGACCGGTCCATCGATCGGTCGCGTACTCGACATATCCTTCGAGGAGTTGCACTGCGGGATTCGTCCCTGGAAGCACCTCCGCGTCGCCCAGGTCCATGGCCACACGCGCGTCGCCGCGCACACTCAACCCGGGAACACCGAGTCCCCATAATGTGCCGGCGACGGAGGTCACCGACGGTCGAGCGGTCTGAATCGCTCCCGGTCGGAAGAAGAAGCAGAAGGTATCGCCCGTGAGACAACTGACGGCGAATCCATCCGCGGTCTGACGGGACCCTCCCACCAGCACCGTGGCCGCGGCGGGAACGCTGTCCAGGGCCACCCCGCGAAAGGAAACGCTCTGAAATCGGGAATCCAGGCGAAGCCGATACTGCTGGGCATGGCCGGTGGCCACCATGGCGGAGCTGAGCGAAAGCAGCGCAAGGCAACCCGCACGGAGGGTCATGAATCGCCTCCGGTCCTGGTCAGGTGGGCGCGATACAATTCCGGGGATGACTGGAAATGGCATACGGTGCACTGCTTCGGCGGGTAATGATCCTTGTCGGCATGACAGGTCAGACAGAGCGTCCTGGTGGGAACAAGTTCGGCGACGCGAGCGGGTGTATGGCAGAGATCACAATCTTTGTGGGCCTCGACCGGCCGGCGATGGGCCGTCACGATCTGTTCGGTTCGATGACAGGTGGCGCACTGTCGATCCGGCGCGTGATGTTGCGCGTGACACGACACGCAGGTCCTCACGACGGTGTCCGGCGCCAGCGTGACGGCCTGGGTGTGGCAATCGACGCATTTTTCGTTTCGGTGCACCTCGTGGCGAAAGGGAACCGTCCGCTCCCGGGCCGCGTGATTTCCGACCGTGACACTGACGGTGGCGGAATAGGGTACGGCGGCCAGTTCATCCGGCTGATGGCAGGTCACGCACTGGTTGCGATTCGCAGCCTGGTGATGACAGATCTGGCAGCCGCGGGGCGCCACGAACGTGAGACCGCCACCCTGGCCCTCGCGGGTCGTGTGGCAGGTGAGACAGGGAAGTTGGCGGTGTCGAGTGTGCGGGAAGGAGTCGGCGGTGGGCGCAGGGATAGAAACACTGACCGCTCCACCGGAGTCCAGTAGCGCCGGGGCGTCCCCCTTTCCTCGCGGCTCCCGGGCCGGCGGCTCAACTGCCGCGCGTTGCTTGGTTGCCGTCGTATCAAAGGGAAGCGGCGGCTGCAGCTTCTGATGTGACCGTGCGCGCACCTGCTGGTGGCAACCAGTACAGTCGCTGGCGTCAACCCGCGCCTGGTGGGGTAGGTGACACGTCGTGCACTGCTGGGCCACCCGGCGATGATTGGCCCCGGTGTGGAACGGGTTGTCGCGCCAGGTGGCGTGACACGAGGAGTTGGTGCAGGAAAGTTTGGCTTCCTGGACTTCCTTCTGCGCGTGCGGGTCATGACACATCCCGCAGGTTCCTTTGTGCGGATCCTTCGCCGGATCGAACTGGGGCAACCGCGCTTCCATCTGGTGACACGCCCGGCACTGCTTGTCTCCGGGGACGAGTGTTCCGGCAGCGGAATCCCGCGTCGCCAGTTGAGGAACCTCGGCGGTGAACTGGTGACACGCCGTGCAATGGGCTTCGAGCGCTACCGACGTCTGCGACATCTGCCCCAGGACGATCCGGGTATTTTCGTGACAGCCCTTCTGGGTACAGGTCGTATTCACCGGGACAAATCGGTGCACCTCCTGAGCGTGGCAGGTGATACACTGGATGCTGTCGAGTGCGGTTGAGTCTGACTCGAGATGGGTGCGGTGCCCCGCCGTCGTGGCAATTTTCTGCCACATCTCCTTGGCATCACCCTGGACGTGGCAACCTTCGCAGACCCGTCGCGGAACCTTCGCGTGAGGCGGGATGCGGTCGTCGCGGACTCCCGACATCCACCACACCATTTTGACCGCTTCCTTCAATGGCTTGAGCTCGTGGCAGGAGTGACAACTCAGGGTGTCGTGTTTCCCTTCCAGCCGATTGACCAGGGTATAGTGGCCGGTGTCCGACTCGATTCTCGCCTGCCCGGTCGCGACGAAGATATGACAGCCATTACAGAACCGGTTGTCTTTCTCGACGAACGTGTTGGCCCGGTATCCGAGCCCGGCGACGCCGACCGCCAGGATCGCCACGCCTCCAAGCATCGCCAGCTTGACGGCCCCGCTTCTCGTCGTGAGCCAGGTGCGCAGGGCCACGCGCCGCTTCCACACCACGGTGAGCACCGCCGCCGCGACCAGGACGCCGACCACGACGCCGCCCCACATGACCCAGGGAGACTGCTGAAAGATGAACTGAACGACGGCGATGACGGGATCGGCAAAGGTGGGATGGGCCGCGACCGAATCAGTAACCTGGGGATGAACACCCGTGGTTGACCCGGCCGTGTCCTGTACGACCTGAAAGGCAAGAGCCCCGGACGCCATTGCGCCGGGGCTTGCTGAGCGAAACGTGGGAGCCCGCATCACTAAGCGAAACGCTCCTGGTCTAGCGTGAGCTTACTTGCGTGGTGCTGTGCGTCCGGGCCCGGAGAATCCGCTGGTTGATGTCGCTCATCAGCGCCTTGACCTTCGGGGACACCGGGAATGGACCGTAGGTAGTGTTGAGCGCCTGGATGCTCGCCGTTAGGAGCGATTGCGCGAGGAATGGGTTGTGCACTCCCCTCGAACGGTCGCCGTTGGCGTAACGATCCTCGCCAACCAGGCGAATATTGAAGAGCACGCCCTCCGCCACCGTGATCAGGTTGTCGGTTGTGTTGTACTCGGTCACCGGGATGAGCGCGAGCAATCCCTGGTCGCCCGCATCGGGAACTCCGATTTCGGTCGGAGTACCGCTGGGATTATCGATCCAGAGCTGGTCGGCCAGCGTCGCCACCACGGAACGGTTGGCATTGAAGGCGCTGAGTGCCGCGGCCGTATTGCTGTGACAGCCTGAGTTGACGCAGGCGTTAAAGGTCCGCGCCGTCGTGTTGAAGGCGCAAGTATCGTCGATCGTCGGGATACCGTTCGCGTCCAGGCACGGTATCGGCTGGAACAGGTGGCCCGTCGAGTTGAAGACCAGCGTACCGGTAATCGAATCGGTCACCGAATAGCGGTTCACGTGACAGCCGGCACAGAGACGGGTGTTCACCAACGGATTCCCGTGCGTGGCCTGGATCGCCGTGGTATCAAACCCGGCGGGCCACCACCCCGCGGTGCCGGTGAGAACGGCGCCCTGCGGCGCGTGCGGCCCACGCGAGCTGTTGGCGACCGGCTCATAGCGCCGGCTGTGGCATTTCATGCACAGATTGTTGTTGAAATCGGTCGTGGTGAGCGGATAACGAAGCTGGGCCGGATTCTGACTGCCGTGAGGATCATGGCAGACGGCGCATGTCACACCGAGGAAACTGCTGGTCTCGGTGGAATCACGCTCCACATAGTTGGCCGTGGAACCCCAGGTCTTCAGCACCGCCTTGGCCTCGTGGCAGCCAGCGCAGGACGCGGTGGAGGCGACGAACACCCCCGGAGTTTCTTCCAGCGAAGTGGCGTGGCCGGACTGGCTCCACTCTTCGACAAACGGTTCGTGGGACCCGGAGTGGCAGGCGGCGCAGCTCTGCGCCTGCGAGGCAGAATCTCCACCAATCACGCGAAGATGAGCCAGCGGCTGATTGTTTGGCGCATCCGGCGCCGTCACGTGGTTAAAGCCGGGACCATGGCAGTTTTCGCACTGGACATCATGGTACGCGGCGTCCTGCACCAGGTCGAAGCCCGCGGGCCCGGCGGAGGCGTTGCCGCGATCGGTGACGGTGTGGCAGCTATAACAGAAGGTCTGGGCTCCGCCCGAATTCACCAGTGTTTCGAATGCGCTGGAGTGGGCCGATGTGGCCCAGTCGCGCTGATGGCCCACATGGCAGTTTCCGCACGTGGTCTGCTTGGTCGATGCGGTGAAATAGCCCATGAACCCGTTGGCGGCGTCCGGTGGCGGATTGAAAGGCTCACGATCACGAAAGACGATCTTGTCATTCGTACAGGCGGCGAGCAACAACCCCGTCATCAGGTAGAGAACTGAAAAAGCGCGGCTGCAACGCATATATCGCTCCGATGACGAACGCGAAAAGAGATATTCCCGGCAATACAGTATTAGTACGGAGTTAAGACTTTTATGAGGATTGCTGTGAAGAAGTCTTCACAAACTGACGCCGATCAGGAAACCCCCTAGATCAAAGCGGAACGGTCAGGAGGGCACACGAGGCACAATGGAGGAGCTGGCGGCTGACGCTGGACGCATTCGCCACCAGGGGAGGACCGCCCGAATGGAATCCGGTTACCAGAATATCGGCGCTGACCTGAGCCGCTTCGGCCAGGATCTCCTCCACGATGTCGCCGTGACGAACCTGGAATGGGTTGTTTCCGTTTGCCGGTCTCGAACGGCTGGCGCCATTGTCGAAGCAGGCAGCGACCTGGGTGCCGAGGCGTTCACTGCGAGCACTCACCAGGGGCGGCTCACCCGGGTACGACTGTTCCACGGTCACGGCGCGAAGTTCCAGCCCTGCCCCTGATGCCAGTTCTGCTGCCTTGGA
>JBDTRF010000102.1:0-11394 GCA_039931815.1 Gemmatimonadota bacterium
TCTCCGCGGGCTGAACCCGGGTTTCCTGATTCCACGTTCGCTCTCGCCCCCGACAGTCTGGCGTCGTTCCAGATCACGTACCCTGGTATCCCCGCCGGAATCACCTGTTATCAGGCAGCCAGTCTCGAAGTGATCCCGCACGGTGCGGCCGACACCCTGCGCATCACCACGCCGATTGCGCCGTGTGGCGATCATATCAATGTCCGGCCCATTGTCCGCGGGGTTCCCCCCGTATAGGGTCAGCCGGAGCAGTAGGACGATAAGGAGTTCGCTTGGGCAAATTGTTCGGCTTCATCGGCGCGAACATCGGAGGTGCGCTGGGCTGGTGGATTGGAGCGCACGTCGGATTCATGACCGCATTCCTTGTAAGCGTCGTTGGGACAGGCGTGGGCATCTATGCCGGCAAGCGCGCCGCTGACGAATATCTTTCCTGAGCCTCATGCAGCAGGAGGGACACATGGAGATACGGCAAACCCTGATCGACATCTCGAACGACGCACGAGGGTGGCTCAACGCCTGGTCAGGAGATTTTACGGAAGACGAGGCGATGCGGACCTCGATCGATCGACCAGGGCCCAATCCCCTCGCCTGGCAGCTGGGACACCTCGCTGGCGTGGAGGACGATGTACATCAGCTCTTCAGCGGGCACGCTTCGCTGCTGCCGCCAGAGATGAAAGCAACCTGTGCGACCGGCTCGCCACCTCCAACCGGATCAACCCGATTTCCCAGCCTGGCGGAGCTGCGTGAGCATCTGGTGCGGACCCATGCAGGGCTGCTCAGCCCGGTCAACCAGGCTGATACGTCCCAACTGGATCAGCCCCCACTCGTGGAGAACAAATATTTTCGCACCCTCGGCCAGGCCATCTACGAAGTCGCTCTGCACGAAAACTATCATGTCGGGGAAATTGCCTGCCTGAGGAAGCTTCTGGGCAAGTCACGGATTGGATAATCGATTCACTGACGGAAGGCGGCGGCAGAGGCTATGGTGAGCGGGCATGCAGGAGCCGTAGCTGACGCAGCGCTCTGATAAGCACACTACTGACAAATCGAGGTTTCCATGTTTCCGGTTCGAAGACTCTACCTCTGGTTGCCTTTTACAGTCCTGGCGTGCGCACCGAAACAGGTGGCAAGCCCGCTCTACATCGCCAGCGAGGAAAGCTCCGGCGAACGATCGCAGGCTCGCGTCCACGTTGCCGACAATACGATTGTCATCACCGGCTATCTCGAGAATGGTTGCCGGCCAGGATCCGGCGACTACCTCGTCCATGGGCACTCGGTAGAAGTGCGCCTCGCCGGCGCTGCCCAGGCACCCTGCCAGGCCGTCGACAGCCTGCCCATGTATACGACCAGGGTTGGCCCGCTCCCGCCAGGCACTTACCACGTCACCGTCACGGTGGATGGAAAAGTGATCTTGTCGAGTGAACCGGTGAAGATCGGATAGCACGAATGCATGAGGATTGACGGAATCTTTTTCCAGGTAGTGACATGACTGCCACATTGTCGGTACTCGCGCCGCTGGTGGTCGTGGGTGTCGCAGTCCCGCTGAGGCGCAAGGTCGGTCCCTGGGCTTCCTGGCTCTTCCTCACCACCCTTGTTTTCCTGGTTGGTCGCTATGGGGTTGGGCCGGTCTTCTGGAACAAGCCGGCGTTCCTCGCCAGCATGAGCGAGGACCTGGGTGCCATGTTTGCCTTGCTGGTTCTGGCCCTGGTTCTCGCCGAATGGAAGCGCGACCGTCCGACCCTGGTGGTCCAACTGCTCGGCGGCGCACTCCTGGTCATGCTCGTTCAGTGGGCGCTGGCTCGCTGGCCGATCCCGGACGTGGCCGGCAAAGGGCTGGCGATCGCGATTCTCCTCTGGATCCTGGCCCAGGGATATCGGGGCGCCCGGTACCTGTTCCGCCACCGGTCGCCCGACATCACTCCCGTTTTCACGGCTCCAACCGATGCGACTGAAATCCAGTAGCGCCCATATCATTCGAGACCGAGCTGTTCTTGTCCTCCTGCTGGCGTGCCCGCTTCCGCTTTTCGCACAGGGCGATGCATCGGGGAGGCAACGCCTCACCTGCGTGATCGAAGCGGACACGTTGAAGGAACTGATGACGACGTCCGGTCCCGCGGGGCTGATGGTCGACAGGAATGGAACTCTCACTCCCCTGGACTCGGTGGCGCCACCAGCGCGATATGCTCGAACGATGCGATGGTTTCAGGACGACAAGCCGATCGAACTCCGCCGAGGACGCTATGTGCGCCAGGGACCTGAGCGGATCATGGAAAAAGAAGAGCTGCGCGTCCTGGAGCTGTATGGCGGAATGCCGCTCTTTCGATTGCCGTCCGATACATCGGCAACTCCTGATTTTCTCTTCGCCCCGATCGCCCCGGGCTGCCAGTTTCAACCGTATCGATATGAAGGCCCGAGGCAGATACGAGAGTAGCTCACGGACGGCGTTTCTTCATCAACCAGACCATGGCGTTGAACATTATGAATCGGAACCTGACCCGACGGCAGTTTGCCGCCACGGCGGGAACGGCGGTGGGGCTTTCTCTCCTGCCCCGAACATTCCTGGCCGGTACCAGCCGCACTTCGGAGGCATCGATGGGACTGAGAATACTCTTTCAGGGAGACTCGATCACCGATTGCGGTCGAGATCGCAACGAAAAAGCTCCCAATACCAACGGTGGACTGGGTTCGGGGTACCCGTTGCTGGTCGCGGGTCATGTCCTGGAGTCGAATCCGGCCAGGGAATATCAGTTTTTCAATCGAGGCGTGAGCGGCAATCGAGTTCCTGACCTGATCGATCGCTGGAAAGGTGACACCCTTGAGCTCAAGCCTGACGTCCTGAGTATTCTGATCGGGGTCAATGACCTGTGGCACAAGTTGATGCGGGGAACACCCGGAACGGTGGAAGAATACGAGCAGGGATACGCCCGTCTGCTGGCAGACACAAGGCAGGCGCTCCCCTCGGTGCGGCTGGTCGTCCTCGAACCGTTCGTCCTTCGCACGGGAGCCGTGGACGCGCGCTGGTTTCCGGAATTCGACCTGCGACGGGCCGCCGCCTGGCGGGTGGCAAAGAATGCCGGGGCCACCATGATTGAGCTGCAGGAAATGTTTGATCGCCTTTCGAGGAAAGCCCCACCGGCGTACTGGGCGGCCGACGGTGTCCATCCTACCCCTGCCGGTCACGCCGCCATCGCGAGCCTCTGGCAGCAGAAAGTGAAACTGTAAATCTCAGTTGGCCTTCTTTTTCTCCGCGTTTTCAAGCAGCGCAACGGCCCCAAGGTTTGCGTGAAGCCGGGCCGTATCTACCGGGTAGGAGCCCTCGGTGCTGGGAATCGTCCAGTCGGCACCGGCTTCCAGCAGAAATTTGAGAGCATCGTCCGATCCAGACTCGGCGGCATGATGTAAGGCGGTAAACCCGGTGCGATTCGTCGCGTTGATGCTGGCGCCACGCGCAAGCAGGAGTCGGAGGGCCGGCACGCGATTGTTCCACGCCGCCCAGTTCAGTGCCCGCCGGCCGTTGACACTGCGCCGAGTATCCAGGGAATCGATGCTGGCGCCCTCGGAAAGGGCGATGGTGATTGCGGCGGTGTCACCACTGATCGAGGCATCCCACAAACGGGACTGTGCGTCCTGGGCTCTGGCGGAACTGAAAGGAACAGCCCAAAAGGCAAGGACAATGGTTGCCAGGGCAAGGCGGCGAGAATGCATGGGAACTCCTGAGTGGGAGGCAGATCAATCGACGGACTGGAAGGATTACGGGTTTCGCCCGAGGGTGAGACAGGCGGGGGCGTCAGAAGGTTGATTCTTCGGAGCAAGGCGGCGTCCGCCCTCCCAGCGGCGCCATTATTCGCTAGATTGGGTTCATTCTGATAGCTCGATCCTCCTGCATCCAGAGCCCCACATGAGCCAGGAACAACTGCATCGAGACCTTGAGCGCCTGGACCGGGAAATCGCTGAGGCCCGGCCGGGTGACGAAAAATCCACCGCCTTGCTCAGAAAGCTGCGGGAAGACATCCGGGCTGCGCTTGCGCAGGGAGATGCGGCGTCGTCAGCCCAATACCAGTCGATCGGCGACTCGCTGCGAGACAGCGTCTACCACTTCGATGCCTCCCATCCGCAGCTGGCGAAGACCATGGCCTCCGTCATCGACTCGCTGGCGCTGCTCAATCTCTGACCTTTGGGAGTTTTCGACGGACGGCAAAGACGCGAAGGGCACTATCCACATCACCTGACCGATTACTCCACCGCTCCCTCCAGAATCTGTACCTCGCCCGTTGTGGCATCGAAACTGGCTTCCACACCGAGCGGCAGTGTCCACTGGTCATCCACGTGGCCGATCGGAAGTCCGTAGGCGACCGGAATGCGGAGCGGCAGGAAATAGGTGGCGAGCACCTCGTCGAATCCGAGCGCGCCATCGCTGGTATTCCGCTTCATGTCGGTAAACTGCCCGACCATGACACCTTTCACCCGCCCCAGCACGCCGGCCATTCGCAGGTGCGCCAGCATCCGGTCCACCGAGTAGAGATCCTCTCCCACATCTTCGAGAAACAGGATGGCCCCGTCGAGGAGAGGGAGAAACTCGGTTCCGATGAGCGCCTGGAGCAGGGTGAGATTACCTCCATACAGGCGGCCCTCGACCTTACCGGGTGCGAGGGTGACGATGCGATTGACCTCCGATACCAGTACGCCTTCCGGCTGTGCGGGGCGCCCCAGCGTTCCCGCCTTGAGCGGACTGGTCAGGATCCGTTCAAAATGGGAGCGGCTGAACGGCGTGAGTCCTTTTCGGCTCATGGGTCCGTGAAAGGCCACGACACCGCTCCGATGAGCAATCGCGTTGATCAGTGCCGTAATATCGGAGAAACCAATCACGGCTTTCGGACGTCGTTCAAGTGCGGCGAAGTCAACGCCGCTGAGAATTCGGGTTATTCCATACCCGCCGCGAAGGCACCAGATCCCATCAATCGCGGAATCTCTTACCGCGGTGTTCAGATCGTCGAGGCGCTGCTCATCACTGCCGGCGAGATAGCCGTAACGATTTCCGGCATTCGGCGCGAGCACGGGCTCAAATCCAAGAGCTCGGCAGAGTTCGGCGCCGCGCGTCAGGTCATCGCGCTCGAGGAGCGGTCCTGCCGGCGCAACCAGCGCGATGCGAGCGCCAACCCTGAGCCGCGGTGGCCGCGTCAAGCCTTTTGACCCCATGCCGCCTCCCCTTTAGATTGACCAGTCCACATTCGCCGGAGCCACCGACCTGCGCGCGTCCATTCCAGCTTTACTTGCCACTGGCCGTGCCATGGCCGACAGACGCGACGCGATGGTCACGCAGTGGGCCGCCTGGCTGGGCGACCGCATGACCTCGGCCCACTCCGTTCCCCGCCCCACCGTCGAGCGCGAACTCCGACTTCTCATCGACGTCATGACCGAAATGGTCGGGCCCATGCGCCGGGACGTCAAGAAAATCTGGTACCAGGCCTGCGAACATTACGGCCGTGTTGCCGCCGCCCGGGGACTCGCCGCCGGTGAAGTGGTTGAAGAGATGCAATTTCTCAGGGAACTGCTGATCCGCAACCTGACCCCGGTTCTTGCCGCACTTCGGGCCCGGCAAGGTATGGCCACGATGCTTCGACTCAACCGGGTTCTCGACAAGGGCATCGCGGTGGCGGTGGTCGGCTATACGGATGCGCTGGTCGCGACGCTGTTCGCGCAGAACGGTGTTCCCTCCCACGATGTCGAGCTGGACCCGGCCGATATCGACAAGCAACTCGACATCATCGAAACCGGCCTCGCCGAGACGACCGGCAAAGCTAATCGGGGAGCAATCAAACCCGTGAGCAGCGAGCGGTAGGAGGTTCCCGCTCGCCCTATCGTTTCGATCCCATGCTTCAGGACCTGCTTCCCGCGTTGCCCTGGCTGCTGCCCTATCTGGCCGTCCTCCGGATTCTTCCGCGTAAACCCGACCTGGCTGATGCTCCCGATGTTGACGGCACGCTGATCAGTATTGTCATTCCCGCGCGGAATGAATCAGCAACCATCGCCACGTTGCTTACCTCGCTTCTCTCGACGCGTTATCGATCCGTTGAAATCATCGTCGTTGATGATCGCTCGACTGATGACACCAGCCGAATCGTCTCCGACTTCGCGCGGAGGGACAGCCGGGTTCGCCTGCACCCTGGCCAGGAACTGCCGGAAGGCTGGTATGGGAAACCATGGGCCTGCTTCCAGGGGTATCGCGAGGCGCGGGGGGACATGATCGTCTTTACCGATGCCGATACCCGGCACGAGCCGGATCTCCTGCTCCACGCGGTCGGGGCGATGGAACAGGAGCACGCCGACCTGGTCACTGTTATCACGGGGCAGCGCTGCGTGTCCTTCTGGGAGCGAGTCATCATGCCCCAGATCTGGATCCTGATAGCCCTTCGGTATTTTCCGCGCCGGATCAATCGTGCAACCCGGCCCCGCGACGTGATTGCCAATGGCCAGTTTATCATGGTGCGGCGCACGTCGTACGAGAGGGCCGGCACGCATGAAGCCGTACGTGACAAGGTGGCGGAAGACCTGGCCCTGGCCCAGGTTTTTCTGCGGCGCGGTCTCAAGCTGCACATGGCCTTCGGGGAATCGCTGATCGAAACCCGCATGTATACCGGATGGCGAACACTGGTCGAAGGGTGGACGAAGAACATCTACCTCGGCGGTCAGGCTTCCTTTCCGGACGAACCATTGCTCCGCGCCCTGGCTCCTCTCGCCCTGGTTTTCACCATGCTCTTCTGGCTCTGGCCGGTCGCGTGGCTGGGACTCTCCATCGTGTCGAACGGAAATGTTTACCCTTCGCTCCTGGCGGCTGGCCTTTGCGTGCTCTTCTGGGCCGGCATGTGCAGAGCAATGCGGATCCCTCCAGTCTATGGGCTGG
Source organism: Gemmatimonadota bacterium (assembly GCA_039931815.1). Lineage (GTDB taxonomy): Bacteria > Gemmatimonadota > Gemmatimonadetes > Gemmatimonadales > GWC2-71-9 > DASYPP01. The sequence goes on from JBDTRF010000102.1 coordinate 6,902, forward strand.
CCTACCCCATCGGATCCGCCGCCGCATTGTTTATTGTGCTTAAATCGGCGTGGCGCGGTGCGCGCGGAGTCGAATGGAAGGGGCGAGTCTATTCCGGACTGGACGGCAAGGCACGCGGGTCGGGAAAATAGAACGGGCTGGAAATGACAACAGCCCTCTCCGTCATTAGTATAGCATCCAGAATCGAGGGACCTGTCGCCAGGGTTCGTACCACGACACTCACGAGGATAATTATGAAGTTGACCGTGACGAGCGCGATGATTGATGCGTTGGATCATGCGGGAGACAAGCCGGATTGGCTGATCGAGCGACTCCAGGCCCTCAAGTCGGGACCGGAGCCCTATGTCCTGCTGCTCAAGAACGAGGAGAGCACGGCACTGGAGGAGCTCTGCGCGATGAACATCCGGTTCAATGAATCAGGGGACGTGTTGCCGGAACACAAACCGCTGGACGACCTGTCCCTGCTCATCATGTCAGCCTACTGAAGCAAGTCACGGAAAGAAACTGAAAGGAGGACAAAAGAACTTCACGTCAGGCAACGTTTCGTGCTGCGTTGCGACGGAGATTTCAGCGGTCGTAGATTCATTCCCAACTACGCCCTCCGTGAGCAGCACCTACTTCCTTGGAGTTACTTCACGTTCCTGAATGTACTTTTACTTCCTTTCGTTGCTGGTAATTTCCTTTGAGTTCCTTTCCTTTACTTTCTGTTACTATCTAAAACTTCCCTGACTTTTCTGCCCAACTCGTCAAGGGTCCATGGCTTCTGAATGAACGGAACGTCGGGTAAGGGCGATTCCTCGCCGGGCCCCACCTGGGCGTATCCGCTGGTGAAGAGAAACCTGATCGTACTCTTTCGCGCTCGAACCGTCTCATAAAGTTGTCGCCCGTCAATTTTGGGCATGACCACGTCGGAAATGACCAGGTCAATACTTTCTGCGTTCTGATCGAGAATCTCGAGGGCTCGCTGCCCATCCTGCGCGGCGAACACGTGGTAACCCAATCGCTCCAGGATACGCTGGCCTGCCCGCCGAAGGTCGTCCTCGTCTTCGACCAGGAGAATGGTTTCACCCTGCCCCTGATTGTCCTGGACGCCCTGACCGGGCACTGGCCGAATCTCCGCGCCTTCCGGTGCGGGTGAAAAGTAGACGCTGACCGTCGTACCCTCCCCCGGCTTGCTCTCGACCACGACAAATCCGCCGTGCTGCTTCACCAGTCCATAGATCATCGCCATACCGAGGCCGGCACCCTCGGAGGGCGCCTTGGTGGTGAAGAAAGGCTCGAATACCTTGGCCTGGGTTCGCTCGTCCATACCGATCCCGGTGTCGGCGATCCTGAGGTACAGGTAGGTGCCAGGCCGGAGCCAGGGCTGGGCCTGGGTTGGCGCAAGGGTGGTTCGCCCGGTCTCCAGCACGAGCGTACCCCCGAAATTCATTGCATCCCTGGCGTTCGTGGCCAGGTTGAGCACAATCTGTTCGAGCGCTACCGGATCAACCCGCACCGGGCCGGCGCCCTTGTCTCGCACCTCGATCTGGATGTTTTCCGGGAGGAGCAGGCGGAGTGTGGGAACTACACCCTGAATGAGAGCGCCCATGTCGGCCGTCATCAGGTTGAGATTCGCGTTGCGGCTGAAGCTCAGCAGCTTGCGAATCATGCTGGCGCCGCGGCGGGCGGCCGAGCGAAGGTCATCGAGATCGCTGCGAACATCGCCCCGGTATCCGATGAGCTCGTGCGCGATCAGGTCAGCGTCAGCCAGGACGACGGTGAGAATGTTGTTGAGGTCGTGGGCGATGCCGCCGGTCAGTTGACCCACCGCCTCCATCTTCTGAGCCTGCCGAAGCTGGTTCTCCAGGAGGCGGCGTTCGGTCAGATCATGGATCAGGAGAAATTCCAGCGTTTGCGAGGCTGAGGTGATGATCGTGCTGTTGACCGCGACATCGCGCGTGTCACCCGAGGCGAGTCGGTGACGCACCACGGAAAAAGGCCGTTCACCCGTAGTCGCAATGTCAAGACTATCCACTGGCGTGCCGACCACCTCGATGTCACTCATCGGCTTGCCGTTGAGTTCGCTGCGCGACCACCCGTAGAAACGTTCCGCGGCGGGGTTCGCGTCGGCCACGGACTGGGTTTCATGGTTTACGATCAGGATCACGGCCCCGGTCTTGTCGAACAGCTGCTGGTAACCTGATGCGAGCTGGGCGAGATCGGACACTGACGCATCCACGGCCTTCGCCGCCAGCCTGGTCATCAGGTAAATGAATCCCGCCGTGATCGCGATGTAAAACAGACCCTTGAGCGACTGGAGGTAGGTAAGCCGGGAGACCGATACATCACCCACTATTAACGGGAGCACCCGATCCGAAAGAAGAATCCAGGCGATTCCAAAGGCCGCATACCCCAGAGCAATCATGCTTGGCCGGAGCCAGCGTTGCGATGTCCGGGATATGTGTTTGAGGGGCATGAATTCTGGGTGAAATCGAAGACCAGTCCGGTGACGTCATCGCCGGGCAATCCGGTTTCAAGGTACCGTACCGGACTAGCTGGCGTAAGCTGTTGCCTTTTTCTGCGCCTGCCTGCGTAAAGATGATGCTGATGGTACGAACGATGTCGGGTATTCTGGGCCCCTCAAGGAGCCCCGATGACCCTGGAGCAGCTGGTTGCAGAAACGAGGACACTCCGTCAGCTGCCCCGTCTTATGCAGGAACTCGGATGGGAACCGGCCTGGGAACCGCTTCCGGCAGCGTTCTGGCGCAGCCGGTCCGCGGGGCCGACAAGCTGCTGGCCCTCGGCCCTGATTGGAAGAGCCGGCCCGCTGCCCTGGTTCGGAGTCGAAGAAAAGTCGGGTGAGACGCTGGCACGCTCCCTCGCCCGGATACTTCAGAAACGGGGAACCGTCGCCGGTATCGCGGTGCTCGATGTCGAATCCCGCAAGCTGAGCCTCTGCATTTCCTTTGAGACTCTCCCCGTACTCACCTTCCCGCTCACCAGTCCGAACAGCATTCAGCTCGCGTGCCTGCGTCGGCTGGCGGAAACACAATCCGGAGGTTTGCTGGCCCGGGCCGCGCGCGTCGCCGAGGCCATCGCCGGAGAGGGAATCGGGAATCGCTTTTTCGCCGCCTTTGAAACGCAACTTGATCGAATGGCCGACGCCATCGATGGTCGTTTCCGGCCGGATGAGCGGCGAAGCCTGGCCCTCCTTCAACTCAACCGGGTGTTGTTCCTCTACTTCGTTCAGAGCAAGGGCTGGCTCGACGCTCGTACCGACTTTCTCCGGACAGAGATAGATCGCTGCCTCGAAGGTCGAAGGCACCTGCACCGGACCCTTCTGCAGCCGCTCTTCTTTGGCACGTTGAACCGGGAGATCAGTCGTCGAGGAAAAGCATCGGGCAAGCTGGGCAGGATTCCGTTTCTCAATGGCGGACTGTTTGAGCCTCATCCACTGGAACGACGATGGCAGGGCACCCTTTCTAACGCGGTGTGGCAGGATGCGTTCGCCCAACTCTTTGAGCGCTTTCATTTCACCGTTGTTGAAGGGTCAGTGTCAGCGGTCGCTCCGGACATGCTGGGTCGCGTGTTCGAAGGCGTGATGGCGCCCGCGGAAAGGAGAAAGAGCGGCACCTTCTACACGCCCCCGGACCTGGTTCGTTCTCTTATCGATGAATCGCTCCTGGCGCTCATTGTCGAGCGGCTGGGCCACACCGCCGTCTCCGCGGCTCGCCTGCTCCATACCCGCGATGAGTCGCTTCACCCACTGCTCGATACCCTCACCCTGCTCGACCCTGCCGCCGGCTCCGGCGCATTCCTGCTCGGCGCGCTCGAACGGCTCAGCCACCTTCGCCACTCCGGAAGGGCCGGGATCTGGCTGACCCGGAGAAAGGTCCTGCTTCGGAGCATCTATGGCGTGGATGTGAACCCAACCGCGGTGAGACTCTCCGAGTTGCGCCTCTGGCTCGCCGTCATTGCCGACGACCCCACCGAAGATGTGACGGCCGTTGAGCCACTCCCCAACCTGGACTGCCTCGTTCGCCAGGGAGATAGCCTGGCCGATCCGCTCGCCCTGATCGCCCGGATGCCATTCGGTGCCGGGGCGATGGGGTCGACGCTCGCGGATCTGCGGAGAGTCGTGGTCGCATCCTCCGGCCTGGGCAAGAAGGATGCGGCTCGTGCGCTACGTCATGCCGAGTGCGCGGCGATGAAAGAATGCCTCTCCGCCGCCGAGCATGCGCTGGAGCGGCGCATCAACGAGGTCACCGTCATGGCGAGAACGCCGGACCTGTTTGGCCAGCGGCAGAGCGCCGGCGCCTGTCACACACGGATTCGCGAGTTGCGCGCTCAATGGATTCCGATCCGACAGGCTCGGCGGCGGCTGGAGCGGGAAGGAGAGGTTCCCTGGTTTCAGTTCGAGGCACACTTCGCCGACATTTTCGCCCGGCGGGGCGGGTTTGATCTCGTGGTGGGAAACCCGCCCTGGGTTCGGGCAGAGCATCTGGCGCCAG
>JBDTRF010000103.1:0-11337 GCA_039931815.1 Gemmatimonadota bacterium
TTCTCCGTCTCCAACGAAAACGGCATCGCCTTCGTCACCTTTGACCTGCCCGGCGAGCCGGTCAACAAGATGAACGGCGCCGTCAAGGCGGAGTTCGAGGCGCTGCTCGGGCAACTGAGAGGCGACGGGACCGTGCGCGCGGTGGTGATCATTTCCGGCAAACCGGACATTTTCATCGCGGGCGCGGACATCGAAGAGTTCACCGAGCTCGCCACCCAGGCTGAAGCGGAGACGTTGAGTCGCGAAGGCCAGGAGATGATCAACCGGATCGATGATTTTCCCAAGCCGGTGATTGCCGCCATTCATGGCGCCTGCCTGGGTGGCGGACTGGAGCTGGCTCTCGCCTGCGACTATCGGATTGCAACCGATCACCCCAAGACGCTGCTCGGTTTGCCCGAGGTTCAGCTCGGCCTCATTCCGGGCGCCGGAGGCTGCCAGCGACTTCCCCGCCTGATCGGCGCGAGGGCCGCTCTCGATATCATCCTCGCGGGGAAGAGCGAACCGGCGTCCAAAGCTTATCGACTGGGTATGGTCGATGAGCTGGTGCCACCCAGCATTCTCCGGAAGATTGCGCTCGACGCCGCCGAGCGGTGCGCGACTCGCGGTATTCCGTTTCGCAAGCGTCGGGGCGGCTTCATGGGCTGGTTGCTCGACGGCAACCCACTGGGTCGCCGGCTGGTGTACAGCACCGCGAAAAAGCAGGTGCTCAAGAAAACGGGTGGACATTATCCGGCGCCGCTCGCCGCCCTCGAGGCGGTGAAGATCGGCCTGGAAGAGGGAATGCAGAAGGGGCTGGTATTCGAACACCAGAAGTTCGGCGAGCTCGCCATGTCCGGCGTCTCGAAGAAACTGGTCCAGCTTTTCTTCGCGACAACGGCGCTCAAGAAGGACAACGGCGTTGATGGGGCAGACGTCGAACCCCGGACGATCGACCGGCTGGGAATCATCGGCTCCGGTTTCATGGGGTCGGGAATCGCGGGGACCGCCGTCATTACGGCGCGGGTACAGGTGGGACTCAAGGACACCGAGCTGCCGCGTGTTGGCAAAGGCCTGAAGGCCGCGCTCGATATCGTCAATGATCGGCTCACGCGGCGACGGATCACCCGGTACGAGGCCGCGCGCCTCCGCGCGCTGGTGAGTGGATCAAGCGACTGGTATGTCGTCCGGCAGGCCGATCTCGTCATTGAGGCCGTGTTCGAAGATCTTGAGGTGAAGCGTGTCGTGCTGGGAGACATTGAAGCGGTCACCCGTCCCACGACCATCTTCGCGACGAACACGTCGACCATCCCCATTTCCCGGATCGCGGCGGATGCCATTCGCCCCGAACGGGTGCTGGGGATGCATTTCTTCTCGCCGGTGGAGAAGATGCCCCTGCTGGAAGTCATTCCCACCGAGCGCACGAGTGCCGAGACGATCGCGACCGCGGTGGAGTTTGGTCGCAAGCTGGGGAAGACCGTCATCGTCGTGCGCGATCACCCCGGATTCTGGGTGAACCGGATTCTCTCGCCCTACCTGAACGAAGGGGGAAACCTGCTCGCCGAGGGAACGCCGATCGAGGTGATCGACAGGACGATGACCCGGTGGGGGTTCCCCGTCGGCCCGATCGCCCTGCTGGATGAGGTCGGGCTGGATGTGGCGGACAAGGCCGGTAAGGTGATGCATGAAGCATTTGGCGAGCGGCTGCTGCCGAGTGACGTGGTGGCGAAAATGCTGACGGATAAGCGTCTCGGGCGGAAGAACGGTCGCGGATTTTATCACTACCACGCCGGACACAAGACCGGCATCGACGACAAGGTCTATGATCTTCTCGGCGTGCGGCCGCAGGAAAAAAATTCCCCCGCCAGTGTCGAGCAGCGGTTGGTGTACATCATGCTGAACGAAGCGGCGATGGCGGTCGATGAGGGCGTGGTGCGGAGTGCAAGAGACGGCGACATCGGCGCCATCTTCGGGATTGGATACCCTCCGTTCCGCGGTGGGCCGCTCCGGGTGATCGATGACCTGGGCGCATCCAACGTTGTCCGCACGCTGAACGAGCTGGCCTCGGCCTACGGAGACCGCTTCCGGCCATGTGCTGCGCTGGTGGCCCGGGCCGACGAGGGGCGCAAGTACTACGAGTAAATCCTCCTGGACTCCTCACCAGCGCGGCGAGGGGAACCGATCCGGCCTGTCTGATGGAACGATATCGACTGCTTCCTGGGAGTAGTGAAGGAAGGCATAACCTGGACTTCTTGACGCGAAATCCGGTCTCGACCTTTCCGGCCGAGGCCTGGCTACTCGACCAGGTTGCGGCAGGCCGAATTGTTTGAGATGGGGATATGATTGACCATCAGGATGAATCGAGGCGTTGCCGCTTACTTGCCGTTGCCTCTTTCCATGTTGATGAAGTCGAGCACCGCCAGCTCATCGCGCCTGAGCGCACCCGATGGACGCTGTCGCTTCTGATCGTTGGGCTGGGGCGGAACCGGGAGCACCGACCCTCGGAGGTAGGATTCGAGCACCACCGGATGGATGTAATACTTGCGGCAGACCGCGCGGGTGTTCCCCAGCTTGCGGGCGACGCGGTCGATCGCTTCCACGACGTTCGCCTTGGCCACCTTCTCGCTCCCGGCGGGGCCCAGCGCACGCAATTCGGCGGCGGCGAGCATGGTGCCCGACCAGGTCCGGAAGTCCTTCGCCGTTACTTCTTCGCCCGTCGCCCGACGGAGATAGTCGTTGATGTCACCCGCGTCGATCGTCTGGCGCCGGTCGTCCTCGTCGAGGTATTGAAAGAGTTCCTGCCCCGGCAACTCCTGCATGTGCTGCACGATGCGCGCGACCCGACGGTCCGAGATGGCCACCGAGTGCATCATTCCGCTCTTTCCCCGAAAATCAAACTTGAGCCTGTGCCCGGAGACTTCCACGTGGCGCCGACGCATGGTGGTGAGACCATAGGATTTGTTCTCGCGGGCGTACTCGTCGTTGCCGACCCGGATCAGGGTCTTTTCGAGCAGGCGAGCGACGGCGGCGAGCACTTTATCGCGCGGAAGACCGGGCAGGAGGAGGTCCTGCTCGACCCGGTCACGTAGCCGGGGAAGGAGATTGCTGAACTCGAACATCCGGCCGAACTTGGTTTCGTCCCGGATCTGGCGGTATTTCGGATGGTAGCGATACTGCTTCCGGCCTCGCGCGTCCCGCGCCGTCACCTGGATATGACCGTACGCAATCGGGCAGATCCAGACGTCGGTCCAGGCGGGCGGAATCACCAGCCGGCGAATCCGCTCCAGCTCCACCTCGTCGGTAATCCGGGTCCCATCCGGCGCGAGATAGTAGAAGCTCTTGCCGGCCTTCTTGCGGCGAATCCCGGGCATGACGTCGCTGACGTATCGGAGTCCTGCCGCTTCCGCCGACTCAACGTGCTCCTGGTTGTCCTTGGGCATTCTCTGGTCGGAAGGAAGAGGGGATCAGGCTCAGGAAGCGATGATCGCAAGCCCGATCTCTGTTTCGCGGTGCCTCACGGATCATCAATCTTATCGATTGATGGCTCACGGGGGAATCCCAGTGGCCTATCACGCCGCGCATCTTCGCCGGGGCATTCGGGTACCCGGCGACGGCGCGGCAGTCAGGACGGCACTGATCTGTAGCTGAAACTCATCCCAGCATCTTCAACAGCTCGCTGTTGGATTCAGTGCGCTTCATCAAGGTGAGGAGTCGCGACATCGCATCCACCGACCCATCCCCCGAATAGCGCGCTCGAATCGCCCGGGAAACTTCCAGCGCCGCGGGCGAAAGCAGCAACTCCTCTTTCCGGGTGCCGCTCGCGTTCAGGTCAATCGCCGGATAAATCCGCCGCTCCGCCAGTTCCCGGCTCAGGGTCAGCTCGCTGTTGCCCGTGCCCTTGAACTCCTCGAAAATCACCTGGTCCATCTTGGAGCCGGTGTCGATCAATGATGTTCCAATGATCGTGAGCGAGCCGGCGCCCTGCGACGGATCGATGGCCCGTGCGCTGCCCAGGAATTTCTTCGGTTTCTCCAGCGAGTTGGCGTCGAGCCCGCCGGACATCGTGCGACCGGTGCCGCGTTCCGTACTGTTGTAGGAGCGGGCCAGGCGGGTAATCGAATCCAGGATAAGGACGACATCCTCGCCCTGCTCCACCCTCCGGCGAGCGCGCTCCAGGGTTATTTCGGCCACGGCCACATGCCGATCGGCTCCGTGATCGAAGCTGGATGCAATGACCTCGCCGTGGCCGCAGGACTCCATCTCGGTGACCTCTTCCGGCCGCTCATCCACCAGCAGAATGAAAAGTACCGCGTTGGGATGATTCTTCTCTATGCCTTCGGCGATGGCCTGGAGCACCATCGTCTTGCCCGCTTTGGCGGGAGCAACGATGAGCGCCCGCTGCCCCTTCCCGAATGGACAGAGGAGGTCGATGACCCGGTTGGTAAAGTCTCGCTGCCCTCGCCGGGTGAGCCCCGAGTCCAGCATGAGCTGCTGGTTCGGGTGAATGGCGTTGAGCCGGTTGAAATCGGGTCGATCGGCAATCTCGACTGGCGAACGTCCGTTGATAGACTCGATTTCCTTGAGTTCGGGCCCGCGGCCACCGCCACCGCCACCGCCACTATCACCCCGCCCCTTTCCGCCTCTCCCGCCTCGATTCCCCCGATCACTCCGCTCGGTCGACGATCCAGTCGTTCCCACGATCTCGTCTCCCGGTCGTAGCCGGAAATGCTGGATAAGCCGGGGAGGAACATGAATGTCACCGGTGGCAGGCAGATAACTCTCGGACCGCCGGCGAATAAACCCGGCGTGACGATCGGTGATTTCGAGAATACCTAATGAATTGACCAAGAAACTCCTGTGCTGAGTTCAAATACGGTGTCAACGGTAAATGGCATGATCGTGGGAATGAGTCGCAACCATCGATGAATCTGAAACGTACTCTGGTCCTGATCCTGATTTCCGGTTAGTCTGTCATCACCCAAGTTCCTTGCAGGATTCTAACCCTTACTCTCGGAGTTACGATGATTCGGCGGCTCCTGGCTGTGACCTTCGCTGTCTGTATCACCCGCTCGCTTCCGGCCCAGACCTTCCCGTCCTCCGATTCAACGCTTACGCGTATCTGGGCCCAGGGCATGGACAGTTCCCAGGCATACACCCTGGCCCAGGCGCTGATGGACTCTATAGGGCCTCGACTCACCGGTTCTCCCGGCATCAAGGCGGGCAATGACTGGCTGGTAGCTCGTTACCGAAGCTGGGGCATTACGGCCAGGAACGATCAGTATGGGACCTGGCGGGGCTGGCGCCGAGGGATCACCCACGTGGACCTGCTGGCGCCCCGAGTCCGCTCGCTGGAAGCCACGATGCTCGCCTGGTCCCCTGGAACACGGGGGAAGGTCCAGGGCAGTGTCATCATCCTTCCGGATCTACCCGACTCTGCGGCCTTTCGGGCCTGGCTTCCCCAGGTGAAGGATAAGTTCGTTCTGATCTCATTCGCCCAGCCCACCTGCCGCCCGGACTCAAGTTACAAGGACTATGCGATCCCTGAATCCTTTGAACGGATGGTTCGCGAGCGCACAACGGCCCGCGATGCCTGGGCCGCGCGAACGACCCGGTCCGGATTGAATGCCCGGGAGCTCCCACCCGCGCTGGAGCGGGCGGGCGCCCGAGGCGTCCTGACCTCGACCTGGTCAGCCGGATGGGGCGTCACCAAGGTGTTCAACGCGAGGACTACCAAGGTGCCTACCCTGGACCTGAGCTGTGAGGACTACGGCCTGGTTTACCGGATGGCTGAGCGCAAGCAGTCGCCGGTGCTCCAGGTGGAGGCCGAGGCAGAATTCCTTGGTGAAGTGCCGGTCTTCAACACCATCGCCGAGATCAGAGGGACCGAGCATCCCGATCAATACGTGGTGCTTTCCGCCCATTTTGATTCCTGGGACGCCGGTTCCGGTGCCACCGACAATGGAACGGGCACGATTACCATGCTCGAAGCGATGCGCATCCTCCAGAAAGTCTACCCCCATCCCCGGCGAACGATTCTCGCAGGTCACTGGAGCGGGGAAGAGCAGGGACTCAACGGCTCGCGCGCCTTCGCGGCAGATCACCCGGAAATTGTTCGCGGGTTGCAGGCGCTGTTCAATCAGGACAACGGGACCGGGCGCGTCAGCACTATTGCCATGGCGGGCCTGCTGGACGCCGGAGGACACTTTGGCGAATGGTTGAGCCGGGTGCCTACGGAAATAACCCGCAATATCACCGTAAATTTTCCGGGGACGCCGGCCGGCGGCGGAAGTGACAACGCCTCATTCGCCTGCTACGGAGCACCGGCGTTCGGGCTCGGCTCCAATAGCTGGGAGTATGGCACTTACACGTGGCATACCAACCGGGACACCTTCGACAAGGTGGTGTTCGATGAAGTGAGAAATAACGCCACGCTCACCGCGATGCTGGCTTACCTCGCATCGGAGGACCCCGACTCCATCGGCCGCGACCGACGTATCATGCCGCTCAACCAGCAGGGTCAGCCGGGAACCTGGCCGGAATGCCAGCGGCCGGCGAGGACTTCCGGCGAGAGCACGCGCTGAAACCCGGATTCAGCCCGGCGTTGAAGCTGGCGTCAGGCTCCCGGCGCTGGAACGGCACCACGCGAAGTCCCTGGAGATTGCGCGGAGAATCCGGATGTCAGGGCGCGAGGCAAATGGTGCTTTCCGCGTTTTTCGCTCTTAAACGTTTTCGTACTTGGTGAGGGACTGAAAAGAAATCCGCGCACCGCCGGTTTTGTATGATCACCCGGTCACCTGGTCCATGGTGCACTTCCTGGCGGGTTTGTCCGGCCGGAATCGCAGAAGCCTTGTTCCGTGGCGAAATCGTCCACCGGTAAAGTTATCGTATTGCACCTCGACGACCATCTTGGGGGCCAGCGGCTCCCATTCACCGGTACGCTCAGTGCTCCATCGGCTGGGGCCTCCCGGAGCGCGACCGGTGAAACCCGGAGGCTGTCTCAGCTCTTCAAGCTGCGGGGTGAGCGCCTTGCGCTCCGCCGCGTCCATTGCCGAGGTAAACCCGACGTGATGGAGAATCCCAGCTTCATCGTAGAGCCCCAGCAATAGCGACCCGACGACTTTTCCCCGGGACGCGTAGCGAAAACCACCCACCACGCACTCGGCGGTCCGCAGGCGCTTGATCTTCAGCATGCCAGTGCGGTCGCCCGATCGGTATTCGAGGTCGAGGCGTTTCGCCACCACTCCATCCCGGTTTCCTCCTGCTTCCCGCAACCACTTCCTGGCCGTGCTAATGCTTTCGGTGAAATCCGAGAGTCGGTACGTCGGGTTGCTGACATTGGCCCTGAAAAATTGTTCGAGCCGGGGGCGCCGCTCTTTCAGGGAAAGATTCACGAGCAACCCCTTCTCGCCAGGGCCATCGGCCAGGAGGTCGAACACGATAAAATTCGCCGGGTGCGCTTCGACCAGCGTCCGGACCCGGCTGGCGGCGGGGTGAATCCGGAGCAGGAGGTCATCAAAGGAAAACCGGTTGCCAATCGGAATCACGATCTCACCGTCGAGCACGAAGGATTTCGCGGGGATGCTTTCAATGGCTTCCACGATGTCCGGGAAGTAGCGGTCCAGCGGTTTACCCGCCTTCGACTGGAGGTGCACGGTCTTGCCATCACGAAAGGCCACGCATCGAAACCCATCCCATTTGGGTTCGTAGCCCCACTCGTCTCCCTCCGGAATTTCTTCGGCGGTTTTTGCTTCCATGGGTGGGTAGGGGTACTCGAGCGCCAGGGTCACAGCACCTGCTCCAATTTAAAGCGGCCTTTTTGTGACAGTAACGGCGCCCATAGATCACCCAGTTTGGCGACCCGGTCGGGGACATTGTCGATCCGAAAATTCTCGATCGCAATTCCCTTCTCAATTTCTTCCCACGTCACCGGTGTCGACACGGCCCCGCGGGGATGCGGGCGAACGGAATAGATGGACGCCAGCGTGCGTCCCCAGGCATTCTGGTTATAGTCGACCAGCACTTTGTCGACCGGGCGGTTTCGCAAGGCATAGACATCGGTAATGAGCTTGGGATGCTGAGCCGCGAGCGTCTGGCCCAGCGCCTTGGCAAAGGTCCAGACGTCTTTCTGGTCCGGTCCGACGACGATCGGGATATAGACGTGAATACCCCGTGACCCCGTGGTCTTGGCGTAGTGAGGCATTTTGAGGATCGAGAGGGCTTCATGCAGGATCAGGGCGGTCTCGACCACGTGCTTAAACGAAGCCTTGGGACCCGGATCGAGATCGAAGTGGAGATAGTCCGGCCGATCGACATCGCCGCACCGGGCATACCACTGATTGAGATCGATACATCCGAGGTTAATCACCCAGAGGAGCGCCAGCAGATCCTGGATCATTGGAAAATCGATCACGTTGCCACTGGCATGATCGATTCGGCACGTCTCGATCCATTCGGGCCGGGGTTCTGGTGCCCGTTTCATGAAGAAGAATTTGCCGTGGATCCCGTTGGGATACCGCTTCATCACCATGGCGCGATCGTGAAGGTGCGGCAGCAATACCGGTGCAATGTCGGCGTAATATTGGAGCAGCCCGCGCTTGGCGAGCCCCAGTTCAGGAAAGAAGATCTTGTCGAGGTTGGTCAGCCGGATGGTGCGATCACCGAGGCGCAGCTCAACGTCCTTGTCGCCGGGGATGACCACGCGCGGCGTGGACGAAGCCGCGGGCGATTTGCCACTTCGGGAGCTGGGATGTTTGCTGCCGGCAGGCCGCGCGGGAGTCATGAGAGGCGGCTGAGCCTGGGTGGCCGGCGCCCGGTTCGGACCGAGCTCGCCACGGGGACATAATCAAGCTCACGACCTTCCTTCACACACCGGAGCAGGAGTCCCCCGCGGCTCATATCACCTCTTCCGACAAAGTCAGCAGGAAAAAGGAGCCGATCCCCCAATAGCTCCAGCAGGACGTCCACGTACTTCCCGGTTGCGACACTCCCCAGCAGGACAATGTCGCCGTGATTCATCGCGGCGAGGATGGCGACATCTCTCGCGAACGGGCCGCGAAATCTGGCGTCATCTTCCGCGATGTCCACCATGGCAAATTCCGCCAGGTCATTGCGGGTCACCAGCGTGGCGGTACTGACGAGGCCGCGGGTCGGCGTGATAATGTGGGTGCCCTCCTGGTCTCGCCCGGGGCGAGCAAAGGCGCGAGCATAGGCCAGTTTGCCCCGGAAGTAGAGACCGCTTACGAAGCTGAATACCTCGCCGACTTCGGCCCCGCCGGGGAGGCTCATGCGCCGGGCGAGAGGAAAGGTCGCATCGGCGTTCATCAGAAGCTTGGCCCGCTTGCCCCCGCAGTACGCCGGGGAGATCAGAAAAGTACGAGATAGCATTCCGTTCAGGCTGCCATTTCCAATCGCGCGCGAAGAATCGCCAATACCGCCGCCTCCTCCCGCTCGAGCCCCTTGGACCGGGCTCGCTTGAGCTCCCGCTCATACCTCGCCAGCAGCGACCCTTCGGAATAGGTCTCGAACAACGCTGGATGCACGTAATACTTGCGGCAGACCGCGCGGGTATTGTTCAACTGCTCCGAGACCTTGTCAATCGCCTTGAGATAGTAAGCCTTGGCCTCCCGCTCGGAGCTGGCCGGGCCAATGTCCTTGAGTGCGGCCGCTGCTAATATGGTCCCGCTCCAGGTTCGAAAATCCTTGGCGCTGAAGTCGTCGCCCGAAACCCGGCGGATGTATTCATTCACGTCCTCCGAATTGACCGTCTGGCGCTTGCCCGATTCATCAAGATACTGAAACAGTTCCTGGCCGGGAATTGCCTGGCATCGGCGCACGATGCCGGCCAGGCGGCGATCGGAAATATCACACGAGTGGGTCTTGCCGCTCTTGCCACGAAATTCAAATTTCACGGTCGATCCCTTTATCTCAACATGCTGATCCTTGAGCGTGGTAAGCCCGAAGGACTTGTTCGCCTTGGCGTATTCGTCATTGCCCACTCGAATACAGGTCCATTCAAGGAGTTTGACCAGGGTCGCGAGCACCTTCTCCTTGGGAAGGCCGGATAGCCGGAGGTCTTTCTCCACCTGTTCACGTAATCGCGGGAGTACCTCGGCGAAGGCGAGGAGACGGGTAAACTTGGTTTCGTCCCGCACGGCTCTCCACCTGGGATGGTACCGATACTGTTTTCGCCCCCGGGCATCACGGCCGGTCGCCTGGATGTGGCCTCGCGGGTCCGGACTGATCCACACGTCGGCATAGGCCGGCGGAATGGCCAGCGCCTTGATTCGGGCCAGCTGGTCCGCGTTTCGGAGTGGTTTGCCCGCTGGATCGAGGTAAGAGAACGACCGTCCTGACCTTTTTCGTCGGATGCCTGGGGTTGAATCGCTGACATACCGGAGTCCGGCCTCTTTCGCCGAGACCAGCGGTTCTACCTGTACGGTGAGGGGAACCTTCCTGCCAGTGGATCTTCCACTCATCGCCGGTACCTTTCGGGCTTTCGAGGGTCGTTCGGATTGGACGCCCTGAGGATATGGAGTGGGGGACGTGGGAACCGTGAGGGCTGTCACTTGCCTTGAGCCAAGTAAGGGGCGTGGTACCGAGTGTTGCGGAGGCTCTGGCAGAGGGCAGCGGCAATGTTGCCCTCCGGGCATGGACGCTCCCTTTCCAATCCCGGTGATCGCCGACTGCGCGACGCTGACCACCACAGTGCGCGGCAGGGTCACCGGCGATATGCGACACACCTCTCCCATTTCCAACACTTGCCCCTCGGGTCGTATCCAATACCCCGAGTTTCAACCTGGGCGTTCGGAGTGATCTCTCTGACACAAGAATCACCGGGGCTTAAGCCCTCGCCAGAACTGGACGAAGTCGCGCTGGCCGCGGCGGGGGATACGGCTGCCTTTGAGCGCCTGTATCGCCGGCATTTGCCCCGAATCCATGGATTGGCTCGCTGGCTGGTGGGCACGGACGAGGCGGAAGATGCCGTCCAGGACGTGTTTATCCGCGTCTGGGAGAAATTGAGTCAGTTCGAGGGTCGCTCGGCGTTTGGGACCTGGCTGCACCGCCTGGCAGTCAGCGTCATGCTCCGGCGGCGTCAAACCACGGGAATCCGGCAAAAACGGCACGTGGAGGGCGAGGATGCCATCTCCCACCTGAGCAGCCGGCCCGCATCGCCCGGGCTTCGGGTCGCGATCGAGGCTGCAGTCGACCATCTCCCCGATGGAGCCCGCGAAGTCTTCGTGCTCCACGATATGGAGGGATACCGGCACGAAGAGATCGGGTCGATGCTGGGGTGCACGTCGGGAACTTCGCGATCCCAGCTTCACCGGGCCCGGATGATTCTGCGGGAGCACCTGACCTGAC
>JBDTRF010000104.1:0-11302 GCA_039931815.1 Gemmatimonadota bacterium
CCGGCTGGGTTCCGATGTAGACGCCGGAGACGCCCGTAGACTGATACAGGTTCTGATAGGCATAGACAGCGTAGGCCAGTCCCAGCTCTTCTCGAATCCGCTGAAAGAGGCGGCTCGACATTCCGCCGCCAAACGTATTGGTAAGAATGGCGAGCGCGAAACGTCGGGGGTCGCTATAGGCGAGCGTGTCGGTCGCGAACACGATGTGCACCTGGGTCGCGTCCCGCGCTTCATTGAAGGTCGCACCCCGCACGGCGGGAACCGGTGGCATCGCACCTCGTGGCGCCAAACGTTCCTGCACGGCCAGCCATCCCTCGTGCTCCAGCAACCCCAGCAGGGCCTGGTGATCGACATTGCCCGCGGCGGCGATCACGCAATTGCCGGCGTAGTAGCCGGCCCGGTGCGTCTCCTGGAGGTCATTCGCTGTGAGCGCGCCCACCGAATCGCGGGTGCCGAGGATGGAGTATCCGTAACCATGCTCGGGCCAGAGCCGGGCCGCGAGCAGGTCGAAGACGAGATCGTCCGGTGTATCCTCGACCATGTTGATCTCTTCCAGCACGACATTGCGCTCGAGATCGAGGTCCGATTGACGCAGGAGGGGCCGTCGCACCAGGTCCGTGAGCACGTCGACCGCCTTGGGGAGGTCTTCGTCGAGGACATGGGCCTGGTAGTTGGTATGGTCCCGCGAAGTGTAGGCGTCGAGACTCCCGCCTCGTACTTCGAGCTCCATGGCGAGCTGTTTCGCCGTCCGCCGTTCGGTTCCCTTGAACACCATGTGTTCCAGGAGATGCGAAACGCCCATGAGCGGCCGGGGCTCGTGCGCGCTGGCCGAACGAATCCAGACCCCGATTGCAGCCGAGCGAATGCCGGGCAACTTCTCGGAGAGAATGGTCAGGCCATTGGGCGCGATCGTCTGGAACAGGTCGTGATCGAGCTCGGTGGTCTGCAGATTGGCTGGGGGAGTCAGGGTTGTGCTATCCATTTCAGACCAGGCCAGTTCGTCGGGTCATCAAAAAAGCTCCAGCGACGGAGATCGAAAAGGGCGGGTCCTTGCCCGCCCCTCGAATCGTCACTGCGAAGCTCCGGGTCTCAACCTACGTCAAGACGGGGGATCATCCCTCCTTGGGAATGAGCGCCTTGCGGGAGAGCTTCATGCGGCCACGCTCGTCCACCTCGAGCAGCTTGACCTGGACGACATCGCCCTTCTTGACCACATCCTCGGTCTTCTCGGTGCGTCCATGCTGCAACTCGCTGATATGGAGCAGCCCCTCGACGCCGGGCATAATCTCGACGAACGCTCCGAACGGCGTGGTGCTCTTGACCGGTCCCTCGTAGGTGCGCCCGACTTCGGGCTCGGCAACCAGGGCCTCGACCATGGCCTTGGCCCGAGCGCCCGCATCTCCGCCGACCGCGGAAATCGTCACCATGCCGCTGTCTTCGATCCCGATCTTGGCACCCGTCTGGTCCTGGATCCCGCGAATCGTCTTGCCCTTCGGTCCAATCACGTCGCCAATCCGATCCGGCTTGATCATGAACGTGATGATCCGTGGCGCATAGGCCGACAACTCGGTGCGCGCCGTCGTCAGGACCTTGCCCATTTCCTTGAGGATATGGAGCCGGCCGACCCGCGCCTTTTCCAGCGCCTCTTCCATGATCTTGAGATCGAGACCTTCGATCTTGATGTCCATCTGGATCGAGGTAATGCCCTGGGTCGTTCCGGCAACCTTGAAGTCCATGTCGCCAAGGTGATCTTCGGACCCAAGGATGTCGGTCAGAATGGCGACCTTCTTGCCCTCCTTGATGAGACCCATCGCGACACCGGCGCAGGGCGCCTTGATCGGCACGCCCGCATCCATCAGCGCGAGGGCGCCGCCGCAGACCGTGGCCATCGAGGAAGAACCGTTCGACTCGAGAATCTCGGAGACGACGCGAAGGGTGTAGGGGAACGTCTCGTAGTCCGGCAGCAGCGGCTGCAACGCCCGCTCAGCCAGCGCACCGTGACCGATTTCCCGGCGGCTGGTGCCGCGGATCGGGCGAACCTCCCCGGTGGAATACGGCGGGAAGTTGTAATGGAGCATGAACGACTTGGTGGTTTCACCGGCGACATCGATGCTGTCGATCCGCTGTTCATCGTCAGCGGTTCCGAGGGTGACGGCCACCAGCGCCTGGGTCTGGCCCCGGGTGAAAAGGGCTGAACCGTGCGCGCGTGGCAGCATGCCGACTTCGATGCTGATGGGGCGGACGGTGTCGAGGTCACGACCATCAACCCGTTCGCCCTTATCGAGCACCTGGGCCCGCATCGTACGGTACTCCACCATCTCCAGCTCTTCGTTGATATCGGCGGCACTCTCAGGATATTTGGCCAGCAGCTGGGCCAGCACGTCATCCCGTACCGCCTTCACCCCCGCCGTGCGCCCGGCCTTGTCCTTGGCATTGATCGCCTTGGCGACCGCCGCCTCGGCCATCTTCTTCACTTCGCCGACGACGTCTTCCTTGGGCGCAGCCTTGGTCCACACGAGCTTTTTCACCTCGACCTTGTCGATCAGCTTCTTCTCGAGAGCGACCAGATCGCGGAGACCCTTCTGCGCCACCTTGAGCGCCTCGAGGATCTCGGCCTCGGATAACTCGAGCGCGCCGCCTTCCACCATGATGATCGAATCAGCACTGCCGCTCACGGTCAGGTCGATGGTGGAGACTTCGAGCTGCTGAAAGGTCGGATTGAGAATCCAGTTTCCGTCGACCCGGCCAACCCGCACCGCCGCAATCGGTCCGTTCCATGGCGTCGCCGAGACGCTCAACGCGATGGACGCGGCGACGACGGCGAGGACATCGGCATCGTTCTCCTGGTCCGCCGAGAGAACGGTGATAAAGACCTGGACCTCGTTCTTGAAGCCTTCGGGGAACAGTGGCCGAATGGTCCGGTCAATGACTCGCCCGGCAAGAATCTCTTCATCCGAGGGACGTCCCTCCCGCTTGAGGAATCCGCCAGGAATCTTGCCGGCGGCATAGGTCTTTTCCCGGTACTCGACGGTCAGGGGAAAGAACGGGAGGTTGGAAACGCGGGTGGAGAGGGTGACGGCGGCGAGGACTACTGTGTCGCCATACTGAACCAGGGCGGAACCGGCGGCCTGCTTGGCGAGGCGGCCGGTCTCGACGATCAACTTGCGGCCGGCGAATTCACTTTCGATCCGTTGCACGGTCTAAAACCTTTGCGTTGTCAGGAGCACACCAAAAACGAAGCGGGCGCCCCCAGTGCTCGGTCGGGGCGCCCGGAACAACTGGCGCGAATTAGTGGCGAAGCCCCAACTGTTCGATCAGGGCGCGGTACGTAGGGAGGTCGCTTCGCTTGAGGTAGGTCAGCAGGCGCCGACGCGAGCCGACCATCTTGAGCAACCCACGACGACCGTGATGATCTTTGGGGTGAGTGCGGAAATGATCGGTGAGGGAATTGATCCGCTCGGTCAGCAGTGCTACCTGGACCCGGGTCGAGCCGGTGTCGTTTTCATTGTGGCCATGGGTTTTGACCACAGCCGCCTTGTCAAAGCTCATTCTCCGAGTATCCTCATCTAGTTGCCCGAGCGTCATTTAAATGCGATTTATCGTAGCACGCCAAAATAACCTGACCTGACGAGGTCAGGCAACCCCAAGGCCTCGCTTGAGCGCACCACTCCCCGGGTCGGTCACCGGTTCCTACACCCTCGAACGGCTCCTCGGACAAGGCGGCTTCGCCTGGGTGTACGCCGCCCGACGCTCCGACGGTAAACCATTTGCCATCAAGATCTTAAAGCCCCGCTACGCGACCGATGACAGCTTTCGGACCCGCTTCCGCCAGGAGTCGGAATTCGCCGCCCAGCTGGCCCATCCCCATATCGTCCATATCGAAGAGGTGGGCCAGGGTGAAGAGGTCTATTTCACCATGGACCTGTATCCGGACACGCTCGCCGCGGTGGCCGAGCGGGACGCAATTCTGCCGGAGGATCGTATCGTCGAAGTGGGGCTGGATATCGCCAGTGCGTTGAGCTTCGCCCACGAGAAGGGGATCATTCATCGCGACATCAAGCTGGACAACGTGTTGCTGGGAGAGAAGGGCGAGGCGGTGCTGACCGATTTTGGCATCGCCCGGGCGATCAGCGGCTACGTCGCCGCGACCGGGTTCAACATGACGATTGGGACGCCGCACTACATCTCGCCGGAGCAAGCCCAGGGTCGCCCGCTCGATGGCCGCTCGGATCTGTACTCGCTCGGCGTGACGTTGTATCGGGTCTCGACCGGGGAGCTGCCGTTTAAATCGAAGGACTGGTTCGAGCTGGCCCGGATGCATGTCGAGGCCAAGCCGGAACCGCCGCGAAATCTGCGACCCGAGCTGAGCCGCCGGATCGAGCGCATCATCCTCAAGTGCCTGTCCAAACATCAGGATGATCGCTACGCATCCGCGGACGAGCTGATCCGGGATCTCGAAGATACGATCACCAGGGAACGTCCGACGAGCGACATTCTGCTGACACCAGACATTGTCACCAGGGACATGCCCAGGACCGAGCCGGACAGGAAGAAGTGGTGGAAGCTATAGGAGGGAAGCGGAGAGCCTGAAAGCCGGGAGGAACTACCGGGAATTCCTCTCGCTATAACGTTTCTATCTACCCATCGAGATCCGCCACGATGAGCCATCGCCCATCGGGTGCGCGACGCAGCGCAAGAATGAATTTTCCCCGCTGCGTCGTTGCGGGATCCGCATCATATCCGAAGGTTCCCACGATATAGCCAGTTGCGCCTTCAACACCATAGGCGACGGCCCGCAGGGACAACGGTCCCGCACCCTCCCGATACGCCTTCTCGATATCCGTGACACCACGCACCCAGCCCTGGGGGGACGGAACCACGCCATCGGTGGTGAAAAGGGCCGCGAGTGCGGCCTCGTCGCCCGCGCGCCATGCGCGTTCATAGTCCCTGAGCACCCGATCCAGCTCTGGTGGCAGGATGATCGAGGGCAACGGCGTGAAGGCTGAGTCCTGTCCTGATACAGGAGTGACGAGAAACGCCGTCAGCCAGAAAAGACTGAGGGCGAAGGTTATTGACAGGACGCGCCGACCAAATGGCCGGGTCGCATTTTCTCCCGATAGGATACCTGGTGCGCGGATCATGGAATCATCGCTATACGGACGGGTGCGCGGTGCCCGGCAGCTGCCCGTCCACCCCCGGCATCACGTTTTCGCCAGATCGTTAAATCCCCAACGCCTTGAGGATATCGTTCGAAAACGCGAACACCATCAGCAGCACGATCAGCACCAGTCCTACCGCGGTCAGGCGTTCCCGCAGCTTGAGCGACAGCGGTCGCCGGGTGACTCCCTCCGCCAGCAGGAACACGAACTGCCCGCCGTCGAGCACCGGGACCGGCAGCAGGTTGAGCACGGCGAGATTAACCGAGATGAGCGCCATGAATGCGAGGAATACGTCGAGACCGAGCCGGATGCTCTGCCCCGCCAATTGACCGATCGCAATAGGACCACCCAGGGTCCGCGGGGAAATCATCCCCTTGAACATGCCGCGAAGCGAGCGCACGATCAGCGTCGATGCCGCGACGGTGGATTTCGTTCCCGACCGGACGGCATCAGCCACGCCCAGCTTGCGAAACTGGTATTCGTGATGGACGCCGATGCCGAGGTATCCCCGGGTGCTTTTGCCGTCGACCGAGGGTTCTGCGCGGGGCGTGACGTTGATCGTCCGGCGCCCGGATGGTCGACCAATTTCGATCGCGACCGGTTTGCCAGCCATGGGCTGAACCATGGACAGCAACTCGTACCACTGCACGATCGGTTTGCCATTGATGGCGACGATCGTGTCCCCCGAAACGAGTCCGGCCCGGGCGCCTGGCTCGTTCGGCTGAACTTCGCCCAGTACGGCCGGCAGGTATGGACCGATCGCCCCACCGAGTCCCAGTCGCCCTTCGAGGGCATCGGCATCGAGCACGACGCGCACCGGTTCCTTGCCGTCAACGTTGACGACCAGCGTGTCCTCGTGCGCCGTCTGCAGGCGCTCCACGATATCATCCCAGGAATTGACCGGGACCCCGTTGATCGACGTGATGCGATCACCCGGTGTCAGCCGGGTGAACTCCTTCGCCTCGGCCGGCAGGTCCTTCGTCTCGACGATGCCGAAGCGTGTTTCCGGGTCAACCCGTTCGCCTTTCACCAGCGCCATGCCGGTGTATACCACCCACGCGAACAGCCCGTTCATCATGACGCCGGCCAGGATTACGATCATGCGTTTCCAGACCGGCTTGGACTCGAAGAAGCGATCGGGAGGGACCACTACCGTGGCCTTGCCGCCTTCCAGCATGCTGCTGGTGGCCTCTTCTTCCCGACTGGCCATCTTGACATACCCGCCGAGCGGCAGCCAGGAGATGACATATTCGGTCTCTCCCCGGGTGAAGCTGAGCGCCTTGATGGGCGGGCCCAGGCCGAGGGAGAATCGATGGACGTAGATGCCGGCGGCCTTGGCGGCGATGAAATGGCCGGCCTCGTGGACAAACACGAGAACGCCCAGGACAACGAGGAGCGCCGCGATGCTGATCAGAAAGTTCATGCCAGGTCCTCATGAGTCGTGGCGCGGGCCCATCGGTCCGCGGCACAGATAGCTTGCAGGTCGGCGGGCGATTCGGCCACGTGACGATCCAATACGTGTTCGATGGTGTCGGCGATTCGCCCGAAAGGTATTCGTCCAGCCAGGAAGGCGGCGACCGTCACTTCGTTCGCGGCGTTAAAAACGGCCGGAGCCGTCCCTCCCGCGCGGCCGGCCGCGACACCAGCACGGAAGGCCCGGAACACGTCGGGCCGCACCGGTTCGAAGGTCAACGGGCCCGCCGCGACGGGATCAAAGCGCCGGGTGCCTTCATCCGGCAGCCGGGCGGGATGGGTCAGCGCATACAGAATGGGGAGCTCCATCGACGGAAAGCCCAGCTGGGCGATCACGCTGCCATCGCAGAACTCGGTGAACGCGTGAATGATACTCTGGGGATGCACCACCACCTCGATATCATCATAGGGCAGACCGAACAGGTGGTGGGCCTCAATGACTTCAAGCGCCTTGTTCGCCAGTGTCGCGCTATCGACGGTGACCTTGTGGCCCATGCGCCAGGTGGGATGGTTCAGCGCCTCTTTCAGGGTGGCCTGTTCCAGGGCCTCCGCGGTCCAGCCGCGAAACGGTCCACCAGACGCGGTAAGTATGAGCCGGCGGAGACCGACCTCGCGACCGGTGACGCACTGAAGCACCGCGCTGTGCTCGGAATCGACCGGGATCAACTCACCACCGCCTTCCCGGGCGGCCGCCGTCACCAGCTCACCGGCCATCACCAAGGTCTCTTTATTGGCGAGCGCGACCCGCTTCCCTGCCCGGAGCGCCCCGAGGGTCGCGTCCAGTCCGGTGCTTCCGACCACGGCGTTGACCACGATATCAACATCGGGTCTCGTCGCCGCCTCGACCAGGCACTTCGCTCCCCGCGAGTAACAGCCACCGGGACTGTCGTCGCCGTCCACCAATCCCACGAACGCCGGCTTCCACTCCGCGGTCTGCTGATCGAGCAGCTCACGATTACGCCCCGCCGTAAGGGCCACGACCCGGAAATGATCCCGCTGACGACGCAGCACTTCCAGCGTGCTGCGCCCGATGGAGCCGGTGCTTCCGAGAATGGCCACGCCGCGCATTACTGGATGCCGAGAAGCCGGTAGAGGGCGACCGCGAGAGGGAGGACGAAGTAGAGAGAGTCGAAGCGGTCCAGGACGCCGCCATGGCCTGGAATCAGCGCGCTGGAATCCTTGACGCCCGCTTCGCGCTTGAACAGCGATTCGGCGAGGTCCCCGATCTGCCCGGCGATCGACCAGGCGACGGCGCAGATCATGAGCTTCCAGACTGGAATGTCGAGGCCGCCAGGTTTGAGCGCCACAACTGAATAGAGCGGTGCCACGACAAGCGCGAAGACAACTCCCGACATTGCGCCAGATCGCGTCTTCCCCGGGCTGATCGTAGGCGCGAGCTTGGGACCTTTGAAAAATTTGCCGCCGAACATCGCCGCGGTATCACAAATCCACGTGACCACCAGGGGGAAAAACACCAGGGCCGTGGCAGGCCACGATCGGAGGCCAAATCCATTATGCCGGATGACAATGAGAAACGACGGCAAGAGTCCGGCGTACACCACGCCCAGGATGGTGATGGCGACGGCCTCGAGCGGCTTCTCGCCCGGCGGGCGGCGCCAGAGGGCCCACCCCAGCAACAGCAGGAGCCACAGCGCCCCGAGGTAGAATCCCGCCATCAGGACCCACCACGTGTTGTAAATGGAGGAGAGGGCGACGTACGCCACCGGTGGAAAGAGCAGGACCGTGAGTAAGCCGATCTCGACGGCGGGTTCGATCCGCTGGCGACGGGCCAGGTCGAAGAGCTCGCGGGTGCCGAGCACGGCGGCGAGGGCCACGATGGCCACCAGGGGCCAGCCCCCGAACCAGACCAGCGCGAACGCGACCGGAATGGCGACGATGGCAAACCCTATACGTTTCGCGAGGTTGGAATCCATCAGGCGAGCACGCGGCCAAACCGCCGGTCGCGGCGCTGAAAATCAAGAATGGCCTGAAAGAGATCGGCCCGGGTGAAGTCGGGCCACAGGACGGGGGTGACCCAGATTTCCGAATAGGCCAGTTGCCAGAGAAGGAAATTCGAGATCCGCATCTCGCCCGAGGTGCGGATCAGGAGATCCGGATCGGGCCACGGTGCAGTATAGAGGTGCTGAGCCAGGGCCTGCTCATCAATGTCCGCCGGATTCAGCTTACCCGAGGCCACGTCCTCGGCCAGTTTTCGAGCCGCCTGGGTCAGCTCTGCCCGCGAGCTGTAGGAGATACAGATGTTGAGCGCCAGGTTGGTCCCTACGGCGGTTTCCTCCATGATATGATTGACCGCGGCCCGTGCTCCCGGAGACAGCCGTTCAAGGTCGCCCAGCATCCGCACGGCGACTCCCTGGGACCGGAGTTCTCCAATTTCCCGGGCGATGTATTCCTCGAGCAGAGCCATGAGCGCGTCGATTTCATCGGGCGGGCGCTGCCAGTTTTCCTGGCTGAACGCGAACAGCGTCAGGACTTCAACACCCGCGGCCAGGCACCCTTCTACCACCTCGCGAACCGACTTCATCCCCTGTTGATGACCCAGCGGACGGGGCAAAGACCGCGTCTGGGCCCAGCGACCATTGCCGTCCATGATAATGGCAATGTGCGCCGGGGTCGCACCGTTCAGCTTGATACTCTGTAAAAGATCCTGGTTCATCTGTGTGCGGTCATCCCGAGCGAAGCGAGGGATCTCAAATCGGTCGATCGAGCAGCGGATTCAGATCAGGAACGGTCCATCAGATCGCCATGATCTCGACTTCCTTGGCCTGAATCAGCTGATCGATCTGCTTGATGTGATCGTCGGTGTGCTTCTGGACCTCTTTCTCGGCCCGCGTTTTCTCGTCTTCCGAGATTTTCTCGATTTTCTTCATCTTGTTCAGGCATTCCGTACGGGCGTGACGGACCGCGACGCGACCTTCTTCGGCGAATTTATGCACCAGCTTGACCAGCTCTTTTCGCCGTTCTTCGGTCAGCTGAGGTATCGGGATTCGGACGAGGCCGCCCTGGCTCGCGGGGTTCAGCCCCAGGTTCGCATCCCGAATCGCCTTCTCAATCGCGCCGGTGAGTGACTTGTCAAACGGCTGGATCGTCAGCAGCCTCGGCTCCGGTGCGGCAACCATGCCCACCTGGTTCAGCGGCACTTCGCTCCCATACGCATCGACCCGGACCAGGTCGAGGAGGGAGGTGCTCGCCTTGCCGCTGCGAATGCTGCCGAATTCGCGCTTGGTGCTCTCAACGGCCTTGAGCATGGCATCGCGACTCTGCTTGACCAGTTCCGGTATAGTGCTCATCGGACGACCGTCCCTACCCGCTCGCCCTGGAGAACGCGGTGAACGGCGCCGGGTGTGTTGATGTTGAAAACGATGATCGGAAGATTATGTCCCATGCAGAGTCCGAATGCATTGGCGTCCATGACCGCGTAGCGTTTCACCAGCGCCTCCTGAAAGGTGAGCTCGGGAATGAACTGGGCGTTGGGGTCCTTTTTGGGATCGGCGGTGTAAATCCCATCGACGTTGGTGCCTTTGAGGATCACCTCCGCCTCGATTTCCAGGGCACGCAACACCGCGGCGGTATCCGTGGAGAAGTAGGGATTTCCGGTGCCGGCCGCAAAGATAACCAGCCGCCCCTTTTCGAGGTGACGGATCGCGCGCCGGCGAATATAGGGTTCGGCCAGCGACTCCATCCGAATGGCGCTCATGACCCTGGTCTCGACACCCTTTTTTTCCAGGATATCCTGCACGGCCAGCGCGTTGATCACGGTGGCCAGCATCCCCATGTTGTCGGCCGACACCCGGTCGACCCCCTCCCGACTCGCGGCCCCGCCCCGCATGATATTGCCACCGCCCACGACAAGACTCAGGCGCACGCCGCCGGCGTGCACCTGTTTGACTTCGTCCGCCAGGGATTCAATCACTCGATAATCGAGGCCGAATCCCTTGTCTCCCGCTAACGCCTCGCCCGAGAGCTTGAGCAACGCGCTCGAGTAGGCCCGCCCCATCAGACTTCCCCGATCTTGAACCGGGCAAATCGCCGGACGGTGACGGCTTCACCCAGCTTGCCGGAAACCTCTTTGATCAACTGGCCGACGGATTTTTCGGTGTCCTTGACGAACTTCTGTTCCGTCAGACTGCGATCGGCCAGAAACTTCTTGACCTTTCCATCGATGATCTTGCCACGAATGTTCTCCGGCTTGTTCTCTTCCGCCACCTGCTGTTCCGCAACCCGACGTTCCCGTTCCACCAGGTCCGCCGGAATCTCTTCCGGTGTCACCGCGATCGGGGACGGATCGTGCGAGGCAATGTGGAGGGCGACTTCCCTCGCCAGCGCCTTGAAGTCCTCGGTGCGAGCCACGAAGTCCGTCTCACAGGTGATCTCGAGGAGCACGCCCACCTGGGCGTTGTGATGGATATAGCTGTAGATGAGTCCGGCTCCGGCCGTCCGGCCAGCCCGCTTCTCGGCCTTGGCGATGCCCCGGGCCTGGAGCAGTTCCATCGCCTTCTCCATGTTCCCGCTGGCCTCTTCCAGCGCCTTCTTGCAATCCATCATGCCAGCGCCTGTGCGCTGACGGAGTTCTGCGACATCCTTGGCCGGAATTGCTGTCGTCGACATCGTTCACATCCTCAGGTGTGGATATTAAGACCGCCGCTGATGGC
>JBDTRF010000105.1:0-11297 GCA_039931815.1 Gemmatimonadota bacterium
GCCCCCGTTTGTCGTCCCCGCCTCCCTTTCTCCGATCTACCTATTGACCTATGCCCACCATCAGTCGATCAAACTGGCAAACCCTCGAACCGTTGCTCGATCAGGCGCTCGACTTGGAGCCTGAGGACCGGGTCGAGTGGCTCCGCGAGCTATCCGCGGAGTCTCCGGCGCTGGCCGCCGAGCTTACCGCTTTTCTCGCGGAAGAAGCCTTCGCCGATCGGCGCGGGTTCCTGGCGGACCAGTCGGATGTAAACCTCGAGGGCGTCGAGCTCGGCGCCTATCGGCTGGAACGGCCTCTGGGCCAGGGTGGTATGGGGACGGTGTGGCTGGCTCGCCGGACTGATGGACGATTCGAAGGCGTGGCGGCGCTGAAGATGCTGAATCTCGCCCTCGTGAGCCCCACGGTGCAGGAACGTTTCCGCCGCGAGGGGTCGGTCCTCGCCCGCCTGGCGCATCCCGGGATCGCCCGGCTCCTCGATGCCGGTGTCAGCTCAACCGCTCAACCCTACCTTGTGCTCGAGTATGTCGACGGCCGTCCGATCGACGATTTTGTCGAGGAGCACCGGCTCAGCCTTCCGGATCGCATCCGCCTCTTTCTCCAGGTCCTCGATGCCGTCGGTCATGCTCATACCAACCTGATCGTCCACCGCGACATCAAGCCGTCCAACATCCTGGTCACCCCCGACGGCACGGTCAAGCTGCTCGACTTCGGCATCGCCAAGCTCCTGGATAGTGATACTGGCGGCGATCGTACCGCGCTGACACTTGAGGGTGGCCGCGTATTCACTCCCCTCTATGCGGCACCAGAGCAGGTGCGGGGCGACTCCCTCACGACCACGACCGATGTGTATTCCCTCGGTGTTCTGCTCTACGTCCTGTTGTCGGGGCGTCATCCCACCGCCGAAAAGTCCCGGACTCCGGCCGACACCGTCCAGGCGCTGCTTACCGCCGATCCTTCTCGCCTGGGACTGGGCGACCTCGACACCATCCTCGCCAAGGCGTTGCGGAAACCGCCCGCGGAGCGATACCAGACGGTCGCCGCCTTTGGCGATGATCTCAACCGGTACCTGCGCCAGGAGCCGGTCAGCGCCCGGCCGCAGTCGATGGCGTACCGCGTGCGAAAGTTTGTGCGGAGGAATCGAACCGGGGTCATCGCGGGTGGACTCACGGCGGCGGGACTCCTCGTCGCGACCATTTTTTCCGTGATTCAGAGAAGGGAGGCCGAGTTTCAGCGGGACCTGGCCTTGCGACAAGGCAGGATCGCCGCGGCCCAGGTGGACTTTCAGACCGCGCTGCTCGCCCAGGTGGGCGATCGCCCCATCACGATGCGCGAAGCGCTCGATTCCGGCCGCGTCGTGCTCGAAAAGCGATTCGCGAACGACCCCGTAGCGCTTCTCCCGGTCCTGCTGCAACTGTCGGAGAATTATGTCGAGATGGTAGGCGGTATCGATATCAGCGTCACCCTGCTCGCCCGGGCCGAGTCCCTGGCCACAGCCAACCATCTGACGGAGCAGCTTCCAATTATCCGATGCGCGCAGTCAAATGCCCAGCGGCTCCAGGGAAATTACGACGAGGCCTGGCGTCTCCTCATGAGCGCGGATTCCCTGCCGGGCGCGGGTGAGCCCCGGGCTCGCGCCAGTTGCCTCGGTCAGCGGGCGACGCTGGGCATCGAGGTGGACAGCGCCGCGCCCGCCATCGGGTGGTCCCGGGAAGCCATGAGGATCAAGGACAGCCTGGGTGAGACCCGTGATCTCGAGTACGTGACGCTGCAGACGGCGCTGGCCGGAGCGCTGGAACAGGCGGGCGATCCCCGGGAAGCGGTGGCGGTCAATGCGCAGAGTGTGGCGCTGATGGACAGCACCGGAAACGGAAGCACCCTGTATCGAGACATGGCTCGTCATAACATGTCACTCACCCTGATCTATCTGGGTGAGACACGGGCCGCGGAAGAAATCCTGCATGATGTCCTCCTGAGTGCCGCATCGTCCGATCCCACCGGGACTCCATGGCAGCCGCTGGTTCATTATGCGGAAACCGCGTTGTACCAGGGTGATGTCGACTCCGCCCGGAAATATTTTTCGCAGATCGTCCAGCAGGCGGCGCGGGATACCAATCTCTACTGGGAGGGGCGCGGACTGTTTGGATTGGCCAGGGCGCAGGCGGGACTCAACGACCTGGCCGGTGCTATTCGCTCGAAAAACCGGCTGGAGGCCATCCTTCGATCGTATCCCCACGCCCAGGATACTGACGATGTCCTGCCCGATGGCGCCACCATTGATGGATTGGTCGCGCTCGCCCGTGGTGACACCGCAAGGGCGGAGGGCCTTCTCCGCGCCACCCTGACCCGCAATGGATATTTCGAGGGTAAGCGACAACGCCGGCTGGCGCCGGTTGCCCTCCAGCTCGCCGAAACTGACCTGAACCTGGGAGAGCCAGGGAAGGCGCTCGACCTCGCCCGGCGGCTCCGTGAAAACCTCGCCGTGGATTCGTTGTCGATGCGACAGAGCGCGAAAGTGGGAGAAGCCCGGCTGATCGAAGGTCGAGCCCTTCTGGCGCTGGGCGACACAACCCAGGGCCGCTCCGCCATCGTTGATGCGATCCGGGCACTTCGCTTTGGCGCTGGCCCCACCCACCCGCGAACGATCCAGGCCGAGCAGCTGGCGACGTCCCTCGATGCGGTTCCTGAAAGGGACCTTCAGTAAACCGCGAAGGGCCTCGCGTTGCGATCACTGCCTTCCGTACCGCCTGTGCCCAGCGCGACTCGTCCCTCGTGTGAAGCCATGGTCCGTTCTGTCCTTGTCTATGGTCCCGAGCCTGAAACGGCGGCACAATATTGAAGGGCCTGATGAAGGCAAGTCCGAGCGCAAACCCTGCACGCGCCGGTTCCCATATCCCATATGGGGGATGGCAATGTGAGGAATACGCGCCGCGACGCTGCCCTCCGCCCTGCTTTCCCAGGCCTGCACCCCGCACCGCTGTCCGGTCACCGGATTCCCTTGTCGGCTTTGGTCCCCGGTTTCCGATTACTCAAT
The DNA here is from genome assembly GCA_039931815.1 of Gemmatimonadota bacterium. Lineage (GTDB taxonomy): Bacteria > Gemmatimonadota > Gemmatimonadetes > Gemmatimonadales > GWC2-71-9 > DASYPP01. The sequence goes on from JBDTRF010000105.1 coordinate 3,033, forward strand.
ACCAGAGGGTGGGGGTCCGGTGGCAAGAATCGCGTCTCGAAAGAACGCGCTGCTAATCAGAGGCGAAGTGGAAGAAGCGCCGAATCAGGGTGAACTGCTAGGATAGAGAAAATTCTGTACGGCGACTCGACTGATTCCAATCTGACGGTTCACACCGGCACTAGTAGAACGACGAGCCCAACCGGGCCTCCACCTTCCCTTTCTTCTCACGTTTCTACCGGGCCGGAAGATGGATCGCACCGCCGGTTTTGCCGCCAGCCTCGCCATTCGGCAGGAACTGCTCCAGACGCTCGTACGCGTGCTGTACAACGCCGGAAAGATCGATCACTACATCGGCGTCACCCTGCCAACCCTCAGCACCAACATCTTTCTCGGCCTGCCGGCCATGTCGTTTCCCGCGGGCACCCCTGGGAAGATGGCGATCGATCTCTATGGCTGGGGGCCGCTGGCGGTGACGCCTCCGGGTAGTCCCGTCGAATCACGCAAGGTCAAGTTCCGGGTCCGAGTTCTTGTCCAGATGACCGCGACCCTGGTCCCCATGATTACTCCCACGGGCGCGACCAGCAAACTGGTCCTGGGATTCGATTCCTCCACCCTGTCGGCTATCAACCTCCAGATCGATCCTTACACCGGCGGACTCTTCTCTCCCGCAGCGGTGGCCTATCTCCAATCCCCCGAATTCCTGGCATTGCTGACCCTCGGGCTGCAGGTCAAAGCTGGAGACCTCGCCATGGCCATTCCCCCGCTCGACATGATCTTTCTCGGTGCCATCGCCACCGACCCAATGGCCACGGTCCGGGTCACCACGGTGGAAGGAGCCTTGCTGCTCGGCATCGATCTGCACCAACCTGGCTATACCACGCATGGAGATGTGAATGCGTTGACCGATACCAGTGCGGGAAACCAGGTCGGCATCTGGACCCGTCCCAGCGTCATTCAGTTTGCCTATGGTTTCATCGAAACGAAAATCCGCGATGCCGTCGCCGAGGCGGGGGCAACCCTGGACGGGTTCCACATCGGTGTCGAAGAAGGCTGGCTCAAGGTGATCGCGAGCGCGTCGGCCACCGGAGGGAGTGCCAACATCGATTTCCAGGCCGAGCCGCGGTTGGTTCGTCCGGCCGTAACATATGAATGGGACGAAGAGTATGGCGAGCACTTTTCCTACACGATTCCCGCGCGGGACGATCTCTGGTTCGAGGCCACGGAGGTTCACGTCGATGTCGACCGGGCCTGGTGGGCGGTACTGCTCGAAGTGCTGACGTTGGGAATCGCCGCGGCCGTCGTTGAGACGATGGTCATGATGATCCGGGGCAATGCGACCAACCAGATTACCCAGGACCAGGAATCCCTGGGGACGCGAAACCAGACATTTACCATTGCGGGTGTTTCCCGCCCGCTCATGAACCTGCGGATTGAAGAGTACGAGGCTCATACCGAAGGCGTCTTCATCGGACTCACCATGAAGCCGCAGTTCTGGCGGGCGCAGATGACGGGCATCAACGCGATCGGGGTGGAAGAAGCGCTACAACGTCCAGTGACCTTCAGGGTTGAGCTTCCACCCGACGCGCTGTTTGACGACCCGGAGCTGCGAATACGATGGACGCTTCGCAGGACGGACACCAATGAAGTGCTCCTGACGCAGGACACGGTGTTCTTCGGCCGGCAGGCCATCCAGTTCAACAGCACGATCGTCCCCTATCTTGCGGTCGATCGTCTGAGCATCGAAGCCCGGGTGTATCGGACCCTGGGCGTCGGGACCGAGGAAATCTTCACTGAACTGCAGTACGTCCGAATCTCGGATTATGTCGACCGGACTCATCCGTTTATTCAATGGACCCACCAGGCAATGGTTCCCCTGGTCGAGGTCGAGCCCGATGGCACCCATACCGAGCTCGGTCTTCATATGGTCGCGCGCCGGTCGGCCATTCACCGGACGGCTATTCCCGGCCGCTGCCGCATGCTCCGGCACTACTCCACGACGAAGCTCTTTCCCCGGGACGGCCTTGGCTTCTTTCCACCCGACTATACGGATGCTCTGCCATTCCCCCTGGAGGACATCCTGGCCTATCGTGCACAGCTGTGTGATTACTGCTTTTTTGGCGGGCCCACGAAAGACATTCCCCTGATTCCCCTTTCTTAACTGGCACCCGGCATCGAAAAGCTCGCATGAGTGCGGGTTCATCAACTCTTGCTGGAGGCGCGATGATAAGCAGGGCAGGCGGCGATTGCTTCGGGGTGAACCTCTCGAGTGTGCTATTCCTCGTGGTCATCGCCCTCACCCCGGCGCGAGTGCGCGCCCAGGGCACTTCGACCCATGCCGAGCACCTCGGTACGGTCGATTTCCCGGTCTCATGCTCGAGCGAGGCCCAGCGAGAGTTCAATCGCGGGGTCGCCCTGCTTCACCACATGACCTACCCCCGTGCGAAAGAGAGTTTCCAGCAGGTGGCTCTGCTCGACCCCCAATGTGCCATGGCGCACTGGGGAATCGCGATGACTCTCTTCCAGCCCTTGTGGCCGACTCGGCCTGGCCCTGCCGCGCTGCGGAATGGCTGGGCGGAGATTGAGCGCGCGAGGAGCCTCAACCCGCCGACCGAACGGGAGCGATCTTTTTTAGAGGCCGGGGCCGCCTTCTTTCAGGCGCCGGACTCCGCGGATTACGGGATCCGAATACGCCGATGGAACGACGCGATGCGCACAGTCTACGCGACGTTTCCGCAGGATCCCGAAGCGGCGGCATTCTACGCGCTCTCACTCCTCGCTCTGCCAGCCTCAAACGCCGATTCCGGGAGAGCACATTCGGACCTGGCCGCGACGCTTCTTCTCTCCGTCTATCAGCGAAACCCCGATCATCCGGGTGCCATGCACTACCTGGTGCATGCGAACGATATCGCCGGGAGGGAACACGATTCGCTCGACATCATCGGGAAGTATGAATCCATGGCTCCCGCCAATCCGCACGCGCTCCATATGCCGACCCACATCTACACTCGGCTGGGAGATTGGGACGCGTCAATCCGGGGGAATCTCCTGGCGGCAGACGCTGCGCTCCGGCAACCGGCGGGAGATAACGGCGAGTTCGTATGGGACGAATTCCCTCACGCGATCGAGTACCTCGTCTACGCCTACCTGCAGAAGGGAGACGATGACAGCGCGGCGGCGCAGTCCCATCGCCTTCAGACCACGGCCCGACTCGAGCCCACGTTCAAGACAGCCTTTCATCTCGCATCAACGCGCGCGCGTTTTGCGCTGGAGCGCCACGCCTGGTCTGAGGCGATGGCGCTGGTGCCCCGCGACCCTCCAACTCTCGACTGGAACCGATTCCGGTGGCCCGAGGCCGTTACCTGGTTTGCCCGCGGGCTGGGCGCGGTACACGAACACAAGCTGGACGTCGCGCGCACCGCGGTCGATCGGCTGGATTCTCTCGAGGTGGCGGAGCGCGGGGGAGGGGAAGAGGTCTTCGCCAGGAACATCCGGGTGCTCAAGCTTGAGATCAGTGCCTGGCTCGCCCAATCCATGAAGGACACAGTCACGAGTATCGCACTCATGCGTGAAGCGGCGGCCCTCGAGTCAGCGACCCCGAAGCCAGCGGTTACCCCAGCACCCAGCATCCCGGCGTATGAACTTCTCGGCGACCTGCTCATGGAGCAGGAGCATCCTTCCGACGCGCTGGTTGCCTATGAGCGTTCCCTGGGCCTCTACCCTCGCCGCTTCAACAGCCTGCTCGGCGCCGCGCGGGCGGCGAGGGCCTCCGGGTCGGACTCCGGTGCAAGCGCCTTCTATCAGCAGCTTCTCGATGTCGCGGCGGGGAGCAGGCGCACTCACGAACTTGGAGAAGCGAGGGCATTCCTCAATAAATAAGGTCATTTGCCTGGTCACGCCGGGGCCACGCACCATCGTTTCAGGAACTCGAGGGCGCGCGCCTGGTTGCCGCGCTCAAGGCGCGCCGAGACGGGCTGGTGCACTACGGCGCCGAATTCTATCGTCAGCTTGCGCGTTAACTCAGGATCTACACCTTCGAGAGCAGCGCTGATGCTTGAATTTGATCAGGTGAGCGACCGTGGCGCGCGCGTGCGCCTCCGATCCGGTGGCCGTTCCGAACAGGTTCGATACGAGCGGATCATTGATGCTCAGGAAACGAAAGCGGTTGAGGTCTACATCGATAAGGGGCAGGACCAGGTGATCGGGGCCGACCACGTTCCATTCAAGGAAGAGATGAAAGACGGATCCTGGCCGATCCAATAAGCGCGCGGTGGCAATATCGTCGTTGCGTTGTGGTATCCCGCGGGACACAATACGACTTGAGGAAGCTCAGACCTTTCCGTTGCGATGGAACGCGCCGCGGGCCTCGACCCGCGGATTCAGATCGTCATGTTCCTGCTCACCATCCCCATTACCTTGAACCAATGAACCTCCGTCTGACGCTATCTCTCGCGTTGCCACTCCTGGCGGTCGCCTCGGTCGCGATCCCGCGGCCCGTTGACCGGCCTTCGTCGGCGCGGACCGTCGCGCTCACGTTTGACGACGTTCCCCTGGGGCAGGGGCAGCCCGGGACCCGATGCAATGGGGAAAAACTCCTCGAGGTCAGCCGGAGCATCACCGGCGCCCTGCGCGAGTTCCACGCGCCAGTCGCGGCGTTCATTACCACCGGCAACATCTGCGACCAGATCAGAAATCCCGTGCTGGGCGAGGTGATCAGGACCTGGCAACGAAGTGGTGCCGCTATTGGAAATCATGGCCATCGTCATCTCGACCCGAATACGGTGCCACGGCCGACCTACATCGCCGATCTTGCCCTGGCCGACAGCCTGATTCGGGATGCACTCGGGGCGGCGCCGCGCGGATCGCTTCGCTACTTCCGACACCCTTTCCTTCATGTCGGCGCCGACAGCGCGACCGCCCGCGGAATCGAACGCTGGCTGGATCAACACCAGTACACCGTTGCTCCAGTCACCGTCGACAATAATGAATGGATCTATGCTCGCGCCTACACCCTCGCCCTCGCCCGCCGCGATTCGGCCATGCTGGTTCGGCTGGTACCGGCCTACCTCGAGCACATTGATCAGGCCTTCGCCTTTGCCGAATCCATGTCCGTGCGCGTCGTCGGTGAGGAGATTCCCCAGATTCTTCTGCTCCATGCCAACGAACTGAACCGGGATCATCTGCGCGAGGTTCTGAAGGTGATCGAGGGCCGGGGGTATCATTTTGTTTCCCTTGCGCAGGCGCTTGGCCACCCGGCCTACCGTCGTCCAACCCAGTACCTCGGCCCCTGGGGAATCTCCTGGATCCTCCGTTGGAGCCGCGACAGCATGGTCTGGAGAATGGACCTGCCGAAAACGCCGGAGTGGGTAGAGCAATAGGAGCAGGCTCAAGATTCCGGGCCTTCATCCAGCCGCGCGAGCTCAGTCCCCCGATGTAATCCTCCGATTTATCCCGGTACCTTTCCGATCTGAATCCTCTTTTCCGGCGTCACTGTTCTCCCCGCTCGCTGACCGGCGCGGTCAAACGTGGTTGGCAAGACCTCACTGAGTGGTACGGTACGTATCGCCCTGGGCCGCACATTATTCCTCGCTGTGCCAGGGCGGTTCGACCGCAGGTGACACTCGGGAGATTCGAACGGATCTCCAAGGAGGAGAAATGACAACGCATGGGAACGTGGGACGGCTGGTTGTGATGTGTGGATTGGCCCTTGTTCTGCTCCCTCGCCCCGATCGGCCAGGGGGCCCAGATGAGACGCCCACTCTCACGAAATCACTGCCCGATCCCCGTGACGGGCAGCATGATTTCGATTTCGAGATCGGGACCTGGAAGACCCATCTGAAACGCCTGGTGCATCCGTTGACTGGATCGACCACCTGGGTCGAGTACGAAGGCACCACCGTGGTGCGAAAAGTCTGGAATGGACGGGCCAACCTCCTGGAGCTGGTCGCCGATGGCCCGGAAGGTCACTTCGAGGGTTTGAGTCTGCGGTTGTACAACCCCGACAGTCACCAGTGGAGTCTCAATTTCTCCAACAGCGCCGGCGGGACGCTGAGTACGCCCACAATCGGTGAGTTCAAGAACGGCCGTGGCGAATTCTACGATCAGGAAACCCTGAACGGCCGCGCGATCCTGGTGCGCTTTATCATCTCGGAAATTACGGCGAACTCGGCTCGCTTCGAGCAGTCCTTCTCGGATGACGGTGGCAAGACCTGGGAGATCAACTGGATCGCGGTCGACACGCGGATTGAAGGAGACGCCCGGCGGTCGCAGTAGACCGGGTTGAGGACGCGTGATGCATGGGATTGGTCCAGTTTCATGAAGCTGGGTATCCCCTGCATGTCGAATTTCCCCGGACGATGGTATTCGTCCCTGCGGGTAGTGTCGGATTTCGAAGGATGGCGGAACGTTACATCCTCGACTCATCGGATACGGACATTGACAATGGTGCCGAGAACCGATATACTGAACCATATGGTTCAGTGTAAACCTTCTCTCGATTCCGCATTTGCGGCGCTGTCTGACCCAACGCGTCGGGGCATTCTCGAACATCTCGGGCGCGAGGATGCCTCGATCAGCGATCTGGCCACTCGATTCCGCATGACCCTGACCGGCATGAAGAAACATGTGGCAGTCCTTGAAGCATCCGGCCTGGTCCTGAGCAGGAAGGTCGGACGGATTCGTACCTGCAAACTGGGACCCCGCCGTCTCGACAGGGAAACCCAGTGGATCACGCAATACCAGCATATGCTGGAAGCCCGACTCAACCGGCTCGAGGTGTTTCTCGAGGGTACGAAAGGATGATCATGACAACATCAAAGCAGAATGCCGCCCGCGCGTCAAAGATGACCCAGCCTTCCGATCGCGAGATCCGGATTGAACGAATTTTCAATGCGTCCCGCGATCGGGTCTGGCGCGCGTATACGGATCCACGGCAAATCGCCCAGTGGTGGGGCCGCGGCAATACACTCGTCATCGAGCGGTTCGAGCTCGAACGCGGCGGCCACTGGCGCTTCGTCGAGCACGGTCCGGATGGCGTTCATGGCTTCGAGGGTCGCTTCCGCGAAGTGACACCCGAGGAGCGGCTGGTGCAGACGTTTGAATGGGATGGGATGCCGGGTCATGTCACTGTGGAAACGGCCGTATTTGAAGACCTGGGCGATCGCACGCGGGTGGTCACGACATCGCTGTTCCACACCACAGAGGAGCGGGACGGGATGGTACAGTCTGGGATGGAGGGTGGGCTCAATGAGAGCTATGCCGCCCTGGACGAACTCCTGGCCAGGTAAGGTGTCGTTCCCCTCGCGGACTTCCGGGAGGGGTTGTCAAGGATGGCCGGGTTTACTGCTCCGCTGTTTCTGGCTTGTAGCTGAGGAGAACCACGCCTTTGCTGAAGGCTTGAGTCTTCACCAGGCTCATTCCGGTCACGCCCATTCCTTCCTTGAAGAATCGTTTGCCTTTCCCGGCCAACACCGGCTGAACCAGGAAGCGAAGCTCGTCGACCAGGCCCGCGACCAGCAGCCCTTCAACGAGCGTGGCGCTGCCAAAGACGATGATGTCCTGGCCTGGCTGCCGTTTGAGTCGCGACACCTGGTGCGTCACGTCATCCCTGATGATGGTCGAATTATTCCACCCCGCCTCTGTCAGGCCGGATGAGACGACGTACTTTGGCATGCTGTTGAGTTTGTCGGCGATCCCGGATTCGTTGTGCTTCTGATTCGGCCAGTATCCCGCCAGCATTTCATAGGTTACCCTCCCAACCAGGACCGCATCCGAGGTCTGGACGTTATTCTGGATGTAGGCCCCCCGATCCGCGCTGTCATAGGGACTGAACCAGTCCGCCATGGTGTCGGCGTCGAACACTCCATCCATCGCGATCCACGCTGAGACAACAATGCGCCGCCTGAAACTCTGATCCGGATTGTTCATGCACCGACCTTCGTTGGAGGGAATTGACAGTGCAACATGCCCTTTCGTCATTCCCCCCGATGCAATGAGGGTCACATTCGTCTGACTTTCGCGCCGGTCACCAGCTGTCCGGCGTGGACCGACCGCAACCATGAATCCATGCTCGGTGGTGATCCCCCTCATGTCGCGCCTGTCTCCAGCCGTACATTCTTCGACTTGAGTACTGGCATCTCACCCCAGCCTACGGATCGGCTATGCTGTATCGAACGCTTGGACGCACGGACGAAAAAATTTCGGCGATCGGCCTGGGCGGCTGGCACCTCGGGCTGAAATACGTGGATGCCCCGCTGAGCCTGCGCATTGTCCGCACCGCGATTGATC
>JBDTRF010000106.1:0-11260 GCA_039931815.1 Gemmatimonadota bacterium
AGCATTTCAAACCCGGTGAATCGAAGCTTGTCAATGTTGACGTTCTGGAACTCGGGAAATGGCCCCACGCTGTCACCGGTCGCGGCAATCCGGATTCCATCGTGGATCGTGTTCCGGAACGCGAACCCCTCGAGATACAGCCAGGGTGTCCGGTACTTGAGGCCCATCTCCACGTTGAGACTGGTTTCCGGCTTGAGCTCAGGGTTCCGACTCTGGAATCCCGAGCCTTCCGGCGTCGGTCCCTGAAAGAATCGTTCGACGAGGTTAGGAGAGCGGAATCCGCGACCAACCGTGCCGATGATATTGAGACTGCTTGTCAGCCGATACAGGACATTGGCCGTCCCGACGACGGTGCGGTCGATGCTTTCAACCAGGGGGTCACTCAGGCGGGGGGTCGTCTGCGTGGCGGCTTTTACATCCTGGTAGCGAGTCCCCAGGATGAGCGAAAGCCGCGGAGTCAGGGCAAAATCTCCCTGGACAAAGGCACCGGCGCTTCGGAAGGTGGCGTTGGGAACCTGGGGAGAGCTGTCAATCTGAGTCTGCGGAGGACCGAATCCAACGACCGTGGAGGAATTCACATCGGTGTTTCGATTCTTGTCCCGAAAGAAATCCAGTCCATAGGTCAGCGTATGAGCGCCACCCAGGATTTTCATGGCCTCGGCCCGGAAACCATAGGTCCGTAGATCGGTGAAGTTTCTCGAGTTCACGGCGACGCCGGCCCCGGGAGGAGTTCCCGGTCCAAACGGGATAAAGATGTTGAGACTGAGATTGCGCTCGTTGTCCTGGGAGTAGCCGGTGAGTTCAAATTTATCGGCCAGCGGAAAATGGACCGCGCGCGCCTGGTACCTCGCGCTCACCCGGTCAACCCGCTGATGCGGATAGAGAATCTGAATGAAGGGGTCATCCGGCCGGCCGTAGTCGCCCGCAGCCACGAAACCAAAACCGGCGTTACGCGCTTCATACCGCTCCGCGCGAATCAGGATATCGTCATGCTCACTGAGCGTTACTCCTGCCTGCAACCGATCGTTCTGATCCTCGACTCCCGTGTCGTGGACCCGCACCCCTTGATCGAGGTGCAGCGATCCAAAGTCTCCCGCCGGCGCATCGTAGGCGTGTGACTCCCGATAGGTCGCGCCGGCGCCAAAGCGGAACCGGCCCGCCCTGCCAGTGATACTGCCCTCGGGTCGTGCCTGGGCGTCGGCGCTGCCATACCGGTAGCCGAACAATCCATGCAGCGCGTTGCCCGGACCCACCGGCGGGCCGCTCGTGATCATATTGACGACCCCGCCGATCGCATCGGTGCCATAGAGGACCGAAGCCGGTCCCCGGACAATTTCAATACGCTCGAGGCCGTTGACGTCGATCAATGCGGGCAACTCGCCAAAATCCTGCTGTCGGCGGGAGTTGTTCATCCGGATCCCGTCTTCCAGAAGCAGAATCCGCTGACCTCGCTGACCCCGGATAACCGGAAAGACCTGGCTGGGCCCCACACCGGTTACGTCGAGACCCGGGAGCCCGCGAAAGAGATCCACCGGATTGTTCGCCGCCGAGCGTCGGAGCGCCGCGCTGTCCACCACCGTGATCGCTGTGGGGGTGGCAAAGGCGCTCTTGGCAACCCGAGTCGCCGTCACCGTCATGGGATCGATGCGAGTCGCCCGCGCGGAGTCAGTGGTCTGCGCGTGGCCGGCGGAAGGCAGGAGAATTCCTGAGACGAGACCCGACAGAAGAAGGCCGAGCGAGGCTCGGGTGTGCTGGAAGCTCATGAGGGAAGTGAGTGACGCCGTGACGAAGAGGCGGCGGGCCCCGGTTCGATCGGAAGATCGACGCGGTGTCAGATTAGTGCGTGGATCAGAATGGGGGTATTCGGAAGGATACGGACCTGCGACTGAGTAGAACTACGGATCACCGCAGAATTCTCGATGGTCCATCCCGATTCGGCGTAACACTTTCCTGGGGGACAAAGGTGCCGGGAGGACTGGTCACGGGGTATCACTTTCCGGGGACGTCTTGATCAACCCGCAGGAGACCGCGAAACGCGTCAGCCCCGCCACCGAACGAATATTGAGCTTCCGCATCACGCTCTCTCGATGGGTCTCGACCGTACGGGTGCTGATGCCCAGGGTCGCCCCGATTTCGCGATTGGTATCGCCATTCACGATGCCCGTAAGGACCTCTCGTTCCCTGGGAGTGAGTCCTTCGAGGCGGACCACCTGTTCACCCCGCTCGTGCTCGTTGCGCATGGCATCCGCCAGGCGGCCTGCCACGGAGGGGCTGAAGTATTCCTCCCCTCGCGCCACGGCGCGTATGGCCTCGCGCAGTTCGACAGGAGACGTATCCTTTCTCAGGTAGCTTCGGGCGCCTGAGCGCACCGCCTCGCGCACGTACTCCGCGTGATCATGAACACTCAGGATGACGACCTTGCATGGGTCTCGCCGCTGTTTCAGGATGGCCGCCACCTCGAGCCCGGTCGCGCCCGGCATCGAGATATCGAGCAGCGCCACGTCCGGGTGATGCTGCTCAATCAAGGCGAGGGCCTCCGTGCCATTCCCGGCCTCGCCCACGATCTCGAAGCCGGTCCCCGACGTCAGCACCTGGCGGATGCCTTCCCGGAAGAGTGCGTGATCATCCGCGATCAGGACCCGCAGGAGTTCGGTCATGGCTTCGCCTCATGGGGAACGTGAATATCGATTCGCACGCCGGCGCCAGCCTCGCCGGTAATGTCGAGTCGACCGCCTACCGCGGTGATTCGCTCGCGCATTCCTGCCAGGCCGAGATGGCCCGACCGCTCGGATTGATCCAGGATCATGTCCGAAGGCAGGCCGACCCCATCGTCCAGGATTCGGACGACGATGCCACCCTCGGAGGGAAGTACCCGCACCATGACGGAGGCCGCGCTGGCATGGCGAGCGACATTGGAGAGTCCCTCCTGCACCGCCCGGAACAGGGCCAGCTCCGCGTCTTTCGAAATCGCCGGGAGAATTCGCGGCGCCTCCAGGTGGGCGGCGAGTCCGCTCCGCTCGGCGAAATCCTGCACCAGCGCCCGAATGGCGGAGAGCCACCCCAGGTCATCCAGTAACGAAGGGCGAAGATCATTGGTCACGTTGCGAATCCCGCTGATCCCTGAATCGATCAGACCCAGGACTCGATCCAGCCGATCGGTCAATTCGGCACCGGCCTGCTCGCGCACGAGTCCGAGCTGCAACTTCACGACAGAAAACACCTGCGCCGTCTCATCGTGAAGGCTGAGGGACAGTCGGTGCCGTTGTTCCTCGTTCTGGCGGACCATCCGCATGGAAAGCATCTCGAGCTCACGGGCCCGCTGTTCCAGCCGCTGATACAACTCGGCATTCTCGAGCGCTGCCCCGACCTGTTGACCGAGGGCCACCAGGAAATCTTCATCCAGCGCGGTGAACGGGTCGCGGGCGCCTCCGACAATCACCAGGGCGCCCCGGGGCTTGCCGCGCTGGATGACAGGAAGCACGGCGGTGTACCCCGAGATCATCCCTGGTCCAACGACCGGGCGGCCTGTGCCCACGGCTTCCTCGATCGCCGCGGCAACTGCGCCGGTCGGAGCGCCGGACCAGCTCGCGCATACCCCAGCGCCGCGCGCGAAATGACCTCCGGTTTCGGACGCGAGATACATGGCACTGCCCTTGACGCCGGCCAGCGAGAGAGGACGCTCAAGCAGGCTCGACAGGATATCCGGGCCGCCTTCCCGGAAGTGCAGATCCCCGGAGAGGGCAGAAAGGGTCCCGAGTCCACGTCGCAGATCCTCCATGACGAGCAGGAGGATGCCGAATCCGGTCGCGAGCGTAAAGAGGATGTCGAGGTAATATCCCCAGGGATTCCATGCACCCCGCGCCCGGAGAATGGGATAGTCGAGATGATGCAGTCCCCAGAGGGCGAAGGTGATCGCCAGCATGAGGGCCGCCCGGGACCCGGTCCTGGTCCGGTGAGAAAGGAAAACCCACGCCGTCCACAACGTTGCCAGGCTCAGGAAGAGTACGGCAGGCCCGGAAGCAAGAAGAAAGTTGTCCAGCCGGTAAATGGCGATGTAAGACCAGATGGGCGGGAAGACGAGCAGGAGGAAGTACCACCGGCCAAGCGCGCGCGGGTTGGAGAAGAGGAGCGCGGCGCCGAGAATCGCCAGCGCCGTCCATCCGGTGGCGACCTGGTGCCAGTACAGCCAGTACCGACTTCCCCTGGTCAGGAAGAGGGTGATGCAGGCAATCCGGAAAACGTAGATACCCCACGCGATCGCCCACCAGCGGAAGTACGGCTTGTGATACCATCGAAAGAGGGCGATACACAACCCGACCAGGCCGGTCGTAATCGCCGCCTGGAGCAGGCTGGCCTGCAATTCGGAAAAATTGGAAACGGGTGGCATGAAGGAAGGATAGCGGCGGGCATGAGGAAGTCACTCCTGGTGCTATGGCGCCACCGTTCCAGCCGCAACGCCCGCGGCCTTGCCGGTGACCCAGGCCCAGAGAAAGTTGTAGCCACCAATCGGACCAAAGGCGTCGAGTGCCTCCCCGCAGATAAAGAGGCCTCGGTGCTTACGGCTCTCCATCGTGCGGGGCTCGATTTCGCCCAGGCTCACACCGCCGCCCGTCACTTCCGCTTTCTTGAAGCCCTCATCCCCGGACCAGGGCAACTCGCCCCGGACCAGGGTGCTGATCAGCCGAATCCGTTCTTCCCGCCGCAGTTGAGCCAGCGTTCGCAGCGGATCGACGTTGGCAACGGCCATGAGCGCATCGGCGAGTCGTTCCGGCAGTTCCCGTCGGACCGCGTTCCCCACGCTGCGGGTGCCATCGGGGCGGAGCGCCGCCTCCCACGCCTGCTCTCCCAGTGTGGTCCACTGCACGGTGAGCCTGGCACTTCGATTCCCGGACTGACGCGATCGAACGACCACGTGGGATACATCGAGCACGGAGGGGCCGCTGTACCCGTGGTGGGTAAAGAGAAAACCCCCGGTGGCCACGGAACTCCGTGTGTGGTCGGCGGCGGAAATCGTGACATCGAGGGCAATGCCAGCGAGCATTCCAAACGGTGGAGGTGAAGCGAGGATGGGTGTGAGCGCGGCATAGGTTGGATGGAGCGTATGACCCAACTGCTGCAGCATCGTCAGGCCGAGTCCATCGCTGCCGGTCGATGGCACGGAGAGACCGCCGGTTGCAATGATGACGCGATCGGCCGGAAAGGGGGGGCCGACCTCCTGGACCACCCGCCAGCTCAACCCATCGGGCACCAGGCCGGTCACGACGGTGTGCGGCATGAAGCGGGCTCCCCGACTCACAGCCAGGGCAACCAGTCCATCACGAACATCCCGGGCGCGATTTGATACCGGGAAGAGTTTGCCCGACTCGATTTCCTCGACCAGCGGAATTCCCAGTTCCCGCTCAAAGAAGGCGACTTGTTCCCGGAGCGGCCACGAGCGGACGATGTTCCGGAGCGTATTCGAAGAGGAATCGGTGATGAATCTGGACTCATCGAGATGAGCCGGCAGGATATTGCACCGACCGCCGCCGCTGATAAGAATCTTCCGTCCGCCGTCCCTGGTGCGCTCCAGCAGGAGCACGTCAGCCCCCGCAGTGGCGGCATGAATCGCCGCCATGGTCCCGGCGGCCCCCGCTCCGACCACGACAACTCGCATGCATTCCTTGGATGATCGGGGCGAAGCTTCCGGAATCCGGCTGGAATCCCGCGGATTCTAAACGGTAACGCGCCGGGGAGTGAGGGTTACGCGAAGGCGGGCGGCGATGGCAAAGGACTTAAGCCGGGCCTGGTGATCGTAAATCTGGCCGGTCACCATGAGTTCATCCGGTTCTGTCAGGTCGACAAATCGCTGGAGCCCACGCTGCACGGTGTCCGGCGATCCTGCCATGGCGAGCGCGAGCGACTGCTCGATCCCGGCCTTTTCGCTCGCGGTCCAGAATTGATCGATATCGGCAATCGGCGGCGGCAACAAACCGGGAGTTCCTCGGCGCAGGCTCACGAACTGCTGCTGGGCGGAAGAAAAAAGTCGAGCGGCCTCTGCGTCAGAATCCGCCGCGAAGACGGGAACTCCCAGCATCAGGTAGGACTGACGCAGCCGTGCCGAGGGACGAAACTGAGTCCGATACACTTCAATCGCCTGCATCATCAGGCCGGGAGCGAAGTGGGACGCAAAGGCGAATGGCAGTCCCAGTGATGCCGCGAGCTCGGCACTGAAGAGGCTCGATCCGAGGAGCCAGACTGGGACGGCGAGCCCGGCGCCGGGGACGGCCCGGATCCGCTGCGCCGGCTTCACCGGCTCGAAATATGACATCAGCTCGAGTACGTCCTCGGGGAAACTCTCCGCCGCCGCATACTGGTCTCGCCGCAGTGCCTGGGCCGTGAGAATGTCAGTCCCTGGCGCACGGCCAAGGCCCAGGTCGATCCGGCCCGGAAAAAGCGATTCCAGAGTTCCAAACTGTTCCGCGATGACCAGCGGAGAGTGGTTGGGCAGCATGACACCGCCGGCTCCCACGCGAATGGTCTTCGTGCCTCCCGCGATATGACCAATCACAATTGAAGTCGCGGCACTGGCAATGCCGCTCATGTTGTGATGCTCGGCCAGCCAGAACCGATGGTACCCCCACCGTTCGGCGTGTTGCGCCAGGTCCAGGGAGTTCCGAAAGGCGTCAGCCGGAGTTTCGCCCTCGATAACCGGGGCGAGGTCCAGGATGGAAAACGGAAGGGTCATGAGAGCAACATTCTGACTGGTGATTTCTCAGTTGATTTCTGATCGGTGCGTGTTGATTCCCCCGGATTCAGCCGCTCGACCGTCCCCGCCATTCGCCGGATGCCGTCCGGTGTCACTCGGGCCATCAACGGTCGCACTTCAACAATCAGCCAATCGGTTGTCACATTAATGGACATCGACCGGCCCCTTACCCCGCGGCCGCTCGAGGAACAGGATCAGCGGCATGCTCAAAAGGAAAATGACCCCGACAATCCGGAAAATCTGTTCGTATGCCAGCAGGCTGGCCTGGGCATCCAGCGTTCGACTGACCGCCTCGATGGCGCGATGAGTCGCCGTCACCGAATCGGGACTGGTGGCCATGAAGGCTTTGGTTCCCGCCGCAATCCGCGCCTGCACCGCGGGATCGTACAGGGTAATATGCTCCGACAGGACGGCCCGATAGGTCGCCGTAAACCTGACCAGCAGCGTCGCCAGTGCTGCGATCCCGATACTCCCTCCAAGCTGTCGCGACAGGTTGAAGATGGCGGCCCCCTGCCCCAGCTTCCGCCCGGAGAGCCGCGCGAGCGCCGACGCGGTGAGCGGCACAAACATGAGCCCAATCCCGACCCCACGGAGCGCGACCGGCCACAACATCTGGGCCCGCGACGTCTCCAGGGTGAAGTGGGAATGGCCGAACATGGAATAGGAGAGAATCATCGCACCCAGTGCGATCAGCCAGCGGCCGTCCACTCGATTGCCAATCTTGGCGATCATCATCATGGAAAGCGCACTGCCCACCGCCCCGGGGAACATGATGATGCCCGTGGTTTCCGCGTCAAAGCGCATCAGCCCCTGCGCGAGCAGGGGAAGCGCGAATGTGCTTCCGTAGAGACCCATGCCGAGCACGGCGCCGAACATCGAACCCGTCAGCAGCGATCGGTCCTTGAGCACGCGGAGGTCAAGGATCGGGTCCTTCACTCGCAGCTCCCACCAGATCATGGTTCCGATCGCCACGACCGCCAGCACCAGGAGACCGAAGATCATCGGCGAATCGAACCAGTCGTAGTGCTGTCCCCGCTCGAGCACGAACTGGAGACTTCCGATCCCCATCGCGAGGAGAATCAGCCCGAAATAATCCACTTTACCCGGCCGACCGTGGTCTGGTGGATCCTTCACATAGGCCGCCACTACGACGGTCGCGATAATTCCAACCGGCACATTGATGTAAAAGATCCAGGGCCACTGGAAACGATCGACAATGAGACCGCCGAGCGTCGGGCCAATCGCCGGCCCCACCATCATGCCAATCCCAAAAATGGCCGAGGCGAGTGTCCGCTCCTCGATGGGAAATGCATCGAACAGAATCGCCTGGGCGGTTGAGATGAGCGCACCACCCCCGAGTCCCTGGATAATGCGCCAGAAAACGAGACTCGTGAGCGAACCGGCCGCGCCGCAAAACACGCTGGCGATGGTAAAGATGATGATGGAGATCGTGAAGTAGCGCTTGCGGCCGAAATACGCCGCCAGCCATCCGGTCATGGGAAGGATGATGACCGCCGCCAGGATGTACCCGACGCTGACCCAGGTTACTTCTTCGACCGACACACCGAGGTTGGCGCTGATGTGGGTCAGCGCCACGTTGACGATGCTGGTATCGATCAATTCAATGACGCTGCCGAGCGTCACCCCGATCGCGACCAGCCACTTCCCGGCATGCGGATTGTACGCCGGACGGGGAACGGCGAGAGCGGACGCAGTCACGAGGAAGCCGCTATTGGGCCGCGCTCGGAGCGCCGCTGGTCACAATGGCCGCTTCCACGGAAAGACCTGGTCGAAGCGGAAACCCGCCGGTCGTGGCGGGGTCGAGCACGATCTTGGCCGGCACCCGCTGCACCACCTTGGTGAAATTGCCCGTGGCATTGTCAGGTGGCAGCAGGGAGAATCTCGCTCCCGTGGCACCCTGGATCGATTCGACTCGCCCACGGAACACGTGATCTCCGTAGGCGTCGACCTTGATCTCGACTGGCTGACCCACCCGGACCTTCTCCAGCTGCGTCTCTTTCAGGTTGGCGACGACCCATACGTTCTCATCATCCACCAGTGACATGAGCATTTGACCGGGCTGCACCAGCTGGCCCGGTTCCGCCGTCCGGCGGGCGACCCGGCCGTTGGTCGGCGCCGTGATGACGGTGTAGCCCAGCTGGAGCCGGGCGGTTTGGACCGCGGCCTCGGATGAGAGCAGCTTGGCGGATGCATTCTGACCGTTGGCCCCGGCTGTTTCGACCGCTGCCTCAGAAGCAGTGGCCCGGCTCCGCGCGGCCGCCAGGTCGGCCGTCGCCGACCGGAAGGCCGTTTCAGCGGCTTCCAGCTGCTGCTGGGAAATGACGTTCCGTTGCGCCAGGCTGCGAAAGCGATCGGCGTCGTTCCGGGTTCGTTCATACACGGCCAGGGCCGCAATGGTATCGGCGCCGAGGGCGGCGCGTTGCGCCTCGGCCTGGGCTACGGCGGCGCGCGCGCCTCCGCCGGCGGCAACCCGGTTCGCGGCGGCATCGGCCAGGGCCTGCGAGAGCTTCGCCTGGTAGTCGCTCGCATCGAGGGTGACGAGCGTATCCCCAGCTCGAACCACCTGATTGTCCGCCACGTAGACCCTGGCAATAAAGCCGCCGACCTTCGGGATAACCGGGACGACGTGTCCTTCGATCTGCGCGTTATCCGTGGTCTCGTGGGTTCGCTTATACTGGAGCACTCGCCAGCCCCAGATTGCGCCGACGATCACCGCGAGCGCGAGCACACCCAACAGGATATAGCGTCGCTTCCCGGTCGGTGCATCGTCTTGAACAGCAGGGTCTGCTGGCGGGACCGGCGGTGCGACAGCTGTGCGATCCTGGGCCCGTTCCGTCCTGGGGTTCATCGTCGTACTCATCGAATTACTCGCTTCCTTCTTCGCAGGTTATCGATTTGTCCATGTCGTGTTTCGGGTGCGGCGGTCAAACCGGTCACACCGGTTTCGTCGTTCCTGAACGTTCGGCCGGCTTACGTGCCGGTTTCCGATGGCCGGTCGTCTCTCCTGGCGAAGCCTTGAGCGGCGCAGTGTTTCCCAGCACGCTGGTCAGCGCTCCCTGGTGCAACAGTGCGAGGCCGGTTTCCAGCCAGTCACCTACCGCCTCACACCCGGGGACGGACGTTCGCACCGGGGACGTTGCAGCGCCTGCCTTGAGACCATTGAGCATCGAGTCCAAAGCCGCATCAATGAAGTGCTCGATATCGATCGGTGCCAGCGCGTTCATCCCCATTTCGTAGTGCAACAGGAGATGAAAGAACATCCCGGAATTCATGACCCTCGCGACCACCTCGGCGTCCACGTCTGCTCGAAACTCACCGTTCTTCTTGCCTTCTTCAATGAGGCCGGTCATCAACTGAACCCCTCGCAGGAAACCGTCCCGCAACCATTCCTGGAATACCGCCGGGGCTTCGACACTCACCTCACTGATCATCAGGCGCAGCAACTGCCGTGATTGCGGATTACACCAGCGGTGCCAGGCCAGGTGATGACCCCGACGAAGCCGGAGCGACGCAGGTTCACTGGTATCGCTGATGACCGCTTCGGTCTCAGCGAAGATCCGGGTTCGGCGTTTCCGAGCAGCCTCGAGGAGTAACTGCTCCTTGGAGCTGAAATAGTGATAGATGGTGCCCTTGGTGACACCGGCGGCCTCGGCCACCTGCTCCAGCCGGGTTCCGCGATAGCCGTTGACGGCGAAAACCTGGAGCGCGGCATCGAGAATTTCGTCCGGTCGAGTCTCCGGCTTTCGTTCCCAACGGGCACTGCGGGCGACTTTCATGGTTTCACTCTTGTTGTACGTCGAAGAACGTTTAATTGAACTGGCAAGCCATGGGGGAACCTCCACGAATTGCACCGACAATACAATATAATTGTACTCGTCAGTATATAACTCGGCACCTACAGAGGGTCAAGGGGATTCGGTCTTCGGTCCAATAGCGGGTTGAGCGCGGGTTCCGTGAACGAAGATGGGTGTCAGGTTGGGATGTGTTCCTCCGACCGATCGAATATCCAGGCGGAACGGCAGGGCGCCGAGGAAGGGCTTGGTCGAAATCGTAATATGATGCCGGGTCCAGTCGCAGCTCAGGTGGCTCAGTTCCTCCTGCCGCAGGTCGTCGTATTTGCCGCCACAGTGCTTGTCATCGGTCGCGACGGTTGAATCGTAGTTGCCCGCGACCCCCTGGATGGGTGCTGCCGGACCAGCCCACCACCTGGCGCCCATGGCGCGTCTCGACCAGGTCCCCGAGGTGGTACGTGATGGACACCGTGCGCGCACTAATATCCGCCTGCACGGTTTCGAGAGCCGGAAAGTTGGCGGAGATATAAGAAATGAGCAGGCTGGTCATCCTGCGCCCGGCCTATCCACAGGCGCCAAGCGACCGACGCATGACGACCGCCGAGCTGGGGCACGCCTCCCGAAACTCAACTGATTCGAGCAGAGACACCGGCACCTCACCTCGGGATACGACTTCAAAGCCCAACCGGGGAAAGTATTTTTC
>JBDTRF010000107.1:0-11175 GCA_039931815.1 Gemmatimonadota bacterium
GCCCCTCAGGCTCACCGACCTCGTGGGACTGGATGTACGGCTTCGCATCGCCGAATACCTGCACCGCACCCTGGGCGAGGACCAGTACGAGCCACCCCAGCTCATGCGCCAGATGGTAGCCGAGGGCAAGCTGGGCAAGAAAACTGGACAAGGCTTCTATCCCTGGCCATGACCACAGGGACACGGTAAAAGGTCCTTCTATCTTTCACCTTTCACCTTTCACTTTTCCTTCTACTTTTCACTTTTCGCTCCCACCCTTCTCTCTCACTTTCGTACGCCCCCCTTTCACCCGAGATTATGGCCGACGAATCCCTCGTTCTCAAGGACATCGCCAATCGAGTTGCGGTTCTTACGATCAACCGGCCGGATAAGCGAAATGCGCTGAACGGCGCCACTCGGTCTGCTCTGCTGGCTCAACTCGAGGCAGTTCACTCCGACGAATCGGTGCGAGTGGTAGTGCTGACCGGCGCCGGGGACAAGGCATTTGTGGCCGGCGCTGATATCGGCGAATTCGAGGGACGGACCGCCGTTGATCAATTCCGGGTCATGAAAGCCGCGACGATCTTCGACGCCGTCGAAAGCTTTCCCAAACCGGTCATCGCGATGATCAATGGGTTCGCCCTGGGAGGCGGCTGTGAGCTGGCAATGGCCTGCGATATCCGGCTCGCCGCGGATTCCGCCAAACTCGGACAGCCCGAAGTCAACCTCGGCATCATTCCCGGCGGGGGAGGGACCCAGCGGCTGCCGCGACTGGTCGGTACCGGGCAGGCCTGCAAGCTGCTCTTTTCGGGGGAAGTGATTGATGCCGCCGAAGCGCTTCGGATCGGACTGGTGGACGAGGTGGTCCCGGCCGCGCACCTCAGGGAGCGCACGATGGCGCTGGCCGGAACGATTGCGGACAAGAGTCCGGTGGCGCTTCAGCTAATCAAGGAAGCAGTGCGAGCGTCTCTCCGTACCTCTTTGGACGACGGATTGCGGCAGGAGACCACGCTTTTCGGCCTGGCGTTCTCCAGCATGGATAAGACGGAGGGCGTGCGGGCGTTTATGGAGAAGCGAAAGGCCGAGTTTACGGGGAAATGAGAGACGTTTCCTGCACTATTTGTCTACCCGGATCTGTCTCCATCCCTGCGGCCCCATCGTCAGGGAAGCAAAGAACGGTCGATCCTTCGTACTCGGCTTGCCGCCCTTGGTCACCACGAGATGCTCCACCACTCGCGCGTGAACTTCCTCAGCCGTTCTGGTCACATTCGTGACGGTGTAGCTCGCCACAATTTTCTCCACGTTCGCATCCTGAAACAGCCGGCGCCACTCATCCTCTGATCGCGGATCGAGGTTGGGCAGGAGGCGGCGCACCTCACTCAACTGCCGAGCCTCGACCATCTGCGCCAGCTCCTGATAGTAAGCGACAATCGCCGTCGAGTCGCTGATGGGCGGGCGAGGGGTGGCGGTATCCCGGGTCGGTGTGACGGCGCGCTGGATCGGTTGCGGCTTCTGACCGTCCCGCGCCGCGTGAGTAAGGGCCGAATCCCAGAGCGCGGCGGCGGTGGCGAAGAGCACCGCCGCTTCCAGTGGCTTTCCGGTGGTCGCCATGGCTTCGCCAGTGCTCATCATCGAGTCTCCCCCGGCCAGAACGAGCGGTCCCAGCCCGGCGGCGGTCGCGCGAGCGCGCGCGGCCAACGCACCGGCTCGAGACGCGCTCAGATCGGTATCGGGTGCCGGTGAGGAAGGCGTCCGCTGATTCCATCCCAGGCGCCCTGTCCCCACGAGCACCGCCGCGATGATGATGATCGTGCCGAGCAGTACCCAGAGGGCGGTGTTCTTCCGTACGCGTGTGGTGGCCGGGCCGGTGGTGATCGGAGTCCGACGCGGGACGGGAGTGGGTGAAGAGGCGTCCTGTTTGCCGCGACTCGCCGCGAGAGCGCCCAGCGAGGCAATGGCCATTTCATCGAGACCGGCACTGCCCTGCACCGCGACGGCGCCATCTTTAAGCGTGGGAAACCGTCCCTCCGGGTTCTTGTCGATCATTCGCATGATGGCCGCGGCCATTTCCGGCGGACAGTCGGGGCGCAGCTCACCGATGTCCTGCGGCGCTTCGTGCACGTGGGCATACATGATGGCCACCGAACTATCTGCCGTGAACGGGTTGCGGCCGGCCAGCAGCTCATATCCCACCACGCCGAGCGCATACTGATCGGAGGCCCCCGTCACTTCGTGGCCGGCACACGACTCAGGGCTCATATAGGCGGGAGTCCCAATCGTTTTCCCCGTCATGGTGAGTCCCTGCGAGTCCTCCACCTTGGCGATGCCGAAGTCGGTGACCATGACATGACCTTCGACATCCACCATGATGTTCCCCGGCTTGATGTCGCGGTGCACGACACCGTGACGATGCGCGTAGTCGAGGGCAGCGGCCACGGATGTCAGAATCGCTCGGACCAGGGTTACCGGTAGCGGTCCTGCACTCCGGAGAATCGACGACAGGGTGCGCCCGTGGACATACTTCATCACGAAGAAGAGTGCCCGGTCGGTTTCTCGAACGGCGTAAATCGGAATGACACCTGGATGGCTCAGCGACGCCGCCGTCCGCGCCTCCCGCTTGAATCGCTCGATGGCTTCTTTGCCATCCAGGAATGACGGTGAGATCAGCTTGATGGCGACCTTGCGGTCGAGTGCCACTTCGCGCGCGAGAAACACCGCGGCCATCCCGCCTCGTCCAAGCTCGCCCAGGATTTCGTATTCCCCGCTGGTCGCCTCGCCCAGGAGATCCACTGGCCGCGCCGCCAGCGGAGTCATACTGGCGGTTGTCATGAAGGCGCCGGAGTCGACCCCCGTCGTCGCAACCATGGCCTGATCCCAGCTGAGATCAAAGCCACAGGCAGGACAGACGCGAAGGCCGGCAGTGACCGGCCGATCGCAGCGGGGACAGGTAGTCGGGGAGCTTTCCATGGGTAATGCAAAGATACCCGACTTCACCGGCTTCCTGCAGGGTATTCGTCGAATCTGACGGCGCAGCGCGTACGTCCTTGATGGCTCCTCCAGGCCGGAGGCGTGATCCGCAGAAGTTCGCACGTTCACCCCACCTTGCCTCACCTTCATCCCTTATTACCGTTCCACCACCATGACTCTTCCCTACCCCGTTACCGATCTCCACATCCACATCCAGCCCTGGCACCAGATGAAGCCAGCGGTCCTGGAGGTGATGCGCAAAGGCAAGGAAGGCCACTGGGAGCGACTGGTCCAGTTGATGGAAGACCCCGGGGCGCTGCTCAAAGTGATGGACGCCTCGGGAATTCAGCGCGTTGGGCTGATCAATTACCCCAGCCAGGACCTTATGGGGTTTGATGATTCGACCAACGACTTCGCGGCCCGGTACGCGTCCTCCGCGCCAGAACGGCTGCTGCCCTTCGGTGGCGTGCATCCCCGATTCACCAAGGACCCCACGGGCGATGTCGACCGCCTGATCGACCTGGGGATTCGCTGCTTCAAGATTCATCCCCCGCACCAGCTCTTCCCGGCCAACGCCTACACCAGCGGCCTCGATTCGCTGGCGGCGATTTATCGCCGGCTGGAGGAGCGCGGTGTCCCCGTCATGATTCACACCGGGACATCAATTTTCCCGGGGGCACGGTCGAAATGGGGCAATCCCCTGGAAATCGACGATGTCGCGATCGACTTCCCCGACCTGCGGATTCTCATGGCGCATGGCGGCCGGCCCTTCTGGATGGAAGAAGCATTTTTCGTCCTCCGGCGGCACAAGAATGTGAATCTCGAGCTGTCCGGAATCCCTCCGGCCCGGATCCTGGAGTACTTTCCCCGTCTTTCCGAAATCGCTCACAAAACGTTCTGGGGAACTGACTGGCCGAGCCCGGGCGTCAAGGACATGAAGCAGAACCTGGATCAATTCCTTGCCCTGCCGCTGTCATCCGAGGTGCAGCGTGCAATACTGTCCGAGAACAGCCTGCGACTATTTCCCGCCGGGTAGGTTCTCGACGGACCACGGGATTCACGGGGGTGGTTGCCCGCCAGCGGCGGGTCTCCTCTCACCAGCGGGTGAACATTTCGCTCAGGACGTCCTGGTTTTCGTTCAGCCCTCTCTGCGTCCTGTGCTTCCGTGGTAATCAGGCCTGACCTTCGATAGAAAACAGGTTGGCGACTCGTTCGAAACCGTTCTGGTACGCACACGTAGAGCGGGCACTCCCCCAATCAGCAGGTGCGCCATCATGCTCCGGCCTCTTACGATCGCTGCTATCCTCCTGCTCCCGATTGATCTCACGGCCCAGGAACCCGGCAAGGTGCCCTTCGAGACCTACTCGCTCACGAATGGACTCACCGTTATCCTGGCCGAAAATCATGCCACCCAGGTCGTGACGGTCAATGTCTGGTATGATGTCGGGTCACGCGATGAGCGCAGTGGCCGAACCGGATTCGCTCATCTCTTTGAACACATGATGTTCCAGGGATCGAGCCATGTGCGGAAGGCGGAGCATTTTCAGCTGGTTGAACGAGCCGGCGGCGGACTCAATGGATCAACCCAGACCGATCGGACCAATTACTACGAGACACTGCCTTCCAACCGGCTGAACCTCGGACTCTGGCTCGAAGCGGATCGGATGCGTTCGCTGGCCATTACCGATTCCAACTTTACCAACCAGCGTGAAACCGTAAAGGAAGAGCGGCGACTGCGGGTCGACAATCAGCCCTATGGGGCCGCCATTTTTGAAGGGCCGCAGGGGTTGTTCGATCAGAAGACGTGTTTTCCGTACAGCCATTCCGTCATCGGGTCGATGGACGACTTGAATGCCGCCACGACCGCGGATGTCAAGGCGTTCTTCGATCAGCACTATGTCCCCAACCGGGCCACCCTGGTAGTGACAGGCGATTTCTCGGCAGCCAACGCCCGGGCGCTGATCGAGCAGTACTTTGGTGATATCCCGCGGGGAGCCGCCGCGAGTCCCGTCTCCTGCGATCAGGCATTCAACACGGGGCCAGAACGCAAGCAGATCCAGGACGCGAATGCCAATCTCCCCGCCGTGCTTCTCATGTATCGCACACCGGAAGAGAAGAACGCCGACATCCCCGCCCTTACCCTGCTCGGTATCCTGCTGGGCCAGGGCGAGAGTTCCCGGCTCAACCAGCGGCTGGTTCGAGAAACCAGGGCCTCCGTCTCGGCCCAGGCGTTGTCGGGAATCTTTGGCCCCCGCCGTGGCCCCAACTTCTTCCTTGCATACGCCATCGCGAACCAGGGTGTCAGACCTGACTCCCTCGAGGCCCTTCTCGCCGGCGAAATGGCCCGACTGGCGAATGGAGATGTTTCTGACGATGAGCTGGCCAAGGCGAAGAACGCCTATCGCGCGTCGGTGATCCATTCGCGTCAGACGACCATGGACGTGGCCGAAGGCCTCCAGTACGCCAACCTGTTCCTCGGCTCGCCCGAGGCCATCAACACCGATTTCGATCGCTATATGATGGTGAACCGCGAGGACATGATCCGGGTAGCAAAGGCCTATTTTCGCCCGGACAATTCGCTGACGATCATCGTTTCCCCCGGGGCATCCCCGCCGGCCGGAGCAACTCCATGAAATTACCCTTGCTGCTGGCGGCCATGGCCGGAGTTCCTTCCCTCTGCGTCGCACAGTATCCCACCTCGCCACCGGCGGCCGCACCGGTGGGCCCGGCGAAATTTCCACCCTTTCAGCAGGCCGTTCTGACGAACGGCATGCGCCTGGTCGTCGTGGAAAATCATGCGCAGCCGGTCCTCTCAATTTCACTGACACTTCCGGCCGGCGCCGCGTATGACCCGACAGGCAAGGAGGGACTCGCCAACATGGCGGCGCAGTTGCTCACCAAGGGAGCCGGTGATCGCTCTGCCGAGCAGATTTCCGCGGCCATTGAGGGAGTGGGTGGATCTCTTAATGCCGGCGCCGGAAATGACTTTCTCACCATCAGCGCGGACGTGCTGTCTCCCCAGGCCGAACTCGCCTTCGATCTGCTGGCGGATGTCGCGGTTCGACCAACTTTTCCCGATCGTGAACTCGAACTGATCAAGACCCAGACGCTCTCGGCTCTGCAGCTCGAAATGGCCCAGCCCGACGCCGTCGCCTCCCGTTTCTTTGCCAGGTACGTGTATGGCACCCACCCCTATGCCAGGCGTCCGACCCAGGCGTCCACCCAGGCCATCAGCCGGGAGGACATCCTGGCGTTTCAGCGACGGAGACTGCGACCAGGTGGAAGTCTCCTCGTCATGGCCGGCGACATCACGCTCGCTCGAGCGCGGGCGCTCGCGAACAAGTCGTTTCGAGGCTGGACCGGTCGAGCACCGGCGGCCACGGTCTTCCCGGTTCCACCCAAACGCACCAGTGCCGAGATCATCCTGGTTCATCGCCCGGGCTCCGCGCAGTCCAACATCGTGGTGGGCAACACGACGTTCGGCCCGGCGAACCCGCAGTATTACGCGGCGCGGGTCGCCAACCAGATCCTCGGCGGCGGCGCCGACAGCAGGCTCTTCCTGGTGCTTCGTGAACAGAAAGGCTGGACCTACGGCGCATACTCCGGGCTCGAGCGCCCGCGGGGCGTCGGGACGTTCCAGGCGACCGCGGAAGTCCGCACGGAAGTCACCGACTCGGCGCTTACCGAGCTTCTGCGGCAGATGACGAACCTGGGGTATACCCCGTTGCCGGACAGCGAACTCGCGGGAGCAAAGGGTGCGCTGGTCGGGAGTTTTCCCTTGACGATCGAAACAGCCAACCAGGTGGCTGGCGCGGTGGCCCAGTCGATCTTGCTCGGGCTCCCGCCGGACTATCTGCAGAATTACCGCACCAGGCTCGCGGCCGTGACAGCTGCCGACGTGCGAACGGCGGCCCGGACTGCGATGCCGCCTCGAACTCCGCTGATTGTCGTGGTGGGAGACGGGTCAAGAATTTACGAGAAGCTCACCGCCATTGCGCCCGTCAGAATATTGAGTCTCGAAGGAGCCCCGATCGAGCCCGCCTCGCTGGCCGTCAAAGCGAGTGCCCTGGATCTTGACCTCAGCCAGGTCGTCCCGACCAGGGATAGCTTTGTGGTGATGGTCCAGGGGAACCCGCTTGGATTCCAGAGAACCGAGATACGAAAGGTGGAGGGCGGATTCGAATTCAAGGAGGAAACCCAGATTGCCAGCTTCATGCAGCAGTCAACCACCGTGAGGTTGACCGAGAACGCCACGGTGACATCGGTAGAGCAAGCCGGCAAGTCACAGGGCCGGGATACCCGGATCAACATCACGTACGCCGATGGCCGGGTGAAAGGCGATGCCGTAGTCCCGGGGCGCCCGGAATTCACCCACCTGGTGATCGATACCACGGTGGTGGCTGGTACCCTGGACGACAATAGTGTCCAGGCCATTCTCCCCGCCCTGCGCTGGACCCGGGATGCGGCCTGGACGATGCTGGTCTTCTCTGCTGGACAGAACGCGACTCAAACGATGACCATGTCGGTGAAGGGTGTGGAGACCGTCCAGGTTCCCGCCGGATCCTTTGAGGTTTATCGAGCCGAGATGACCGGCGGCCCGGCGGTGATCAACTTCATGGTGACGACGGCACTGCCCCATCGGCTGGTCAAAGTTTCGCTCGTCGGCGTTCCCCTCGAGTTTCAACTCGCCAGATAGGGCAGGACAATCTGGACGATACTTCACCTTCAACCCTTCTCGTGATGCCATCTCGTCTCTCGATTTTGGCGCTGTGCCTGACCGCGGCCTGTGCCGGAAGATCCGGGGTCAACACTTCCGCGAACCCTGGCGCAATCGATACGACCAGCGCGGACCGCCCCCAGTATGCCTCCACCTATCATCGGCATGAGAACCCGCCGGTGTTCATTCGCAACGCGACCATTCTCACGGCTGCCGGTCCGGAGATGGCGCGAGCATCGATTTCTCTTCGCGACGGCAGGATCGTCGCGGTCGGCCCCGACATTGCCCCGCCGGCCGATGCCGTGATTGTGGATGGCACCGGCAAGTTCGTCACGCCAGGCATCATTGACGTGCACAGCCACCTCGGTGTGTACTCGGCCCCGGGCACCTTTGCCGAATCGGATGGCAATGAGGCGACCGATCCGGTCACCGCGGATGTCTGGGCCGAACACTCGTTCTGGCCGCAGGATCCGCAGATCCCCCTGGCGATCGCCGGTGGCATCACGGTTATGCAGGCACTTCCCGGTTCGGCCAATCTGATTGGCGGGCGCTCCGCCGTGCTTCGGGTAATTCCCGCTCGTACCGTTCAGGAAATGAAATTCCCAGGCGCGCCCTACGGCTTAAAGATGGCCTGCGGGGAAAATCCCAAGCGGGTCTACCAGAACCGGGGGCCGTCAACCCGGATGGGAAACATGGCGGGGTATCGCGAGGCATTTATCCGCGCGGAACAGTATCGGCGGCAATGGGATAAATGGAATGCGAAGCATGAGGGCGAACCTCCCGAGCGAGACCTCGAGCTCGAGACTCTGGCTGATGTGCTGCGTGGTAGAATCCTGGTGCAGAACCACTGCTATCGGGCTGACGAGATGGCCCAGATGATGGACCTGGGCCGGGAGTTCGGCTTCAAGATTCGCTCCTTTCACCACGCCGTTGAGGCCTACAAGATCGCGGACATCCTGGCTCGCGAAGGGGTCGCGTCCTCAGTCTGGGCCGACTGGTGGGGGTTCAAGATGGAAGCGTTCGACGGTATTCCTCAGAACGCGGCACTGCTTCAACAGGCGGGCGCCCGAGTGGCCATTCATTCGGACGATGCCGACGGTATCCAGCGCCTGAACCAGGAAGCCGCCAAGGCCCTTTATGCCGGGATCCAGGCCGGCATTCCGATCACCCGGGAGCAGGCTGTTCGCTGGATCACGGCCAACCCCGCCTGGATCCTCGGCATCGACAGTCTTACGGGAACCTTGGAGCCGGGCAAGAGCGCGGACGTGGTCGTGTGGTCCGGCGATCCCTTTTCTATCTATACCAGGGCACTCATGGTCTACAACGAAGGGTGGCTGGTCTACGACCGGAACGACCCCAAGCGCCATCCCGAGACCGATTTCAATATCGGAATCGACAACCCGGGAGTCGGGCGATGAACCGGCATATCCTTGCGGCAACCGCGGCGTTCGCAGTTTCAATGGTTTCAGCGCGCGCAAATGCACAGACGATCGCGATCACTGGAGGCACCGTATATCCGGTATCTGGACCGAGAATCGAGCACGGAACCGTCATCATCCAGAATGGAAGAATCACCGCCGTCGGGAGGGACGTGGGCATTCCCGCGGGCGCGACGCGGATCGATGCGACGGGACGCTGGGTGACACCGGGGTTCATCCATGCCTCGACTACTCTAGGACTATCCGAAGTGGGATCCATCGACGGGACCAACGAATCCTCGCGGGAAGGCGTGATCAACCCCTCCTTCAACGTCGCCGATGGCATCAACCCCGCCGTGGTCAACATCGCGGTCGCTCGGATGGAAGGTGTCACGTCCACTATCGCGAGGCCTGGCGGAGGGCTTATTGCCGGCCAGGCAATTTTTATCGACCTGGCTGGCGATCAGGCCCGCGACATGATCGTCAAATCACCGGTGGCGATGGTGATCGATCTGAGTGAGAACAGCAAGAGCGCCGGCGGCGGAAGCCGGGCCGGGGTCATACAGCGGCTGCGAACTCTGTTCCGGGACGCGCTTGAATATGAGCGGCGGAAGGCAGAGTATCAGAAGCGGGAAGTCCAGGACCTGGCTGCTCCGGCCGCGGAGCTCGAGGCGCTCCTGCCGGTACTCCACGGCGTCGTCCCGGTCTATGCCATCGCCAATCGGAAAAGCGACATCGAGAATGCGCTCAGCCTGATGACGGAGTTCACACTCAAGCTGGTTATTCTCGGCGGCACCGAAGCGTGGAAGGCTGCTCCCGCGCTGGCCCAGGCGAAGGTTTCCGTCGCGGTATTTCCTCTCACCAACATTCCAACCTTCGACGGCACCGGGGCCAGGTCAGATAACGCTACCATTCTGAGCGACGCCGGAGTGAACGTGATCGTGGTAGAGGGAGAATCCGGCGGCCCCAGGAATCTCCGCTTTGCCGCGGGGCACTCGGTGCGAAACGGGATGAAGTGGGACAGCGCGCTTCGGGCAATTACGCTTGCACCCGCCAGCGCTTTCGGCATGTCGGATCGGTACGGCTCACTGGAACCCGGCAAGGTCGCGAACGTGGTGATCTGGACCGGGGACCCTTTTGAGTATTCCAGCAAGGCAGAGCACGTATTCATCGAAGGACGCGACATTCCGCTCACCAGTCGAATGACGGAGCTGTTCAATCGCTATCGCACGCTCCCGCCGAGTTATTGATCGAGGAAACCATAGCCCAGACGAGGATGAACCGGGTCCGGTGAATAGAAAGGCACAAGGCGGTTGAATAGCCTTGTGCCTTTGCTGCGCTCCCGCGGGGCTCACGGTGAAAAGCCTGGCAGCAGCTAATCCAGCGTGAAGAAGATGGTCATTCCAGCTCGCGGATCCAGATATTGCGATAGCGAACCTTGTGCCCATGATCCTGCAGCGAGAGCGGGAGGCGATCCGGATGTTTGGCGTACGGGGCGCGCTCCATATGAGACGTCGGCCCGACCAGCACGGCGTTGTCCTGGACGAGGACCCCGTTGAACAGCACGGTCATCCTCGCCGGCGCCGTGACTTTTCCATCGCCGTCGAAATGGGGCCGGTGGAAGATGATATCATAGCTCTGCCACTGACCCGGCGGGCGGATCGGATTTACCAGGGGCGGAAACTCGCCGTAGATCGCCCCGGCTTGGCCATCGGCGTAAGTGTCATTGTGATAGGAGTCGAGCACCTGAACCTCGTAGCGACCCATGAGGAATACGCCGCTATTACCCCGGTCCTGCCCCGTTCCTTCTGGTGGCACCGGTGCGGTCCATTCAATATGGAGCTGGACATCGCCAAATCCGCGACGGGTTTCAATCCCGCCCGCACCGGGTGAAACCTCCAGGTATCCGTTGGCCGATTTCCATCCGGCAGGTCCGCCGGAACTATCAGAACTCTTCCAGCCGCCAAGGTCATTCCCACCAAACAACACCACCGCATCCGCTGGGGCCGGTAGTGACCCGGCGAACGCTCCTGGATTGACAATCGGCGGTTTGGGCCTCTCGGCCCTTGCTCGTGCCCCGCAAAACGGCTATAT
>JBDTRF010000108.1:0-11158 GCA_039931815.1 Gemmatimonadota bacterium
CCTCCACTCTTCTTCATTACCTGCCCCACGAAGAACCCGATCAGCTTGGTCTCACCGCCACGATACCTGGCGAGTTCACCGGGATGCGCCGCAAGCACTTCTTCTACCCACTTGCCAAGAGCATTGGAATCACCGACCTGCACAAGTCCAAGTCTCTCGGCAATCGATTTCGGATCCCCGTCGTTCCTGGCCATTTCCTCGTAGACTCGTTTGGCCGCCTGCTGACTCACCAGGCCATCACGCACCACGCCGACCAGCGCGGCGAGACGCGCGGGCGAAACGGGAAACCCATGGCCTTCATTGAACCCTGACATCACCTCGCCGAGGACCCAGCCGATCGACTTGGCGGCATCGCCACCAGCGCGCGCCACGGCTTCGAAATAGTCCGCCACCGCGACGTCGAGCGTGAGCTCGTGCGCGTGATAGGCGGAGAGAGCGTACTGCGCCATCAGTCTCCCGCGCTTGGCTTCCGGGAGTTCGGGAAGCGTGGCCCGCTGTTTCTCCACCCAGTCGGGCGCGAGAACAAGCGGTGGGATATCCGGATCGGGGAAATAGCGGTAGTCATGGCTTTCTTCTTTCGAGCGCATGACCTTGACCGTGCCGCTCACCGCATTGAACAGCAGGCTCACCTGTTCGACGGCCTTTCCCGATTCAATCAGGCCCACCTGTCGTTCGAACTCAACGTCCAGCGCTCGCTCGACGTTGGCGAAGCTGTTCATGTTTTTGAGTTCAGTCTTGACGCCGAGCGTCGTCTCACCGTGTTGACGGATCGACATGTTGACATCGACCCGGAGACTGCCCTTCTCCATGCTGCATTCGCTGGTGCCGGCATACATGAGAATCTGCTTGAGGGCCACGAGGTACGCCCGCGCCTCGCCGGGACTCCGCATGTCCGGGCCGCTCACGATTTCGGCCAGCGGAGCGCCCGCCCGATTCAGATCTACCGCGGTTTTTCCCGGCACGCGATCGTGAAGCGACTTGCCGGCATCCTCTTCCAGGTGCAGGCGAGTAATCGACACCGCGACCCGTCCCCGCTCGGGGGACTCGAAGTGCACGGCCCCGCCGGTCGACAGCGGCTTGTCGAACTGGGAGATCTGGTAACCCTTGGGCAGGTCGGGATAGAAGTAGTTCTTCCTGGCGAAGACGCTGGTGCGATGGATTGTCCCGCCGAGGGCGTGGGCGGCCTGAGTGCCCAGGCGTATCGCTTCGGCATTGGGGACGGGAAGCGCGCCAGGCAATCCCAGGCACACGGGACACACGTGAGTGTTGGGCGGGGCGCCATACACATTGGCGCACCCGCAGAACATCTTGCTCCGGGTCGCGAGCTGGACGTGTACCTCGAGACCTATGACGATCTCCCAGGTCATCGCGCCACCTCCGCGGTACCATCGAGCGCTGATTCAAGAGCGCCGGCCACACTGAGCATGCCCGACTCGTGGAAATGCGGAGCAATGATCTGGCCCCCGATGGGCAGGCCCTTGTCACGGCCAATGGGCTGGCTCATGGCGGGGAGGCCCGCGAGGCTCACCGCGCAGACAAAGATGTCGGCGAGATACATGGCGACGGGGTCTTCACTTTTTTCTCCGGCCTTGAATGCCGGTGTCGGTGTGGTGGGCGTGAAGAGATAGTCGACTCCGTCGGCGAAGACCGTTCGGAAATCGCTGGCGATCAACGCGCGCAGTTGCTGGGCCTTGTGGTAGTACGCATCATAATATCCAGCGCTCAGCACATAGGTTCCCACCAGGATTCGTCGGCGAACCTCGGGGCCAAACCCCTTGCCTCGCGTCGCCTGGTACAACGCCCGAACGTCGCCGTTCGCGGGCTCGATCTGCCGCGGCCCATACCGGACTCCGTCAAACCGGGCGAGGTTCGCCGCCGCTTCGGCGGGTGCCACGATATAGTATGTCGGCACGGCGTATTTCGAGTAGGGAAGCGAGACCTCCCGGAGCGTGGCACCGAGATCGCGCATCGTGGCGATGGCCCGATCCGTCGCCGCCTTGACGCCGGGGTGAAGATCCGCCGGGAAGTATTCCCGCGGAAGACCGATGGTGATCCCCCGGAGATCTTTTTTCATCTCCGGCATCCGCATGGGCGGCTGGTCCACACTGGTCGCTTCGAGGGGATCATGACCACTGATGACGTGCAGCACGCGGGCAGCGCTGGTCACGGTATCGCCAAAGACCGAGACGCAATCGAGCGACGATCCGAACGCGACCAGACCCCAGCGACTCACTCGGCCGTAACTCGGCTTGACCCCGACGACACCGCAGAAACTTGCTGGTTGCCTGACGGAGCCGCCGGTTTCGGAACCGAGTGCCACCGGGACCACACCTGCGGCCACCAGGGCCGCCGAGCCGCCGGAGCTGCCACCGGGCACCCGGTCGTGATCCATCGGGTGTTTGACGCGACCGAAGGCGGAATGCTCGGTCGACGATCCCATGGCAAATTCGTCCATGTTCGCCTTGGCGGAGATTAGCGCTCCCGCCTGGCGCAACCGCTCGACGACGGTCGCATTAAACGGCGAGGTGTAGCCTTCCAGAATCCGCGACCCGCACGTGGTCGGTTGTTCGATGGTGACGAGATTGTCCTTGATCGCGACGGGCACGGCATGCAGGGCACCGGACGCCGTCATGGCATCGACCCTGGCACCTTCAGCATTCAACACATCCTGGGACCAATGGAGCGCGGCATTCAACGGTTCCGCCGCCTTGAGCCGCATACCCGTCTCGCGCGCCGTGATGGCCCCGAGTCTCTGCTTCTTCCCGTCCTCGCCGCTCATGACTCCTCCATGGCGCCCAGGCGTGGAACGACAAAGAACCCGTCAATGAAGGCGGGGGCCATCTGGGCCGGACCGCGCGCCAGGGGGATCGGAGCCACGACATCGGCCCGCAGTGGCGTCGTTTCCGCACCGGCCTGAAACGGCGGCACCGAATCATCGGCGGGAACTTCATTCAATTCGGCGACGAAGTCGACGATTCTCGAGAGCTGATCGACCAGCCTGGGCAATTCCGCCTCGCTCACCGCCAATTCGGCCAGCTTCGCGACATGGACCACTTCTTCTCGACCGATGCTCACGCACCCTCCCAATCCCGCTCGAGCCCGGCATAGGCCACGAGCAGCTGTTTGACGCCGGCTTCTTCGTCGTCGAATTGGACTTCAACCTTGAGATCACGGCCCG
This sequence comes from Gemmatimonadota bacterium, assembly GCA_039931815.1. Taxonomy (GTDB): domain Bacteria; phylum Gemmatimonadota; class Gemmatimonadetes; order Gemmatimonadales; family GWC2-71-9; genus DASYPP01. The sequence goes on from JBDTRF010000108.1 coordinate 3,179, forward strand.
CGCCAATCAGCCCGCGGATCGTGCCACTTCCGAATCGGCGATGACGGACTCGCTCACCCTTCACATATCGAGGTGCGTCCTGCGACACCTCCTCCGGCGCCGGCGTTGAAGAGGCCGAGGATGGCGGGTCGTCTCCAAAATTCTCATAGCGACCCTTGTCGGGACTGCTGTACCGATTGTCGGGTCGACCACCGTAGCGGTTCTGACCCCAGGACGGCGTCAGCATGCTCGAGGTCCGTTCTTCCTGCACAATGGCCGGTGGCAGTGCCTTGAGAAATCGCGAAGCGCGTCCCGGCCTCAGCTCTCCGCCCCGCCGCCGGGCCCGGGCCCAGGAGAGGTAGAGTTTGTCCTGTGCTCGAGTGAGCCCGACATAACAGAGCCGCCGCTCCTCTTCCACCCCACCGGGCTGTTCCTCTGACCGGGCCAGCGGGAACAGTCCGTCTTCCATTCCGGCGAGTACGACGACCGGCCACTCCAGCCCCTTGGCGGTATGCAGGGTCATGAGCGTAATCCCGCCGGGCTCTCCTTTCACCTCATCGGGACCGGCGAGGAGGGCGGCCTCCGACAGGAATCGCTCCAGCGGGGTTGTTCCCTCTTCATCGGGTTCGATGACTTCTTCCGACCAGTCGGCCGCACTGGCGACCAGTTCTCGCACATTCTCCCACCGATCCGCTCCCTCCGGGCCTTCGGCGAGGAGGACCTTTTCATAATCAATGGATTGAATGACCTGCTCCAGCACCCTGGCCGGTGGCTGGTTGGCCGAATCGGTGTAGAGCCCATCGATCAGCACGGCGAATTTCCTGAGCGCCTCGCGCACGTTGGGCCTGAGGTCGGGCACGCGATCCGCCGTGCGGGCAACGTCGAGAAATGGTTTCCCCCACTGGGTCGCGGCACCGGTCAGGGTCGCCATGCTGGTGTCGCCAAGGCCGCGACGGGGCACGCCGATGGCACGGACAAACGCTTCGTTGTCCCGCGGATTGGCGATGAGTCGCAGGTAAGCCAGCAGGTCCTTGACCTCCCGCCGATCGTAGAAGCCGGTTGCACCCACAATGCGATAGGGAATTCCGGCACGGCGAAGCGCCTCTTCGAAAGCACGGGATTGCGAGTTGGTCCGGTACAGCACCGCCATCTCGTGGTATTCCCAGTCGCCCTGGGTGCGTCGCCTGACCAGCTCCCGCACGATCCACTCGGCCTCGTCCCGCTCGTCGGCGGCCGCAACCAGCACCAGGCTTTCGCCCCCTTTGCGCACCGTCCGGAGCGTCTTGCCCAGTCGGCCGGTATTCTCGGCGATCACCCCGTTGGCCGCATCGAGAATCAGCTGCGTCGACCGGTAGTTCTCCTCCAGCCGGACCACGTGGACATCCGAGAAATCATCCTGGAAGTCCCGCATGTTCTTGACCTTGGCGCCCCGCCAGCCATAGATGGACTGATCGTCATCGCCAACCGCGGCAATGTTGCCATGCGCGCCCAGCTGCTTGATCAGCTGATACTGGGCGGCGTTGGTGTCCTGGAACTCATCCGCCAGGAGGAAGTTGAAACGTTCCTGGTAATACCGCAGTCGATCCGGCCGCGAATTGAACAACGTCAGTGGATGCAGCATCAGGTCATCAAAATCCATCGCATTCGCGGTCTTGAGCGCCGGGCCCAGGGCGGAGAAAACGTCCGCCGCGACCTGGATCAGTCGGTCATACATCGCGTCCTTGAGCAGATCATCGGGACTCTGCATCCGGTTCTTGGCTGCCGAGATAATGTGCTGCACAGTGCGGGGAGTGAACAGCTTGGAGTTATGCCCGCGCTGTTCCATCAGTCGTTTGATGAGACTGAGGCGGTTGTCCTCATCGTAAATAGTGAACTGACGGGTAAATCCCAAGGCTTCCGCTTCCCGTCGCAGCATCCGCGCGGAAAGCGAGTGAAAGGTGCCGATCCAGAGGCCGCTGGGATCCCGACCCAGCAGGCGGCCCACCCGCGTCTTCATTTCGCTGGCGGCCTTGTTGGTAAAGGTCACCGCGAAGATCCGTTCAGGCGGCACCCCATGTTCATCGATCAGGCGGGCGATCCGCACCGTGAGTACCCGAGTCTTCCCGGAGCCAGCACCAGCGAGCACCAGCATGGGACCCTGGACGTGCTCCACGGCTTCCCGCTGGGCGGGGTTCAGCGTCTCCAGGAGCGCGTCGGTTACTGCCTTATCGGTCATCTCCACCTCTATCAGGGTGACAGGTGATCAGCTGGACCAACGCCCTCGAGGACAGCTGCGGGCGCCTTGCTCTCCACGGCCACCTGACACCGGTCGCGCGTGACTGATCACATTTCACTGCACTTCTTGCCGGTTACCTGCCCCCGTCACTCGCTAGGGCTCATACAACGGCATCCGGATGAGAAAACTGGCACCGTGTTCTGTATTCTCCAGTACCAGTTCCCCGCCGTGGGAGTCCTCAATAACGCGACGTGAAAGTGCGAGGCCTATTCCCCACCCACCCGATTTCGTGGTGATGCCTGGGTCGAACAGAGTACGCCGGACCTCGCGGGAAACACCCGGCCCATTGTCGGCGACCCGAAGTTCCGCCGTGCCGTTTCGCGCGTGGGCCTCAATGGAAATCATCCCGGCTCGGCCCTGCATTGCGTCAATGGCGTTCTTCACCAGGTTTTCCAGCGCCCACTCCAGCAGCACCGGGTCGCCCAGGACGGTGGGCCCGGGTCCTCCAGCGATCACTTTGAGCTCGATCGGCTTGGCGTGCCGCGGCAGCCGGGGCCGGAAATATTCGGCCACCTTGCCAGCCAGGACGCCCATGCCAACCGGCTCCCGTCTCGCAGGATGTCCGATTCGCTCGAAACGCCGGGCGACGCGATCGAGGCGGTCCGCGTCGCTGGCGAGATAATCGGCCAGTCCGGTCGGTGGAGTCGGCCTTGACCGAATCTGCTCAACCCAGCCCTTGAGGCTGGTCAACGGCGTGCCCAACTGGTGCGCCGCTTCGCGAGCCATCCCCGCCCACAGGCGATCTCGCTGGGCCGACATGGCACTCCGGTACGCGAAGATACCCACGGCGACGACGACAACCAGGGTCAGCCCCTGGAGCACGGCCAGCATCGTCAGCTGCTGTTCCGCCGGCACTGACCCGTAGTGCACGACCGTGCCCAGGGTCGACTCGACCAGCGGCGGATTCTCCCGGTCCAGCGCCGCCACGTAGGCGGCAACGCGGGGATCATCGAGCGGGGCTTCAAACGGGAGATTGTCAGCTGCGGTGACTCGCCCGGCGGTATCGGTGATCACCACCGGAATCCCCAGCTGCCGCACGCGCTTCCCGATTTCGACCAGCGCATCCGCTTCGGCACCCTCTCTCGGATCTGAAAGCGCGGCATACACGCCATAGGAAAGCCGGGTGATCGAGCGGGCTTCATTCCGGAAGTGGCGCACGACGATGACGGACGAGGAGATAGTCAGGCCGGCGAGGAGGAGAATGAGGGCCGAAACGATCGCTGGGGCCCAGCGCCCAAGCGCGTGCCTACGCACGGGGGAGGAGACGCTCGACTTTCATATAGGGTACCAGGGCCGCGGGCAACCGGACCGAACCGTCCGACTCCTGATAGGTCTCAAGCAACGCCACGATGGTTCGGGGAAACGCGAGGCCCGATGCGTTCAGAGTATGAACGAACTCCGGCCGGGCGCCGGGCGCCGGGCGATATCGAATGTTGGCGCGCCGAGCCTGGAAATCAGTGAAAGTGCTGGCACTCGAGACTTCGAGCCAGGCACCGACGCCGGGAGCCCACACCTCGAGGTCGTAGGTGCTGGCACTGGCGAAGCCGGTGTCACCGGAGGCGAGGTGGAGGACTCGATAGGTCAAACCCAGCCGTTCCAGCACGGCGGACGCGTGACGGGTGATCATTTCATGCTCGGCCGGGGAATCCTCAGGGCGCGTCAGTCGCACCAACTCGACCTTATCGAACTGGTGGACTCGAATCAGGCCGCGGGTATCCTTGCCGTGGGCGCCGGCCTCGCGGCGAAAACACGGGGTACAGGCTGCGTAGGATAGCGGGAGCGTCGAGGCCTCGAGGATTTCATCCCGATGGAGATTGGTGACCGGAACTTCGGCCGTGGGGATGAGAAACAGGTCATCGGCCGGCACCTGGTACAACTCCTCGGCAAACTTGGGAAGCTGGCCGGTACCGGTCATCGTGGCGCGGTTGACCAGAAACGGTGGCGCCACCTCGGTGTATCCGTGTTCCGCGGTGTGGAGGTCCAGCATGAAATTGGCGAGCGCCCGAACCAGCCGGGCCCCCTGTCCCATAAAAACCGGGAACCCCGAGCCGCTCACCTTGGCGCCTCGGGGCAGGTCGAGCATGCCAAGCGAGGTTCCGATCTCCCAATGCGGACGGGGAGTGAAATCGAACTGGGCGGGTTCACCCCAGCGACGGATTTCCCGATTGGCCGTCTCGGTGCCTTCCGGTACAGTCGCCAGCGGAAGATTGGGAATTCCCAGCAGGAGACTTTCCAATTCGACATCCACGTCGCGAAGCTGGGCATCCAGCTGCTTGACCTCATCCCCCGAGGCCTTGAGACGGCCCATCAACTCGTCGGCCGGCTCCTTCGCCCGCTTGAGACGCGCCACTTCTTCACTGGCCTGATTTCGTTCGGCTTTGAGCGTTTCGGTCCGGAGGAGAATCTCACGCCGACGGCGATCGGTATCGAGCACACGATCAAGCATCGGCTCGACACTGCTGTCGAGACGACGACCCAAGGCGCCACGGACGGCCGCGGGGTCCTGACGCAGAAGCTTGAGATCAATCACGGGGTTCTACTTGCTGGGAAGGCCTGGCTGCAATCCCTTGTAACCGCAGTTGTTGTCCGCGAGCACTTTGAATTGGACGGTTCGCGCGGAATCGTCAAAGGAAAGAATCTCGAGCTTGGAATAGAGCGACACGCCGATGGAGCATAAGAGGCGTGATCGGACGATGTACACCTGTCCGACGCTCAGCGTGAGCGTGTCATTGGTGATGTATCCGTTGCTGGGTGCCACGGTGATCTGGCCAAATGTCTCCGCCCGAAGCTGCAGTCCCGGGTTGACGGATTGAGTCGTGGAGAGCTTGAGCACCGCAAGCGGCAGGAAATAATGATTGGTATCAATGCCGGATACCGCGACATCATACGCGAGGTCAAATAATCGCGATTCCACGCTGCGGTCGGTCCTGACCGGTCCATCCGGAACTGAATAGCCGCTGGGCGACTGAACCGATGTTCCGTGCAGGGCGAACACGACCATCGTGTCCTCGAGGTTCCGCGACTGAGCCGGTCCCAGCTGGTTGGGATCCGAACAGGCCATGATGACCGCGGCAAGGACAGGCAAAGCGATTCGTATAAATGGTCGCATGATGGGTGGAAGGTTAGCGGACGGCAAGAAGTGGGTCAACCCACGGTCATTGCTTGACTTCGATCTTTCCGGACCCTACGTTCCGCATTGCGTCCACCAGGCGACCACATTCTGGCCACCGGGACGCCCTTACCCCCCTCGATAGGTTAAACCATGCCGGGATTGCGAGATGTCGTTCAGCACCTCGTGCAGCGCGAGGGCGTTGAGCTCGTGGTGGTGGTAAGCAACGATGGCCTGCCGATCGACCATGCGACCCGGTCGGGCACAGATCCGGATGCGCTCGCCGCCATGATTCCGGCCCTGAATCAATGCGCCCGACAGGTCGGTGCCGCTGCCAGCAGCGGGGAGCTCACCAATGCGGTGCTCGAGTTCGGTGACCGTCTCCTGGTGTTAAGTGCACTCAACGACAACAACAATCTGCTGATCCTCACCGCCCCCGACACGAACATCGGAGAGCTCCTGTACGATATTCGGCAGCATCGGCCGGCGATTGCGAGCCTGTTGTAAGACGACAAAGCGGTGCACCAGCAGCGGTTCGTAATACAGGTACACCGGACCAGCGTAACTCCGAGCGGCAAAAGCCTGAATTCTCTCAAGAAATACTTCTGGATCATGAATTATTCACGAATATCGGCGTCCATAGCACCGCTGACCTCCTGCCGCCCCGCCCTTCCGCCGACCCGCCTGATATGAGATGGGCTGTCATTCTGGCCGGCGGTTCCGGGAGCCGCTTCTGGCCACTCAGTACGCCGTCGCATCCAAAGCAACTGCTTCCGCTCATCGGAGACCAGTCGACGGCAGAGCAGGCAGTCGCCCGGCTCGAGGGGCTGATTCCGAAGGAGCGCATTCTGCTCGTCACCGGAAAGACGCTCGCCGGTCAACTCCAGGAACTTCTCCGGTTGCCGCCCGAGAATATTCTTATTGAGCCTCGGGCGGCCTCCACCGGCCCGGCACTCGTGTGGGCCAGTTGGGAGGCGCACCGCCGCGACCCGGCCGCGGAAGTATTGTCACTTCACGCTGACTGGGCCGTGCGCGACCCGGCGGCGTTCCGACGCGCGGCGGACCTCGCGCTCAACACGGCCAGAACCCATCAATCGCTGGTCACGGTGGGCATCGTCCCATCCCGGCCGGAAACGGGCTACGGCTACATTGTGCCCGGACCCTCGCTGGATGATCAGGCGAGGACCGTGGCGCGGTTCAGCGAAAAACCGGATGCCGCCACCGCGCTTACTCTGCTGGCGGAAGGCGCGCTCTGGAATAGTGGCCTCTTTGCCTGGATGGCCACGACCGTCCTCGCCGAAACGAGGGCACATACGCCGGAGATTGCTCCCCACCTGCCATTGCTGGATCAGGGCGACGTGGCCGGCTTCTTCGCCAGCGTCACACCGATATCAGTCGATGTTGGCCTGCTGGAGCGGAGTGCCGCCGTCTCAGTGGTGCCTGGCATTTTTCCCTGGGACGACGTCGGGACCTGGGATGCCCTCGCCCGCATTCGCCAGCGCGACGCCCAGGGCAACATCGTCGTCGGCCCGGTCCACATTCAGGACTGCCACGACTGCATCTGCTGGTCCGATGGCGAGCCCGTCGTCGTCGCCGGCGCCCAGGAACTGGTGGTTGTCCGCGCTAACGGACGCACTCTCGTGATGCATCGCTCCAAGGCCCCCGACCTCAAGAAGGTGCTGGACCAGTTACCGGCCGAGGTGCGAGATCTGATCTGACCAGCGGTCAAGAACGGATCCATCCGGTCCGCGACAAGTACTTATTCCACCATTGTTCTCCACGATTCCGCGGCTCATTTTTTCATGGCCCCACACTGTGAACAGCTTCCGCACCTTGCCTGAATCACCGCTGTATCTCCTCGAGCCCGCGGACCCAGGCCCCGAGTGGTCTCCCTTTGCCGGCGTCCGCCCAATTGCTGAATTGCGCGCCGGTATCTGGAGAATTCGCGAGCGGTGGGAAGGCGCGTTGCGGATGGACGCGAAGGCGATTGTTGGAGGGCAGGCCGAAGGATTCCAGGAAGGTGACGAGCCGGTATGCCGGCTCCTTGGTCCGATTGAAGGCCCGGCCGTCGTGGCTCTGAGCACCTTTGCGCCCTCCGGGCTGGCACCCGAAGTCGCCCCCGGCACTCGCCGCCTGGTCTCCGAAGGGCAGACCGCTGCCTGGATCGTTGCGGCGGGAGAAACATGGTCCGAACCGCACGACGATGGCGTCGCGGCACCCATCGATGGCCACTGGCTTCGCGCGGCGCACGACCTGCTCACGGTGACGGAGCGTTTTCTTCTCCCCGACTGTTCCGACTTCCTCGCCTCCGGTGACCAGGATCCGATTCGCGATGGAAGCATCATCCTCGGCGATCCCGGTTACGTCATCAGCCGGGGGGCGCTGATCGAGCCAGGTGTGGTATTCGACGTTCGACACGGCCCCGTCATTCTCGAGGCCGGCGTCGAAGTCCGGAATGGCACCCGCCTGGAGGGTCCGCTCTATGCCGGCACCAGCACACGGTTGCTCGGCGGATTCATCCGCACGTCGGTGTTTGGCCCGTGGTGTGTCGCCCGGGGCGAGATCGCGGCCAGTATATTCACCGGCTTCGCGAACAAGGGCCACGATGGGTTCGTCG
>JBDTRF010000109.1:0-11112 GCA_039931815.1 Gemmatimonadota bacterium
ACTTCATTGCTGGCCGCCAGCAGATGCCAGTTGACCCGCCCGTTGCCTGATTCAAAGAACGTCGGCACCGTTTCGTCGAAGACTTCGCGGATGGCGCCGGTGCCGGCGTCGGCGATGCGCAGCTGCTCGTGCTGGTGGTTGCGGCTGGTCGAGACGAAGGCGAGCTGCCTGCTGTCGGCACTCCACTCGACATCGGCCCACCGCCCGTTACAGAAGACGTGATCGCAGAGCGTCGAGCGATGGGGATCGGCGGGCACCTGGAGCCGCACGACCCGGGGACCATCGAGGTGAATGATGACTCGTTGAATGGTGAAGATGGTGCTGTCGCCAGGCAGAGGATATTTCCAGGCGCTCAATACCGGGTGGCCCACCCGGGTCTCCACCAGGTACATCTCTCCCGTATGTCGCGCGTCGTGCTGAAAGGTGGCGATCATACGGGAGTCGGGAGACCAGAGCAGGACCGGTCGATCGCTCCGCGTCCAGCCGGCATTGTCCGTGGCGTAGCCAAAGTCCTGGATCCCATCGGTGGTCAGCTGGCGCTCCTGGCCGGTCGCCAGGTCACGAACCCAGAGGTTGTAGTCACGAATGAACGCCGCCAGCTTTCCATCCGGCGAGGCGATCGCGTTGCGAAGCGCGGCTCGGCTCGAGTCCGCGGTGCAATGAATGCCCTGGATATCGCAGGTCCAGTGGCGAGCGCGGGTGTCAAAGGAAATCGTCCTGCCGTCGGCGGAGAAATCGACGGCAGTAAAGGGAAGATGGTACGCGTCGTACGCGGTGTCCGCCGCGGTCGCGAGGGTGGTCGCGAGACGGGCCTGGTCAAACGCGGGAATCCGGGTGCGCCGAGCCGGATCGACGACGATGAACTCGAATCCCTTCGCCGTCTGGGTGCGATACCAGAATCGACCATCCGGCAGCCAGGTCGGCCGGAGTCCGATGTTGTAGACCAGCGGGTTTACCTTCCAGCTCATGAACTGTTCGGCCCGGACGTAGTCCTCGGTGGTCACGACCAGTTGCTGCGCCGGGGCGAGCCTCGGTAAGATTGCAAGGAGGAGAAACGTTCCGACCCTTGCTGAACGGTGCTGGATCGCAGCTGACCGATGCTCAGTGCTGGCGCGCATGATTTGCCTGGGATGGATGAAGGTGAAACGAAACGGTTACAAGTTGCGCGAACCCGGCTCCGGGGGCAACGGGCGTCCGGAATCGGGTTCTTCGAATTGAATAAAGCCATGTTCGTACCGCTGCCGGCATGCCATCTGAGACCGGCAGCTCACATATCCGGGGTGAGCATGATCGGCCGAATTTACAGAAAAGGCGAATTGCTGGCGGACCAGGTTGATTGCGATGTCAAGCGCGACTACCGGCGGGAAGACGAACACGAAGGCTGGCGGGGAGAGGCCTGGCTACCGCTTGACGTTCACCTGCTTCCCGGCGACCGAGTCACCTGGGATCCGGCGGAAGGGCCGTCGGTCGAGATCATGATTGAACGGATTGCGGTCGACGGTTCTTCCGGCAGAATATTTGTGCGCTGGATCGGCGTCGAACCCCTCACGGATTCAACCCCGAGGGAAGAATCGGCTTAACCGAAGCAGGGAACAGGGATCACCGAAGACCTCGCGAGGAAGCACGCGATCGAGGTTGTCTTCTCCCCGTGTCAGCGAACCCAGCCTCAGTTTCAATCAGCATTCAACAATCAAAGATCCACATATCATGACAGGGGTCTGGGAGCCGAAGCCGGGAAGGGACGGCTGGGCCACGCCGGGAGGGTAAGCTTGGCCACCTCTCGATCCTGGAGTGCACATGTCCCGCGCTGTCCTGTTCCTGTCGGCAGTACTGACGCTGCCTGGTTGCATTCTTGATCCGGGCGCCTGTACCTACGAAATTCGCACGCTGGGAATGAACAGCGAACCAATCGGGGTTGTTTCAGGCCACCGGGATTCCGGTTTCGTTCAACTGCTCTACCACGAAACGAAGGGATCCCTTCATGACCGCACCCTTACGGTCTCAGTCAGTACGTTCCTCGCCGGGGCCATTTCCAGCGTGGAACTGCGAAACTCCGGGACTGGCCAGATCCTGGCAGTCCTGGCTCCCGGCGCGACGACCGCCCCCGGCGAGTGGTATGCGATCCTTGCCCCGCCCACAACTGGTCTTTCGTTTTTCACGCTAAGGCTCCTGAACGACCAGGGGCTTCTCCAGGTTGTTATCAGAATGGGGCCCGCTGGCTCGGTTGGCGTGCTGACAGGCGCGTTCGAACTCGTCGGGGACAGTGGGTGGGACCGACCAAACTGCAGCTAAGAGATACCGGAAAGCAGACCAGTGGACCGAGAGTAAGACAAGAGTACCCCAGGTCCCCAGTTACCAATCCATAACCCCTGACAAATAACCCCGGATTCTCACGAGGCAATCAACGTAGGATCAAGCCTGGGTGTGTTCGGTTGGTCGAGGATCTGGCTGATACTGGCCAGCAGCCAGCTATCGTCCCACGGTTTCTGGATGTAGGCCCTGGCGCCTGCCGCAAGTGCGCGTTCCTTGTTGCCGTGAGTCGCTCGAGCCGAGACGACGATGACCGGGATCAGGGCCAGCTCGATGATATTGTGGAACCGCTCCAGGACGATAAAGCCATCGCCTGCGGGCAGGCCGAGATCGAGCAGGATCACATCCGGCTGGTGCTTCCGCGCTTCGCGTACCGCTGCCGTTGAGTCACCCGCAAAACAGGTATCGTAATTATTGGCTTTAAGCAGTACCTGGTACCCCAGGCGCACGTCGGCGTCATCCTCCACGATCAGTATCTTCTTGTTACTCATGAAAAACCCCGGCATGGTTGGGAGAATTGATGGCGACTTCCAGGTGGCTGACCAGGCTGCTGACCATGGCGTCGATCGGTGTGCCCAGAGGCTGCGGGAACGAATGCAGCATCCGGTGGGAGACTTTAATCGTGAGACCTGTCTGCTTCGAGCTGGGCAACCGCTCGAACTGACGGCGGATCCTGTTGGCGAGAATCGAAGCGCCCTTTTCGTCCGCAAAGGCGACGACGAAAAACCGTTCTCCTTCGGCCGCCTGGCTCATCGTGGGGAGAAGGACGTCCATGTCCGGCAGCAGGCAGCGCTGGAGCAGATTGCGAACCTCGCGCGACCACTCCTGGCGCGATTCCCGGGAGGACAAGGCTTTGGGTAGCCCTACCGTGATCATCACGAGCGCGGCAGACTCCGAAGGCCACTGGTCATTCTTGAGAAGCGGGGCCATCAGGTTGGAGAGCGAGAAGATCGGCAGGGTAAAGAAAAATGTGCTGCCCTTCTCTGGCTCGCTCTTGACCCAGATCTGACCGGACTGACGAATGATCAGCTCCTTGCAGATGTAGAGACCGAGTCCGAGGCCTTTCCGGCTTGCCTGGGTGTCTCTGGGGACCTGGTACAATCGTTCAAAGAGCCGCTCGGCAATGTCCGCGCTGATGCCGCACCCGGTGTCGGACACCTCGAAGAGCACGGCGTCAGGATCCTGGGGGTGGACCCGCGCCCGAATCTTTATGCTTCCGCCATCCGGAGTGAATTTGATCGCGTTGTCGAGCAGGATGATCAGGATCTGGCGGAGCCGGGTCTGATCGGCCTGAACCGGCGGGAGGTCTGGCGGAAAGTCGCTCGTGAGAGTGACCCCTTTCGCGCGGGCGGATCCCCGAAGCGTGTTGATGATGTCGGTGACCGCGTCGGGCACGGAGACGCTCTCTGATTCGATCGTCAGCTTGCCGGTTTCCAGGTGGGTAACCTCCAGCAGATCGTCAATCATCGATTGCAGCTGGTGAATGTTCTTGAGCACGATCTGCTGATACTGCCGCTGCTCGTCATTCAGCCGGCCGGCCACGTCACTCAACAGGATCGAGGTGAACTGCTTGATGGCGGTGAGGGGTGAACGAAGCTCATGCGACACATGGGACAGGAATTCGTCCTTGAATCGCATCTGGTCCCGGCCGTTCTGCTCGAGCGCCAGCTCGGAATCCTTGCGTTCGGTGACATCGACATGGACGCCGATGACCCGGCTGACGTTCATCGATTCGTCGAGCACCACCCGCTCCACCGCGGAAATGTTCCGAACGGCTCCGTTCTTCGTGAAGATGCGGAATTCGGAGGTGCCGTCCCCTTTCTCGGCAATGACGCGCTGCAGAGATGCCTCGACCGCCGGGAGATCTTCCTGGTGAACAACCGCGGACCACTCGGAATATGCCATCGGCACAACGGGCGACATCCCGTAGATATCGAACATCGTCGCATCCCAGGTCAGCATGTTGGTCGGCAGGTCCCATTCCCACACGCCGACCTTCGCCACGGCGGTGGCCAGGGACAGGCGCTGGGTCAGGATCCTGCGGTCCGAATCGGCCTGTTTCCGGCCGGTGATGTCATTGTCAATCGTGAGAATACGCAGCGGCGCGCCATCCACGCCGCGCTGCAGCGTCCACCGGCTCGCCACGATCAGCTCCGTGCCGCCGGAGGTGCGATGGACCGCCTCGCCTTCCCACTGACCCTTGCGCAGCAGCGTCGATTCGATGAGTTCAATGGGTTCCGAAAAGGTCGCGTGCAGGAGGTCATAGGCGGATCGCCCCAGCGCCTCGCGGCTGGTCCAGCCGTACATCACCTCCGCGCCTCGGCTCCAGAAGAGAACCAACCCCTGCATGTCGCGGACGACGATGGCGTCCTGGGCCAGGTCGAGGAGGGCGGCCTGGGAGGCGAGAACCACGGCCTGTTGCTCGAGCACGTTACTGCGTTCGACCAGGTCGGCCGTTCGTGCAATGACCTCGCGCTCGAGGGTCTGACTGTACTTGTCGTAGTAGTCGCCGTACGCTTTGAGGCGAAGGAGATTGCGTACCCGCACACAAAGCTCCGCCCGATCCACCGGCTTGGAAAGAAACTCCGCGGCCCCGCGGCCAGGGCCACCATCCTGGCTTCCCGGTTGTTGAGCGCCGTCACCATGACCACCGGGATATGCTTCGTCTTCGGGTTCTGCTTGAGCCTCAGTGCCACATCATTGCCATCCATGCCCGGCATCATGACGTCGAGCAGGACCAGGTCGAAGGGAAACCGATCCGCCAGGAGGAGCGCCTCTTCTCCAGTGGCGGCGGACGTGAGATGAAATCCTTCGGGCCGGAGCATGACTTCCATGAGCCGCCGATTGGGCAGGTCATCGTCGACGATCAGGATGCGGGCGGGAAACTCGGTGCTGCCGGGATGCAGGTTCATCGCTCAACCAGCTCAGTGGGTGGGGTGATATCAGGAGATTCGAGAGGAGTGCGATCAAGCGCATCCCGTACTCGCCGGGTCAGGACGTCGGCCGTAAATGGTTTCTGGAGAAACTCGATCCCCGGATCAGACTGCCCCAGCGCCACGGTATCGTCGTTGTACCCCGACATGTACATCACCTTGAGGTCAGAACGCAGGCCGGACAATCGCGCGTACAGGGTGGTCCCGCTCGAGCCGGGCATGATCACATCGGTCAGGAGGAGATCAATCGTGTCCATGTACCGCTCGAACAACGCGACCGCATGGAGCGGATCGGGCGCCTCGTAGACTCGATAGCCGGCGCGCTCGAGGATCGTGCCGGTCAGCGAACGCACCGCGTCATCGTCTTCCACCAGGAGAATCGTCTCGTGGCGGACGGCACGGGTGACAGCGACCGCCGCGTGTTCAATCACCTCGCTGTCGGCCTCCACCCGGGGCAGGTAGACGTTGAACGTGGTCCCTTTCCCCGGCTCGCTCACCACTCCGATGTAACCACCGCTCTGTTTCACGATGCCGTACACCGTGGCGAGACCAAGCCCGGTGCCTTTGCCTTTTTCCTTGGTAGTGAAAAAGGGCTCGAAAAGACGCTGCCGGATCGCTTCGCTCATTCCGATCCCGCAGTCGGAAACGGAGAGCATCACGTAGGGCCCCGGCTGAATCAGCGCGTCGGCCATGAACGACTGGTCCATGTCGATATCGGCCGTTCGTATCGTCACTTTGCCGCCGGCTGGCATCGCATCGCGCGCATTGACCACCAGGTTCATCAAGACCTGCTCGAGCTGGCCCGAATCTGCCCGCACCGACCCGAGATGCTCAGGGAGAACCGGCTCGAGCTCGATGCGATCACCGATCAGGCGACGCAGCATCAGGTGCATGCCCGTGACGAGCACATTCAGATCCACGGACGTGGGCTGGAGCACCTGTTTCCGGCTGAAGGCGAGGAGCTGCCGGGTGAGCGTGGCCGCGCGTTGCCCGGCTTTGACCACCTCGTTCATGTCTTCACGACGGGGGTCCTGGGGCCCCATGGTTTCCAGCACGAAGTTGGAGAAGCCGAGAATGGCGGTGAGCATGTTGTTGAAATCGTGCGCCACGCCACCGGCGAGCTGGCCGACCGCCTCCATCTTCTGGGCCTGGCGAAGCTGGGCCTCCAGCGATTTCCGCTCACCGACGTCGATACTGAGACCGATCAGCCGGGCTGGCGTGCCATCGCCATGGCGAAGCATGTGGGACCGGTCGCAATGCCAGTGAGTGGTGCCATCGGGCCATAGCACCCGAAACTCCACGTCGCGATCGCCATCAATTCCCTCGAGGGCGCCCCGGGTCCATTGGGCGGCCATCCGCCGATCATCAGGGTGCACCAGGGCGATGAATCCTTCCGCGCTGGTCGGAGATTGATCTTCGGTCAGCCCAAACATCGCCGCCATCGTCTCGGACCAGGTGAGCTCGTGGGTGGTGATGTCAATCTCCCAGATTCCCATCCGGGCCGTGCCCAGCGCGTAATTGGTTCGCTCTTCGCTGCGCCGCAGTGCGGTGGCATGCTGTTCCAGCGTTTTCGTTCGTTCGACCAGGTCCGCGGTCCGCGCCATGACTTCGCGCTCCAGCATCTGGCTGTACTTGTCGTAGTGATCACCGTAGGCCTTGAGACGAAGCAGGTTGCGCACCCGCACGGAGAGCTCGCCCCGATCGACCGGCTTGGTGAGGAAATCATCCGCCCCGGCCCGAAGGCCGAGGATGCGCCCTTCGCGATTGTCGAGGGAAGCGACCATGATGATGGGGATGTGCCTGGTGTCCGGGTTGGCCTTGAGGATTCGTGCGACCTCGTTTCCATCCATTCCCGGCATCATGATATCGAGCAGGATCAGGTCCGGGGCGTGTACGGCAATCTGGCGCAGCGCGTCTTCCCCGGTTTCCGCCATCTCGACCTCGAACCCGTCGGGCTGGAGCATGACGTAAAGCAGATCGCGGTTGCTCTGGCCATCATCCACGATGAGAATGCGGGCGGGCCTTGCTCCCGCAGCGAAGTCAGGGTTCCGATTCATATTACCGCCAGCTGAATGGCAACCGTTGTCAGGAAATTCTGGTAGCGCATGGGCTTCGCGATATAGGCCTCGCACCCGGCCGCGCGGATCCGCTCTTCATCGCCTTTCATCGCGAGGGCCGTGAGGGCAATGACCGGAATGTCGCGGGTGGCGTCGCTGGCCTTGAGCAGCTTCGTCGCCTCGAGGCCATCCATGCCGGGGAGCTGGATGTCCATCAGAATCAGGTCAGGCCGCTCCTCCCGGGCCAGCGTCAAACCCGTCTCGGCATCCGGCGCAGAATGGACACTATGACCCGCTGACTCCAGGAGAAACGTCGCCAGCGACATGTTGGCCACATTGTCCTCGATGATCAGGATACGGGCCATATCAGGTGACCAGTTGCCGGCCAGACATGGCCCGCCGAACCTCGGCGATGAAGCGAACCCGGTCGAAATCACTTTTTTCCATGATCGTGGTGACCGAGCCTTGCAGCCGGGCCCGGTCTTCCCGGGTGATTCGTTTGGCCGTGACCACCAGGATCGGAATACCGGCGGTCTCGGGATACTGGCTCAGCGCGGCGACCACCATGAAGCCGTTCACCTCGGGCATCATCAGGTCGAGCACGATGAGGTCTGGCAGCTCTTTCCTGGCGATGTCGATGGCCTCGCTCCCGGAGTAGGCCCGCAGTACGGTGTCGGCCAGGCCAATGATGCGGACCGCGATCAGCTCGACCGCCCTGGGATCATCATCAACGATGAGCACCTTGAGCGGCCGTCCCGCCACGGTGGGAAACAGCCCCAGGTCAACCAGGGCCTCGTACAGCTCCTGCCTGGAAATTGGTTTCTCGATGACCGCGGCGGCGCCGAGGGCAAAACCCTTATTGCGTTCAGCCACAATGGAAATGATGACGACGGGAATCCGGCGCAGCTCCGGCTCTTCCTTGAAACGCCGAAGCAAGTCCCAGCCATCCATGTCCGGCAGCATGATATCGAGCGTGATTAATGCCAGCGGCTGCTGGACGGCGAGCGCGATAGCCGACTCCGCCGTGGCGGCGTGCAGAACCTCGAAACCCTCTGCCTCGAGCTGCAGCCGAATCAGCTCAGCGGCCTTGTAATCGTCCTCGATCACCAGGGCGGTCCGCTTCACAGAGGGTCCATTCTCGACCAGGGGGATGCCTGGCTTCCCACCCGGTGCCCGCTCATCCGACATCTCCCGAATGGGCAGCCAGGCAGAAAAGCTGGAGCCCACCCCCTCGGCGCTTTCCACCGCGACGGTGCCGCCGTGCAGCTCGACGAGTTGCTTGACCATGGCCAGGCCGAGGCCGGTGCCCTCGAACTTCCGGGCCAGTCCATTGTCGATCTGGCTGAACGGCCGGAACAGGTGTTCCAGGCCTTCCGGTGAAATGCCAATACCGGTATCCGAAACTCGAATCAGCAGAAAGTCGGTGAACCCGCTTTCCGCCAGGGGAAATCCCCGTCCCGCGCTCCCGCCGGAGAGCTCGCCAACGGCCGATCGCTGAACCCGCCCCGCGTGCAGCGTGATCTGGCCGCCTTCCGGTGTGAACTTGACCGCGTTGCTGAGGAGGTTATACAGGATCTGTTTGAATTTCCGGGCGTCGGCCTGGATCGATCCCAGGTCCTCGGTAGTTGTCATGACGAGGCGAAGATTGGAGGTCGCGGCCTTTTCCCGGACAATGGAAAGGCTGTTGCTGAACAGTGAATCCAGCTCAACCGGCTCGAGGTCGAGCGTCATCTTGCCGGCTTCGACCTTGGACAGATCGAGAATGTCATTGATCAGGGCCAGCAGGTGCTGGCCGCTGCCAAAGATGTCCCCGATAAATGCCCGCTGCTGCGGCGTCAACTCGCCGACCAGCCCATCCCGGAGAACTTCGGAGAACCCGATGATGGCGTTGAGCGGTGTGCGCAGCTCGTGGGACATGGTAGCCAGGAATTCCGACTTCATCCGGCTGGCATTTTCCAGCTCGATGTTCTGCTGCAGGGTCCGCTCGTACCGTTTGAGTTCGGTCACATCCCGGGCCGCGGCGAACACGCCCTGCAGCTTTCGGTCGCGATCGTGAAACGTGGTCGCGTTGTAGGACACCGAGGTGAGGGTTCCGTCCCTCGCGCGGGCGGTCAGCTCGTAGTCGGTGACCTTGCCTTCGTTGAGCACCCGGGCGATGCCGGCGTCGGCGCGATCCGCATCGGTGAAATAATTGCGGAACGGCGCGCCGATCAGCTCATCACGCGTGCAGCCGGTGAGCGCCTCGGTCTGCTTGTTGACATCGGTGATGATGCCGCGCGGATCGGTGGTAATCAGCGCATCGACGTTCGATTCGATCAGGGAACGGGTATAGAAGTGCTGGTCCCGGAGCCGCTGATCGAGTTTCATCCGTTCCTCCTCGACCAGCTGCCCGGCGGTATTGTCGGTGCCGAGCAGCAGGTATCCGATGATGCAGCCCTGGGCATCACGCAGCGCGGTCACCGAAATGACGGAGGGGAACCGGCTTCCATCCTTGCGGATCTTGGTCAGCTCACAAATATCTTCGATGCCGCGTGACGCCTTGAACGACAACGCCTCGAACCCGGGATCCACCGGCATCCTGAACTCACGGCTCAGCAATGCGGCGCGACTGGCGAGCTCCCTGGAGTCGTGCAATGCCGCCGCACTGAGCTGGTTCATCGCCTCGGCCGCCGTGTACCCGAGCATCCGTTCGGCGCCGACGTTGAAGATCTGGATCACGCCCTTCGTGTCCGTGGCGACGCAGGAGAAGGTGGCGCTGTTGAAGATGGCGCGCTGGAGGGCCCCGGCCTTGAGTAACTCGTTTTCCGCGGCCTTCCGGGCGGTATTGTCCGTCCCGATCAACAGGTACCCGATGATGGCATCGGCCGGGTCCCGAAGCGCGGTGACCGATACGACCGCCGGGAACCGGCTACCGTCCTTCCGGATGTAGGTCAATTCATAGATGTCTTCGATCCGGCGCGACGCTTTGAAGACCATCGCCTCGAACCCCGGCATGATGGGCGTTCCCAGCTCAGCGCTCAGCGAACGCGCGCGGGCGATGATTTCATCCGGATCGGAAATGTCGGCGGGCGTAATGCGATTCATCACTTCGGCCGCGGTGTACCCCAGCATTCGCTCGGCGCCGACGTTGAAGATCTGGATGACCCCGTTGGCATCGGTGGCGATACTGGAGAAGTTGGCGCTGTTGAAAATCGCGCTCTGCAGCGCGCCCGCCTTGATCAGCTCCAGTTCCACCAGTTTCCGCGCGGTGATGTCAATGGAAAGAACGATGATCCCTTCGAGATCGGGCTGAACCCGCAGGTCGTACCAGCCTGTCGTCCCGTCGGGGAAGGGGAACTCGACTTCTTCGTGGAGATCAATCCGTTCGCGCATGCTCCGCTCGAGCATGCGATAGGACTGCGTGGTTTCCATGTTCGGCCACGCCTGCATCCAGGTCTGCCCCAGCAACTCGGTATTCGGCCGCCGATTCTGCCTCGCGGCTGCGTCGTTGAGATAGAGATAGCGCCAGTCAAAGCCGATGAGCTGGCATCCTTCCAGGACCTTGTCCAGCGAATTTCGATAGCGCTCTTCGCTGGCGTGAAGCGCGGTTTCGGCTCGCTGCCGCTCCGAGATGTCAATTGACAATGCGAGGACACCCTCCGGGACCGGCTGAGCCCGGATATCAAACCAGGAGCAGCTTTCATCGGCGAAGCGGAACTCGACTTCCTGGTGTTGCGCCGTGCGGGTGGTCATGCAGGCCTGGAGCACGGCGAACACTTCGGTGCTCTCGATGCCCGGCCACATGTCGGTCATGCGCCGGCCGAGCAGCTCCT
>JBDTRF010000110.1:0-11104 GCA_039931815.1 Gemmatimonadota bacterium
CGCCGCTCGATGGCAGCCTCTTTCAGGTCATTGACCTGCTTCCGCAGCACCGTGACGTCAGACGAGAGCGACTTCTTGGATCCGGATGGGTTGGTCATCGGCCGGGTTCATGAAGGGATGGTTGGCTGCTTGGTTCTGAGGTATGGAGACGGCGAGGGGCGGGTCCCTCAACACCGTCAAGCCGCCATCGTGTTCCAAACTGAGGCAAGTACACGCTCCAGGGGTCCAGCCGTCAAATCCTGTGTCTCGGCAGTCTCCGGGAGATGCCCCGAAGCTTCGCCAGGACGTAGTGGCATGCTGATCGTGGATCTCGGCCTCGGTTCAGGAGATTTACCAGGTAATTCACGAATTCTTGAGACTTGCCGGCTAGTGTTATCGCAACCGGAGAAATCATGTGATAACATCGGGCAGGCGGTTAGGCGATATCCTGGTTGAGGCGGGGGCGGCGACTCGCGCGGACGTCGAGACGGCCGTTCAACGGGGCAGAGAATTGGGACAGGCAATGTCCCGGATCCTACAGGAACAATATGGCGTGGAAGAATCCGAGATATATCGAGCGCTGGGGAAAAGGTACCTGATCCCGTTTGCCGACATCGACAATCTTCTCGCCCTTCTTGACCCAGGTTTTGCTCAACTCCTTCCGGAACGATTCCGCGATTTTCAGCGGGTCATGCCGATCCACCGCGACGGTTCGACAGCATTGGTGGCAACCTGCGATCCCCTGTTCCAGCTCCCGGACCTTACTGATACTCTCAGGACCGAGAGAGTAGAGCTACGCCTGATCACACCCACCGACTACGAGCGACTCCGCGCCATGATCGAGCTGGGACAGCTGGAGGCATCTTCTCCCGCGGCCATTTCGAAGGAGCTCAGTGTGCCCGGGACCAGTGGCGACTCGCTGGACTGGGGAACCGTGACACTTTTTGATGCCATCATTCTCGAAGCAGTTGCCCAGCGAGCCAGCGACATTCATTTCGAGATTTACGACGATCAACCCCGGATCCGGGTACGAGTGGACGGTGAGCTTCGAGACCTGGGCTACCTCCATCTGACACCGTTCCAGTTTGTCGCCGTCGTCAATGTCGGTAAGGTCCGTGCTCACGTCGACATCGCCGAGCGGCGGGCGCCCCAGGGAGGGCGATTCAGCGCCGAGGTCCGAGGGCATGCGTTCGATGTCCGAGCCCAGACACAGCCCTCACTCCATGGAGAGCATCTTGTGCTTCGGCTTCTGCCGCAGGAGGCGAAGCCGCTCGAGATCACCACACTGGGCTTTTCCGAGCCGGTGGCGACGCAGTACCGGCGGTCCCTGCACAATCCGGGCGGGTTGATCCTCGTTGTCGGTCCAACCGGCTCGGGCAAATCGACGACACTCTATGCCGGTCTCCAGCTGCTCGCGGCCGACCCGAGCCGAAAGGTCATTAGCGTAGAGGACCCGATCGAGTACGCGCTTCACGGGGTGCAACAATGCCAGGTGCTCCCCGAGGTTGGATTCACTTTTGCGAGTGCCATGCGGGCATTTGTCCGGGAAGATCCTGATGTGATTCTGGTCGGCGAGATCCGGGATGAGGAGACCGCGCTTGAGGCCATTCGGGCCTCGCAAACCGGTCACCTCGTCCTTTCTACTCTGCACTGCAACGACACGGTGGACGCGGTTCAGCGAATGCTGGACCTTGGTGCCCATCCCAATTCCATTGGGAGTGAGTTGCTGGCCATCGTGGCGCAACGACTCGCGAGACGGATCTGCCCGGGATGCCGAGTCGAAGTGGAACCGGATTCGGCGCTGGCACTCGAGGTTTTTCCTGATGGCGCGCCGAAAGGCTTCCGGACCTGGAAAGGCACGGGCTGCACCCGGTGTGGAGGACACGGAACTCGCGGCCGTATTGCGGTGGCGGAATTCCTCCAGGTCACCTCCGACTTCCGCCTGGGTATCTCGCATCACCTTCCTGTCGATGACTTGAGGGCCGTCGCCCGACGGGGCGGGATGCGTCCGCTCCGGGATGAGGCGCTCACACTCGTGCAGAGCGGAATCATCGAATTCGGTGAAATGCGCGACCTGCTGACCACGGAGCGTTTGCCGGGAGCGGTAGTTCCGGGAGTATCAGCCTCCGCGTGATGGAATTGGGCGAAGACGTGACGGAGGGCATCGGACACCATCGCGGATTCCAACCCTCCGTTTTTCCGCGTCCCTAACAGTCTTTCCCATCGGCTCGTGATCCCCAGTCCACACGACCCAGGGAGTGCCCAAGGGCCTACCGTAAGTATTGGCGGCTGGCTAGGTTCTGTTCCTTCCGGCGCCGTAGCCAAGTGGTAAGGCAGAGGTCTGCAAAACCTCCATTCGTCGGTTCGATTCCGACCGGCGCCTCTTGCATCCCGTTACACCCGGGCCACGAGTTTCGTGGCCCTTTTTGCTGAGAAGGCAGCACGACTGGCTCACTCAAATACCGATGCCCAGGGTGAATAGAACTGCTCCAGGCAGGTTTTCGAGACATTTGATCAGAGGTGGGGCAGGCCCGCGAGAGGATTATCTTCAAGTTTCCCTGCAACTACGGAGTCCCGTTCATGGCAGCACTGACGGTCCTTGTGGCCGACGACGATCCCGTCACGCTCCAGGTCCTCGGGACAGGGCTCAGGCATGCCGGATACAAAGTGGTGATCGCCATGGACGCCATGCAGACCGTCATGGTCGCACATCGCACGAAACCCGATGCGATCGTTCTGGATGTCATGATGCCGGGCGGGACGGGATTCGACGTCCTGAAAAAACTCAAAGTCTCCAGCGAGACCCAGTTGATTCCTGTCATCGCGATTAGCGGCCTCCCCGATCCCGGCCTTGAAGAAAAAGTCAAAGACCTTGGGGCGGATTACTTCCTTCCGAAACCGATCCACATTCCCGACCTCACCCAGGCCCTGGATAAGCTGTTAGCGTGACGGCCGGCCTCGCCAGGCCCGGAGTTCACGCATGACCTGGGCGCTGCTGGATTGAACCCTCCGGGCCAACGCCGTCCGCCCCTCCAGCGTATCGCTTCGGCCCGCGATTTCGATTTCGCTCAATTCGGCTGCCATTTTTCTCGCCCCGATGGCACCGGCGGGAGACTTGAGGGCATGCGCGGCAGTGGCCACCTCGCTCGAAGATCCGGACTCGAGCGCATCGACCAGGCGAGAAACCTGCCCCGGCGCGCAGCCGAGGAATGTTTCCAGGATGCCATCCAGCGCCTCCTCAGCCCCGGCCTCACTCAACTCCGCCTGAAGCTCCTCGAGGTGAACCGCAGGTTGCGTGTCGGCCGGCGGCGAGTTCGGCGTTTCCTGATTCGGTGTCATAGCGGACATGCTGCCCTCGACGGTCGAGTAGAGTTGTTGGGCCTTGAAAGGCTTGGAGAGGTATCCATTCATTCCGTGCGCGAGACAACGTTCGCGCTCACCGCTCATCGCATGAGCGGTCAATGCGATGATGGGAATCGATGCTCCTCCCGGGAGCTGGCGAATCGCAGCCGTCGCCTCAAATCCGTCCATCTCCGGCATCTGGATATCCATGAGCACCAGGTCGTACGACTCACGTTCCATGGCATCAACCGCTTCTCTGCCATTCCCCGCGATCGTCACGTCATGTCCCCGCTTTCGGAGCATCGTGGCGGCGACGAGCTGGTTCACGACGACATCTTCCGCGAGCAGGATGCGGAGCTTTCGGTCTGCTGACTGGTGAACGCGCGCCACCGGTTCGCGGGTGGATCGTGCCTGATCAGACAGAGCCCCCCGGAGACTTTCCATGAGGTCGGCGCGGGAAACCGGCTTGGTGAGATACCCGTGAAGGTCCAGCTGACGGCAGCGAGCCGTATCGCCGCGCTGCCCCGCCGAACAGAGCATGAGGATGGGCAGACCCGCCAGCCCCGACTCTGACCGCACCATGCCTGCCAGGTCAAAGCCATCGGGCTTCGGCATGGTGGCATCCGCGAGAAGGAGATCGAAACCCTTTCCCTGGGCCTCCGCTTCGCGGAGCAGCCGGAGCGCGCTGGCGGCGCTGTCTGCTTCCGTAACCTGCGCGCCCATGCTTGCAATGAGTCTCTTGATTATCCGGCGCGTGCCGGCATTGTCGTCCACCACGAGAATGGCTCGACCCGCTAGAGACTCGTCCGGCAGATCCGCCTGCGTCGACGCGGGATCGATCCGGAATGCCAGTGAAAACGTGAACTCGCTTCCTCGACCCGGTTCACTGGTCACGGCAATGTTGCCACCCATGAGACCGGTCAGGCGCTGCGCGATAGTCAATCCGAGTCCAGTTCCTCCATAGCGGCGGCTGGTTGAACCATCCGCCTGGGTGAACTCATGGAAGATGGTATTCTGTTGCTCGGCCCCGAGGCCGATCCCGGTATCCGACACCGCGAAATGAACCGTGATCTCCTCGGCCGATCGCGCCATCACCTCCACCTTTACGACCACCTCTCCCTGCTCCGTGAACTTGATGGCGTTGCTGAGGAGATTAGTGATTACCTGGCGGATCCGGGACGGGTCTCCCAGCAGCGAGCCAGGAATGTCCGGCGAAATATCGAGGAGAAGCTCCAGCGATTTCTTCTCCGCCTCGAGGGCAAAGGCGCTGGCCGTGGTATGCAGCACGCGGACGATATCGAAGGGAATCACTTCTATTTCAAGGCGGTTCGCTTCGATTTTCGAATAGTCCAGGACATCATTGATGACACCGAGGAGGGCTTCGGCGGAATCGTGAACCAGCTCCAGCGAGCGCCGCTGTTCACCGTCAAGGCCGGTTCCCAGGACAATCTCGGTCAGCCCCAGGACCGCATTCATCGGCGTGCGGATCTCATGGCTCATGTTGGCAAGAAACATGGAACGGGCCTGGGCGGTTCGTTCCGCCAGGTCTCGCGCATCCCGCATGACCTGCTCGGCAACCTTTCGCTGGGTAATATCGAGGACCATGGCGACGCCGAAGTGCTCGGCTTCGACCAGCGGCGCCAGGCCGACCAGGACGGGAACCAGTGCACCATCCTTCCGGATGAGCTCCATTTCAGAGGGCGGGCGAGTTTCTCCAGCGATGATCAATGCCAGCACTTCCTCATTCTGCTCGCCATATTCCGGGGGAGACGCCTTACGCCAGTTGACGAGGCCGGCGGCGAGGTCCTCACGGCTGTAGCCAAGAATGCGGAGCAGCTCATCGTTCGCGACCGGGATGCTCCCATCCGGATTCCAGAAACACATGCCGAAGATGTTGGATTCGACCACGCGACGAAACCGGGACTCGCTCTGACGGAGAGCCTGCTCCACGCGCTTCCGCTCGCTTACGTCCATGATCACGGCGATCGACGAATGAATCTCCCCGGCGGCATCACGAATCGGCGCGGTCGAGACGCTGACCTGGATGGTCGAGCCATTCTGATGGATGGCCGGCACCTCCAGCCCATTGACCGTCGATCCATCGAAGACGGCGTGCTGCAGCGCTTCGAACCGGTCCCACTGATCCAGGGGGACCGTGGGAAGGTGCAGTCCGAGAACGTCCGTTGCCTTCCATCCGAAGATTCGCTCTCCCGCCGGATTCCAGCTGCGTACCCGGGCTTCCCGGTCCAAAGTGGCGATCATCACCGGCGCGGATTCGATCAGGGTACGGAGGGTCTCGTGGGCCGAGCGGATGGCCTCTCGTGACGCGATCTCCTCGGTGATGTTTTCGTAGAGAATGACCCACCCACCGCCCACGCTCTCCTTGACCTTTGCAGCGGACAGCCGGACTGGAATCATCCGACCGCTTCGGGTCCGGCGGAGAACGTCAATCCTGAGAGTATCGACCTCGCCCACCCTCGACACGAGATTCCGGTGCTCTTCATGCTCGTTGTCGGGAACCAGGAGCTGGTCCAGAGGCTGCCCTATGACCTCAGCAGCTTCATAGCCGAACAATCGCTCGAACGCCGGGTTGAGGGTTCGAACCATTTTCATTTCATCCAGCACCACGATGGCAACCGGAGCGCTCCGAAGCAGGCTGGTGAGATACTCGCTCTCCCGCGCTTTTTCTTCCTCGCTTCGGGACAATTGCGCCAGCGTATCCAGGTGTTCTACCAGGGCGGCGAACGCGCGCCGGTGCAGCGTGAGAGCGGCCCACACGAAGACGAGGACGACGGCGGCCGTGATCAGATGGACCCGGCTGAGACCGAGCAGCAAAAGGCTGATGAAGGAAGGCCCGTATACGGCGAAGAGAAAACGCCGGAAGCTCGCCGGATCGGCGGCCAGCGTGTTCAGCGCGGCACCGACCAGGCCAGAAAACGCGACCAGGATAATTCCGATGTGATCGCTGGGCACTATGGGGAACAGGAGCCCTGCCACGACGCCCCAAGTCAGGCCCTGAAACAACACCATGTGCCGCGTCTGCTGGACAAAAGCACGGTCAGAATCGCGCCCCTGCTCGACGCGGTGCAACCAGAACGCGCGCACAAGGATCGCAAATGAGGCCACGCCGACCCAGCCCCAGAGCCGAAGGCCAATCGATTCATCGGCGATCAGGATGGCAATCAGCGCGGTGAGGCCGGTATGACCCAGCAAGACCACCGTCCGATCGCTCAGTTGCCGCGCCCGAAGCGTGCGCGCCAGGTCCGCCTGGAGGCGATCGGTGCCGGACACAGGAATAGCGGTCATGCCTGGACATCCTGAGGGCCGAGCTCGGACTCGAATACCCGGGTATAGCATTCGGGACATATCCCATGACTGAACTGTGCAGCCGTGCGTTTGGCGACATACTGCTCGAGCGATCCCCACGAGTCCTCTTCCCGAATTCGCTTGCAGTAGGCGCACACCGAGAGCAGGCCTTCCAGGGTTTCCAGCTGGAGACGGAGTCCAAGGATGCGCTCCGCAACCCGCATCCGGGCCAGCAGCTCATCGGGATCAACCGGCTTGGTGATGAAATCATCGGCACCGGCTTCCATCCCGGTGAGATACTGCTTCTTGCCGCCATGAGCCGTGATCAGGACGAAGTACACGTAACCCTGGCGATGTTGTCCCCGGATCCGCCGGCACAACTCGATTCCATCCACCTCAGGCATGAACCAGTCGGAGATGACGATCGGGTACGTTCGTAACTGAATCGCCGACCAGGCGAGTTCACCGTTGAGCGCGGTGTCAACCTGATACCCGGCGGCACGACACACGGCGGCCAGCTTGGCGCTGGAAACCGGATCATCATCGACGATGAGAACAGAGGTAGTCTTGCCCATCTCACATTTCACTGTGGTGAACATTCGGTGCGTCTACCGGGGTGTATCGGCCCAGGGCAAGCCGGGCTTGAACGACGAGGGAGGGAGACATAGCGGCAGGGGAAGCGAAGGTGAAGATTTCTTCAGAAGAAAGTCGGAGAATCGCGTAACAGCGGACGGTCGGGCCTGACCCTCCGCCTCGGGATGCCGATCACACGTAGTTGGAGTACGCCGGTTGATACATCGACTTCCTGACATGATCCTCGATATCCCGGGGGATTGGCAACGTCGCCAGCCCTTCCTTCCTGGCCACACCAATCACCGCGACCGCGATGGCCACGGAAACCTCCCTGATCGTGCTGATGGGTGGGAGAATGGTGCCGGAGGCCAGATCGGTGTCCGCCACGATGGAGGCGAGCTTCCGGGCGGCGGCGGTGAACATGGAGTCGGAGATGCAGGTCGCCCCGGAAAGCACAGCACCCAAACCAACGCCGGGGAAGATGTACGCATTATTCGCCTGCGCCGAAATCAATGGGCGGACTCCGGTGTCGACCGTATGAAAGGGACTACCACTGGCAAAGATCGCGCGACCTTCGGAGCATCGATACGCTTCTTCCGCCGTGCATTCACTGTGCGATGTAGGATTGGACAACGCGAGAATCACCGGCCGCGAATTGATCAGCGCCATTTCGCGAATGACGTCGGCATTGAATCCGCCATGATGACCAGACACTCCGATAATTGCCGTGGGCCGAGCCGCCTGGATCGTGGCGAGAAGATCCGGCAGCTTGGCGACATCCTGCGCATAGGGACGCTTGAAATCAGGAAGGGTGTCGGCCGCGACCACGAGTCCGTCGACATCCACCATCCAGCAACGACGTCTCGCCGCGTCCCGGGTCAGCCCCTCTTCCATAAGTAGCGTCACCAGGAGGTCAGCGATCCCGGTGGCGGCAGCCCCGGCACCCAGGAAAACCATCCGCTGTTCGGAAAAAGGCACTCCCGTCACCCGGCTTGCCGTAAGCAGTGCCGCCGCGACAACAGCGGCAGTCCCCTGGATATCATCGTTGAACGCGGCGACCCGGTATCGATAACGCTGGAGCAGGGCAAGAGCATTCGCCGTGGCGAAATCCTCGAACTGGATGAGGGGCGCGGGAAAAACCTCCTGCACCGCCAGGACGAACTCTTCCACCAGGGAGGCATACTCCTCGCCTCGCAGGCGATGCTGCCGCACGCCGATATACAACGGATCTTCCAGCAGCAGATCGTTGTCGGTCCCCACATCGAGCATCACCGGGAGACACGCCTGGGGCGGAATACCGGCACAGGCGGTATAGAGCGCCAGCTTGCCGATCGGGATGCCCATTCCATGGGCGCCCAGGTCGCCCAGTCCGAGGATGCGCTCGCCATCGGTGACCACCACGACCTTGATATCAGTCACGGGCCAGTTTCGCAGCACTTGCGACACCCGGCCCCGGTCATGCGACGAGATGTACAGGCCGCGGGAGCGGCGAAAGATATGACCAAACTGGCGACAGGCCTCACCGACCGTCGGCGTGTACACAATCGGCAGCATCGCCTCGATATGATCGACCAGGGTGCGGTAGAAGAGGGTCTCGTTTCGATCCTGCAGCGCCACGAGGAAGATGTAGCGTTCGAGGTCCGTATCCTTTCCCGCGAAGTTCTCCATGATCCGATCCTGCTGCTCGGCCAGGGTAAACACCCGTGGTGGCAGAAGACCGCGCAGGTGGAATATGTCTCGCTCGAGCTCGGTAAATGCCGTGCCCTTGTTGAGCATCGGATCATGCAGAAGCTCGACTCCCATCGGCAGGACGCGGGTCCGCGAGGGACCAGACCGCCGGCGGCCAGGCTTCACGATTGTACCGGGGAGAACCCGAGAAGAATCCGGCCATCCGCGGCGATGGCACCCTCGGAGGACGCCAGGAGCGGATTGATATCGATCTCCTCGATCTCGGGAAAATCGGTCGACAGGAGCGATAGCCGAAGAAGGACCTCGACGATGGCGCGCCGATCCGCCGCCGGCATGCCGCGAACCGAGTCGAGAATGCGACTGCCCCGGATTCCCTGCACCATGTCCTCCGCGTCCGCCACATGAATGGGAGAGACACGGAAAATGACATCGCGCAGTACCTCGACCAGCACGCCGCCGAGACCAAACATGACCAGGGAGCCGAAGGCAGGATCGCGCACGATACCGGCAATCAGTTCTCTCCCGCCTGAAAGCATCCGCTGCACCAGGATTCCCTCGATGGTCGCATCCGGCACTGCGCCGCGCACACTGGACTCGATCTCATGGTACGCCCGTCGAACATCATCCGGTGACGTCACCCCAACCCGGACGCCACCCACATCCGTCTTATGGATCACCTGCGGCGATACGATCTTCATGACAACCGGGCTGCCGATTCGCGCGGCGAGCAGCACCGCCTCATCGGCGCTTCGAGACAGCCCCGCGGGAGCCGTCGAAATACCATAGGCCTTCAGCAGTTCCAGTGCCTCCTGCTCAGGGAGCTTGCGAACCCCGGCTGTCCGCGCGGCCGCAATGATCGCGCTCGCGCGCGAACGATCCACGTTCAGCGCGGGATCCGGTTCGATTGGCCGGTCCCGCCATTCCCGATAGCGACAGATAACCGACAATGCGCGAGCGGCGGATTCCGGAAAGATGAAGGCCGGAATGCCGAACTCGTGCAACTCGGCTTTCCCCTGGGGCAATCCTTCCCGTCCCATCAGCACCGCCAGCACGGGCTTGTCCGGCGCGGTGGCTGCCGCCTTCGCAATGGCTTCCGCGACATCCGCCTGGCGCACGCCGAGTGGTGGGACGAAAATGGCGATAGCCGAATCCACGTTGGGGTCTTCCAGTAACGCACCCAGGGCGGCGCGGTATCCCGCCGACGTCGCCGACGCGACCATGTCCAGGGGATTGCGGATCGACGCTTCGGCTGAAAACAGCGGCGCGATCGTGGCCACAGTCGAAGGAGCAAGCTCGCTCAACTTCATCCCGCTCGCTTCCAGGGCATCGGCGGCAAGGATCCCCGGCCCGCCAGAGTTGGTCACCACTGCCGTTCGTCGCGAGCGGGGAATCGCTCTGCTACCGAATGCCATCGCCAGGTCAAACAACTCTTCCACCGAGCCGGCACGAACCACCCCGGCCTGGGCGAGGAGCGCGTCCACCGCCGCATCGCTGGCGGCCAGTGCTCCCGTGTGGGAAGATGCAGCCCTGGCACCCACGACGGATCGCCCGGACTTCACCGCGATAATCGGTTTGTGTCGGCTGATCCGGGATGCGATTTCCAGGAAACGCCGGGGATTCCCGAAGCTCTCGACATACATGAGGATGATGCCGACGGCGGGGTCGTTCTCCCAGTGCAACAGCAGATCATTGCCACTGATGTCCGGCTTGTTGCCAACCGAGACGAACTGGGAAATCCCGATGCCATACTCCTGGGCGTAATCCAGGACGCTCAGGCCGAGCGCGCCGGATTGGGAAACAAATGCGGCCTGCCCGAAGGGGGGCATGCTCGGGGCGAACGTTGCGTTCATCGCAATCGAGGGATGGGTATTGAGCACCCCCATACAGTTGGGACCCACCATTCTCATCCCATATTGACGCACCACCTTCACGAGGTCCTGTTCTCGTGCCGCCCCCTCTACTCCCACCTCACGGAACCCGGCCGAGATAACCACCAGCCCCTTCACCCCCCGTTGACCACACTCCTCGGCCACCTGAAGGACAAACTGCTTGGGCACCGAAATGACTGCCATGTCCACCGGGTCGGGAATGGCGGTGACGGTCGGATATGACTTGACCGAGTGAATGCTGCTGGCTTTGGGGTTGACTGGGTAGACAGCGCCGGTGAACCCGTATCGGATCAGGTTGGCAACGATCTGGTGACCGATGGTGTCCG
>JBDTRF010000111.1:0-11098 GCA_039931815.1 Gemmatimonadota bacterium
GAATGGACACTCCCCTTGACAATCTATGGGTCGAGGAGCATGCTTCCCTAGACTCTCTCTGGGAACAGTACAATGGCTGCGTCTGATCTCCTCCCTGGCACCCTCGACGCCATGATTCTCAAGGCCGTGAGCTGGGGACCCGTGCACGGCTACGGTGTCGCGCGATGGATCGAAGAAATCACCGACGACGCCCTCGCGATCGAGGAAGGTTCACTCTACCCGGCCCTGCACCGGCTGGAGGAGCGCGGCTGGATCGATGCGGTGTGGGGACTTTCCGAAAACAAGCGGAAGGCCAGGTTCTATCGCATCACCAGCCGCGGCAGGCAGCAGCTCAAGGCCGAGCTCTCAAACTGGCAACGACTCGCTGCCGCGATGGACAAAGTGCTGAGCGCGACCCAACCCGTCCCATCCGGAGCTTGAGACTCATGTCGGCACTCTCCGATCCGATCTGGCGCCGATATCGTCGCTTCTTTGGACCCAAGGTCCAGGAAGACGTCGCGGAAGAGCTCAAGTCTCATCTCGAAATGCGGGAGGAGGACTATGTGAAAACCGGGATGGACCCTGCCTCGGCCCGGGAGAAGGCGCTTCGACGATTTGGCAATTTCAGGAAGGCGAGCGCCGAATGTGTCGAAATTGGTCAGCGCCATACCCGAGGCACCCGCCGGAGAGAAACGCTGGATGCCTTTCGGCACGACGTGATGTACGCCTTGCGGCAGCTGCGCCGCGGACCCGGCTTCGCCCTCGTCGTCATCCTGGTGCTGGCGCTCGGCATTGGTGTCAACCTGACTATCCTCGGCCTGGTCGATACGATGCTGCTGCACCCGCTGCCCGGGATCGCACATACCGAGCGGCTGGTCAGCATCGACAACCGGTCCTTGTCGTATCCCTCCTTCAAGGATCTCCAGCGAGCCCAGCTCTTCGATGGCATCGGCGCGTATCGCACCCGCATGCTTTCCCTGCGACAGAGCGGCGAGCCTGCACTGGCCAAGGTCGGGATCGTCTCCGGAAATTACTTTACGCTGCTGGGCGCACGACCCGGCCACGGGCGCCTTCTCCAACCATCCGACGACCAGCCCGGCGCACCCGCCGTGACGGTGGTCAGTGCGGCGTATTGGCGCCGAGCGTTCGCGGCCGACCCCGCCGTCGTCGGTAAGACAGTGTCGATCAATGGCCAGCCATTCACTATCATCGGAGTTGGGGGCGCGCAGTTCCGTGGATTGGACCTCACGTACGCGCCGGACGTCTGGATCCCAGTCGCCCTATGGCCAGCGGTGGCCCCGACCGGGTTCGATCGGCTGGGACTGGAGATGCGCTCGTGGGGGTGGATCAAGGTGTTCGGCGTGCTCAAGCCCGGGGTAAACCTGGCCCAGGGTCAGGCTTCCCTCAATGCCGTCGCGCGGGAAATCCAGGCGGCATATCCCACCGAGACATCCACGGATTATTCCATGGTGCTCGTGCCCTCCTCGACCGGCGCCATAGGAAATGCACGGGACAGTGTCGTGAATTTCTTCGTGGTGCTGCTGATCGTGGTGGGACTGGTGCTGCTCCTGGCGGCGGCGAACGTTGCCAATCTCCTGCTGGCCCGCGCGACGCACCGTCGTCGTGAGATCGGAGTTCGCCTGGCCCTCGGGGCGGGAAGTGGCAGGATCATTCGCCAGTTTCTAACCGAGGCACTGGTGCTATCCACTCTGGCGGGCGTCGTCGCAATCGGTTTCATGGTGCTCGCCATGCGACTCCTCGGGACACTCACTCTTCCGGGTGGGATGACGGTCGCGGAGCTCGGGGTAAGCGTCGACCCGCGCGTCCTGCTCGCCGCAACCGCTGCGATCCTCGTGACGGGAGTCTTTCTCGGCGTCGTCCCAGCCGCGCACACCGCCGGATTTCGCATCGTCCCGTCCCTCAGGGAAAGCGGCTCAGCCGGCCGCCAGGGACGCTCCCGGCTTCAATCGTCCTTACTGGCCGTGCAGGTTGCCCTGAGCCTGGTCCTCCTGATTACGGCTGGGCTTTTCGGCCGCAGCCTGCAACGCGCGCTCAATATCGACCCTGGCTTTCGCACGGATCACCTGGTGTCCGCCTCGGTCGATGTAGGACTCGCGCGATACACACCGGTGCAATCTTCCCAATTTTTGGCAACGGCCCAGGAACAGGTTGCCCGGCTCCCTGGTGTGACCAGCGTCGGGTGGAGCACCTCGATCCCGCTCACTGACGGGGTCTCAAGCTATTCACTCGATATCGCGGGATATCTTCCAGCCAAGGACGAAGTCCCTGAGGTGGAGACGAATCTCGTGAGCTCCACGTTCCTCCAGACGCTGAGCATACCAATCCAGCGGGGAACTGGTTTCGATTCATCCCGACCGCTCGGGTCTCCGCGAACTGTCATTGTCAATGAAGCGATGGCGAAACGCTACTGGAATGGCCGGGAGGCACTGGGTGGACGAATCATGCTCATGAACGACACGCTCACCGTCATCGGCATCGCGCGCGATGCGCAGTACCACACATTGACCGATCCGGCCACGCCGCTCGCATACATTCCCCTGGCCCAGCGCGCGATGGAAACCGGGGAAGCCAGGATGACTCTGTTCGTTCGCACGACCGGTAATGTGGATGCGCTGGTACCTCTGGTACGCCAGCAGTTGCGATCGATCGCTCCGGAAGTTCCGGTGTTCGACATTGGCGATTTCCAGGATCGTATCGGCGAGCTCCTCCTCCCTCAGCGCCTGGGCGTTCAGCTGCTTGGCGCATTCGGCCTGCTTGCCCTCATTATTGCCAGCGTTGGCGTCTACGGAGTTGTTGGATACGTCGTCGCGCGCCGCACCCGTGAGGTCGGCATTCGGATGGCGCTGGGCGAAGCGCCCGGTGCCCTGGTGCGGCGCATGGTCCGCGACAATCTGGGCTCGATCGTGATTGGGCTCATCGTCGGTGCGGCGCTGGCGGCCGTGGTGGGTCGAGCGGCGGTGAGTTTCCTCTATGGAGTAAGTCCAACCGACCCGGTGACCTATGTCCTCACTGCCCTCATCCTGCTGGCAGCGAGCCTCCTTGCGGCGTTCCTTCCGGCCCGTCGGGCCGCGCGGGTGAGCCCGATGAACGCGCTGCGATCAGATTGACCCTGTGCGCTTTGATGTGTCGGCACCGTTGAACGTTTAGGGTTCTGGTAATCATCAAGATCCGAAACAACTCCTCAAGATCCGCAACAACTCCTCACGGAGGCCACGGAGTATCATGGAGGTCACGGACAAAAAGACTGCCCCGCGCGGAAGGCCACGGGCTGTGCCTGAACTCATGATCGGCGATCTTCCCAGATCGTAACAGGCCTCCTCTTGTAGCTCATTTATTGTCAGCACTCCAGTCAAAAGCTATAGAGCGTTAACCTCTTGTTTGTCCGTGACCTCCGTGATACTCCGTGGCTTCGCGAGGGGCTGTTTTCCGAGGAATTTCCGCGCTTCCGCGAGGGACAGTTTACGATCTGCGAGGAGGCGGGTGAGTCCATGAACCCAGCACTCCAGGCATCGCTATGAATCGCCAACCTCCTGTTTGTCCGTGACCTCCGTGATACTTTGTGGCCTCCGCCTCGGGCTGTTTTTTCGCGGAGGTTGGCCACGCGCGAGGCCGGTAAAAACAAAGCCCGCTCTTGAGAAGCGGGCTCATCGTATTTCACAAATAAACGGAACTAGTGCGTCAGCAGCTGCCTTCGAAGTCGGGTGGCACTGCGGCGAACGGAGCCATCGAACACCCGGTCCCCAACCCGGACAATGACCCCGCCGAGAATCTCAGGATCGATCCGATAGGTCGGAATCACTTCTTTCTTGAGCGCCACGCGAAGTCCCTCGGCAATGGAATGCCGCATGGACTCATCCGCTTCCCGAGCCAGCGTGACGCCGGCACGGACCCGGTTCATCTGGATGTCCAGAAGCCCCATGTATTCGCTGGCGATGAGCCGGAAGAGTCCCTGCCGCCCCCGCTTCACGACCGCCTGGAGAAAGAGAATGAACTCCCGCGGCGCGTCGGGAAGCGCGGAAGCGAGCAACTTCGATTTGGCCGGCTTGGGGACACGCGGCGACATGAGTACCGCCTGTACCGTCGGCTCAGCCTCGATCGCACCGGCGACGGCATCGAGCAGCTCGGCGTACAGTTCTGCCTGGCCACTCTTCTCGCCCAGCTGGAAGATGGCTTCCGCGTAGTTGTGCGCGATGGTGGCCGGTCTCACTTGGTTTTCTCAAGCGTCGCGAGATAGCTCTCCACCAGCTTGCGATCGGAATCAGCGGTGAGTCGCTGACCGATCAGCTTGGAAGCCGCCGCGAGTGACAGGTCCACCGCTTCGCGACGAAGCTCGGCCACCGCGCGGTCGCGCTCGGCGGCGATTTCCCGGCGAGCCCGGTCCATCAGCTCTTCCTGTTCATGCCGGGTCCGTTCCATCGCAGCCGCGCGTTCCTTCTCGGCGACAAGCTTACCCTCGGCCAGCATTGTCTGGGCCTGGGAACGGCCTTCCGCGAGAAGCTTCTTGTGCTGCTCAAGCAATGCGGCCGACTCGGCCCGGTTCTTTTCCGCCTCGGCGATCTGCTTCTCCAGCGCCTCTTCCCGCGCTCTCACGGCGCCGAGAATGACTGGCCACGCAAACCGGCGAAGCACGAGGAGCAGAATGATGAAGACCACGACGGTCCAGATCATGAGACCGCCGTTGACGACCAGCGGGCCACTGGTCGGCTCGGCGGCCTGCTCCTGGGCCATCATCGGGGTCGCGAATACCAGCATGGCGGCGACGCTACCGGGAAATCGCATGGAGATTCTCTCTCTGTGGGTCTGCGGGTGGGGAACGGCGCGCTTCAGGCGACACCGTTCACCCTGTCCGCCATAACCGTTTAGAACGTGACTTTGCCCTGCATCAACAGCGCGATGACCGCGACGAACAGTGCGACACCTTCGATCAGGGCCGCCGAGATGATCATCGCGGTCTGAATCCGGGCGCTGTTCTCTGGCTGACGCGCCATGCCTTCAGCGGCCGAGCCACCGATTCGGCCGATGCCGATACCGGCGCCGAGCACCGCGAGACCACCGGCGAGACCGGCGCCGATCAAGCCATAGCCCTTACCGGCGGAATTCGCCGCCGTGTCCTGCAACATCGCGAGCAAATGCAACATGGGTTACTCCATTGAGTCGGGAGATCCGTAGTGTGTCGCTCGCCTTCAGCGGAATAACCGATTCTCCCGGATCGGTTTCGCTTTGGTAACTCGCCAGCGGTCGCGCCGTTTCCGGCCTGACCAGCGAGTATCATCCGTCGTTCGACGGATTACGGAGAACATGAGGTTCGAGCGAGCCCCAGTCTCACATGGTTTCGCGGATCGCTTATCGCGTTTCGCGCCTAGTGTGCCTCTCGCATGAGCCCGATGAACACCGCCGTCAGCAGGGTGAACACAAAGGCCTGAAGAAACGCCACGAACACCTCAAGCAACATGATGGCGGTGGCCATGAGGGACGATGCGATACCGACGGTCAGGCTGCCGAAGGTGAACGTCAGGCCGATCAGGGCCAGGACCAGCGCGTGCCCTGCCGTCATGTTGGCGAACAGACGGACCGCGAGCGCGAACGGCTTGGCCAGCTTCCCGATGATTTCGATCGGGGTCATGATCAGGAGAATGATCGGCTTGAGGATGGTCGGCAAACCCGGGGGCAGAAAGAAAATCGTCCCCATATAGCCTTTGAATCCGAGCGAGCGCATGCCGGCGAT
The DNA here is from genome assembly GCA_039931815.1 of Gemmatimonadota bacterium. GTDB lineage: Bacteria > Gemmatimonadota > Gemmatimonadetes > Gemmatimonadales > GWC2-71-9 > DASYPP01. Next base: position 5,726 of record JBDTRF010000111.1, read on the forward strand.
CTCGATCACTACGAACGCCATCAGCGCCAGCGCACCGGTAATCGCGATGTTGCCTGTCGCGGCGGCACCCCACGGAACCAGGCCCAGCAGGTTACAGGCGAGAATGAAGAAAAAGACGGTGAGCAGGTACGGTACGAACCCTTCCCCGTGATGTCCCACGTTGGGAAGGATCACTTCCTGGCGAATGTAGAGTGCCGTGGCTTCCATGGCACCCGCGAAACCCTTGGCCGGCTTTCCCTGTTTGTGGGCGCGGTCAATCGCGCCGGCCGAGAGGATAAAGATCAATCCGATGAGAAGCGAGGCAAGCAGCACATACATCAGGTGCTTGGTCGGAGAAAAGTCGATCAGCATCGATCCGACTTTGACCGGCGCAAACTGGGGCAGCGGAATCTCGCAGATGTAACTCGGGCTCAGGCACGGATACTCGAAGGTGTGCTTGTCCGCGAGATGGTGCATGATGTCGATTTCGCGCTCGCTCGCGACGTGCGAACCCGGCTGGGCAGCGGTGAACGCCTCACTGGTATGTCCCTCCTGGGCATGCGCCGCCAGGGGAGCGGCCCCAAGAAGAATTCCCAGTACACCGAATAGACGGACGAATCGACTCATCTAGGCTCTACCTGCGAATGTTCCAGCCAGAGTGCCAGGCCTTCAAGAAGCAGCAGGGCGAATAGAACTCCGCCAACGATCAGCAACCCGGGTGACAGTGGCCACCTTTGAGCGGGAAAAACCACCAGCGCCAGGCCACCGAGAATCACGAAACGGGTCAGGATGCCGGTGACCCATACCCCGAGGAACCGTGGCGTTCCCACTGACCGAATCAGCCACCAGCCGAGTGGCCCCTGGATCACGAGGCACACCAGTACCGAAATCAGCGCCGCGGTGCGATTGGTTCCTTGAAGCGACCAGGACATCAGCGCCGCCCCGAGCCCGATCAGCAGCAACCCGCTTCCATACACACGACCGGTCTTCAACCCTTGTCAGCCTTGTTGTCCCGGTTGAGGCTCCGCACCAGGGACCACATGAACCCGCCGAATCCGGCAAACGCCAACAGGATAGTAAAGAGAGGCGACGTTCCCAGCTTCTTATCCAGCCAGAGGCCGGAGAAAACGAACACCAGGATCGACGCCGCGAGTTGAAGCCCAAGACCCGCATATTTGGCGGATCCGGATGACGGTTTCCCAGATGAATCAGGGGCGCTCACCGGGCCTAAAATACCCGCTTGTGAAATTTTTCGCAAGCTCAAATGAACCGCCTGGGGCCGCCATGGCAATGAAACATTTGCCGTTGGCAATGAACATGCTAACTCATTTAATTATATAAAGTTACGCTGATATCTGCGCTGAAGATATGCCTGGGTGTTTGCCCGTACGGGCTTCCCGGGCTCCGCGCGGTCCAATTGCCCCGCGCCTCAAGGCCAAGGCAATCCTGTGAACGACGGATGCCGGTTGAATTTTCCCACCTCTGTTTGTGAAACGCCTGCGCGACGGTGTGCAGCGAAGAACAGAAGGATGTCATCATAGACCGCGTCCTCCGCGGATTCTCCCGGTCCTCCGCGAGGTGCAGTTCGATACAACGCCGCAGTTTCGAGCGTTTCCACTTACCTGGTCAAACACGGCCACGACCAGAACACCTTCACGTCCGTACTGTCCCGCCACAGGGCGTCTGCCACTGTAACCCTGCTACATTTCCCCCTTCCTGAAACCCTGGTCTGGTCGATCCGTCAGGCCCTGACCGCCAGGCCACTTCTGTACTCGACTACAACACAGAGTGATTTTCCACTCATGACAGTTTCCCAGACAACGACCACCGGCGATGACGTGGCCCAGCTCGAACGGCTGGCGCGTGCCGTCAACACTCTCCGCGGCCAGGTAGCGCAACGCATCGTCGGGCAGGAAGAGGTGGTGGATGGCATTCTCACCGCGATTCTCGCCGGCGGGCATGCGCTCCTGATCGGCGTTCCCGGCCTGGCCAAAACGCTGATGGTCCAGACGGTCGCCGAGGCGCTCAATCTTTCGTTTAACCGGGTGCAGTTCACGCCCGATCTCATGCCCAGCGATATCACTGGCACTGAGATTATCGAGGAAGATCTCACGACCGGTCGCCGCGCATTCCGCTTTGTGCACGGGCCGGTGTTCGCCAACGTCGTCCTGGCGGACGAGATCAACCGAACGCCTCCCAAGACCCAGGCGGCCCTGCTGCAGGCGATGCAGGAACACCAGGTAACGGCGGCCGGCGAGACGTATCAGCTGCCGGAACCCTTCTTCGTGCTCGCGACGCAGAACCCGATCGAGCAGGAAGGGACCTATCCGCTTCCCGAAGCCCAGCTCGACCGGTTTATGCTGGAGCTGCGAGTCGGATACCCGACCAAGGCAGAGGAAGAGGCCATCGTCGAGCAGACCACGAGTGGCCGCACGGTGACAATGCAGCCGGTGCTCGACGCCGTGATGCTCCGGGAGATGCAGGGGCTGGTCCGACGGATCCCGGTGAGCAAGGGACTCATTCGTGCCGCGGTCAAACTGGCGCGGATGACTCGCCCCGCCGATAGTGACGCGCCGCCTTATATGAAGGAATATGTCGACTGGGGCGCCGGGCCGCGGGCTTCACAGTACCTCGTCCTCGGAGCCAAGGCGCGGGCCGCGATCGCCGGCCGGCCGATGGCGGACCTGGACGACGTGATCAGCGTGGCCCAATCGGTTCTGCGGCACCGGGTGGTGACGAACTTTGCTGCGGAAGCAGTGGACCGGACGGGACAGAGCCTGATTGAGGAATTGTTGAGTGGGAAGGAGTGGCTTAAGTAGGAGACTGGGCCCGAGAACCGGGAACAGGCCGGTGGATTGCTCCAGAGAGATTTCAGCCAAATGTAGATTCCTGGTAAACCTGTCCCGCTTGTTTATTGGCCGGCGCGTCTCGACCACTTTTTGCATGAACCCCACATAAAGCGGATCCTTCTGTCTCAACGGTAAGGCCAGTAGCATGCGGACGTTCACTCACGATTCCGGCGAAGGGGCGTGGACCATGCATATGGCCCAGCCGGCCACACCCCTCCTCGGCTGTGTGCTTTCCTATCACGACTATACCGAACGGGTGCGGTGGTCGGCACCCCGAATTGAGTACGCGGCGGCCCTGGTCCCGCTGATCATCAACCTGGGTCCTCCGTTCCGCCTGTCGGATATGCAGGCAACTCCAGGAGTGCTTCACAGTAGTTTTGCGGCTGGCATTTTCGACGGCCCGGTGGTGAGTGAATCCACTGGGCCGTCTCGCTGTATCCAGGTCAACCTTACTCCACTCGGGGCCAGCCGTTTGCTTGGATTGCCGCTTGGGTCCATCGTCCGGACGGTTGTTCCGCTCGAAGACATCATGGCCGGGCTGGCCTCTGAGCTGGCGGAGCGGCTGGAAGAATCACCTACGCCGGAGAAACGATTCGCACTGCTGGACCGGACCCTCGGCGCCATGCTCGCAAAGTCTCCCGAATCCGGGGCGGAAATGCAGTGGACGTGGGATCAGCTCGAGGCCAGCGGTGGCCAGCGCGACATCGGCGGCATTGCGGAGGAGCTGGGATGGAGCCGAAAGCGACTCATTCGCTCGTTCAATGAATGGATCGGCGTCCCTCCAAAAACCATCGCCCGGATGATCCGGTTCCAGCGACTCCAGTCGCTGCTTCGGCGGGAGCCGGGGACGACCTGGTCGCAGGCGGCGGTACGTTCGGGATATTTCGACCAGTCGCATCTTATTCGCGACTGCCGCCAGTTTACCGGTGTGACGCCGAAAGTGTGGAAAGAACTGCTTTAGGGAAATCCTTCCAATACGTCTTGCCCCAGGCATCCTATCCTGGATCCCGTCAGTTGAGTCGCCTGAATTCACCGGCCCTTCCGCTCCCGTCACCAGGAAAACCATGTCTCCGAAACCCGATATCTATCCGGCCCTTCGCTATGGTAACGCTCCCCGCGCCATTGAATGGCTCTGCCGCGCGTTCGGCTTCGAGAAGCTCAGCGTCATGACCAGAGATGATGGCGGCATCGCCCACGCGGAACTCAAGCTTGGCAATGGAGTGATCATGCTGGGGGGTAACGCGAGCGAACCGGTTTCGCCGCGGCCGCGCGAGGAAGATTTCAGCAGGATCGAATGGTCCATCTACGTCGCGGTGGATGACATCGATGCCCATTACCAGCGATCCCGCAGGGAGGGCGCTGAAATTTTCCGAACGCTCGAGCAGACTGGCTATGGATCGCGGGAGTACAGCGCGAGAGACCTGGAGGGGTTTGTGTGGAGTTTCGGCACTTATCGACCGTAAGGCCGTGCGGGAACATGGTTATTGATAAACGCCCTGGTTGACGGTGTCCTGTTCAGGTGTAGGATATCCCGTGAGGCCTTCCGAATCCTACCTCTCTATAGGCGAATCACCATGAACCACCTCCTGCGTGCAGGCGGATTGATCCTTGCGGTCCTGGTGGTGGCTTGTGGCGGGGATAGCAACGGCCCGAGCGACAACTCCCCCACCTTGGCAGGCAAATCGTCGGGAACCATGGGCACCGGTGTGTTTAGCGCAACCATGACCGACAAGAAGGGCGTCGTAGCGGGTTCGGCGGCCATTGACGTCGGCGCCCTCCTTTGCGCCCCCAGCATTTCGGGGACGAGGACCAAGATCAACTTTGTCCTCACCTTCACCTGCAACGGATTCATTCCATTTACCTACACCGGTACCGTGACGGAGACGACCTCGACGGGGGTTTTGCAGGGATCAGGGTTTCAGGGAGAGGGGCTGACACTGACGAAACAACCCTGATGTTCACGCCCGACGCTGCGATAGTGAGTTCAGGAGTTGTCGATCAGTGTTTGGCCGGATCCAGGGCGTTTTCAAATGATGCAACCGCCGCCGCATTCACCAGGATGCGGACGTTGTTGCTCTCCAGATCCACCGGAACGACGAAATAAAATGGCCGGTTTGGAGGGAACCGATTGGTGAGACAGGTCAGCTTCTCGCCATCCTCGAACGTCAGCACGATCATCGCCGATCCATGCGTCCGACGATCTCCCGTCGCGACCTCGGCTCCTTCATCGTGCTTCGAGTTTCCTTCCAGGGTCTTCACAAAAAACAGCGCCTTGAGATCGGCGAGCCTCACCTCCATCACCGCGCCGGTGTCCGGCCGCACGTGACAGGTCGGCTTCGCGGGGTCGACATCGAAGCTGACGCCTTTCACCACGTGACCGTCCCGGTATCGGGCAATGACCAGGTTTTTCATCCCGCCTCCTCACACGACAAGCGGTGAGCATGCATGGCTCACCGCTTGCCCGTTAGTGATGAAATGCTCAGCTAGGCATTGGTTCCCACGAAGACCACCGTCGGGGCCACCCCGCAACCGTTATACGTCACCT
>JBDTRF010000112.1:0-11019 GCA_039931815.1 Gemmatimonadota bacterium
CAAGATGGAGGTATTTCGCCTCGCGGCCGGGCCGGTCCCGTTGTATTCATCCGATCGTCCCGACAGTGATCAATGGATCGCCATCGTCACGGATGACGAAAAATACCATTCGGACAATTGCCCGGTGCTCCGATTCCGGGATACCGCCTGGCTGCAGCTCCTGGCGGGTCTGGCCTGGGACAAGGCGCTCGTGATATAGGTGCGGCCGGAGATACTGGCGCCAGCAAAGAGGTGCGGAACGATGGTACGGCGCGCGTTCCCACCATGACAAGCTGATTGGCCCATCTCTCTCAATTCCCGCAATGACCAGGGGACACGAGATTCCTGCATTTACGTTGCCGTACGCCACATGCTCCTCCACCGGGTGACCACGGTGCGCCATGCCCTTCGTGGAACCCACCCTTAAAAGCATCCCGGATATAATTACGGTGCCTGCTCGCCCACCAATCGATCCAACTATCCCGCCGCTATCCGCTCGCGATGCCGCCCGTGAGATCCTCAGTCACGTTCGGCGCCAGCCGGCACTCAGAATTCCATTGGCCGATGCCCTGGGCGCCGTTCTCGCCGAAACGGCGGTGAGTCCGCTCGATATACCGCCACACACCAACTCGGCGATGGACGGGTACGCGGTTCGTGGATCGGATGTCCAGGGAGCATCGGCGGAGAAGCCAGTCATGCTCACTGTCATCGAGCACATAGCTGCTGGCGGGTTCCCGATGCGCGGTCTCGGCCTGGGTGAGTGCGCCCGGATATTTACCGGGGCGCCGCTTCCACCCGGCTGCGATAGCGTCATCCGGCAGGAAGACACTGACTATGGGTCGGAGACCGTCACCATCACCAGGGATCGCGACGTCGGTGTCAACTGGAGAAAGGCTGGGGAAGACCTCAAGAAAGGCGAAACCGCGCTTGTCGCAGGCAGCGAACTGGGACCCGCCGAGCTGGGCGTGCTCGCGTCGATCGCCTTAGGCCATCCCCTGGTGCATCGCCGTCCCCGGGTGGGAATCATGGCCAGCGGCGATGAGATCGTAGACCTGGACCGTTCGGAAGACATCATCGCGGGGAGAAAGATTGCCAGCTCGAACACCTACACGCTCATGGCCCTGGTCCAGCAGGCGGGGGGGCAGCCCGTCCCACTGGGAATCGCCGCCGACACTCCGGCGAGCGTCCGTGAACACCTGGAACGCGGCCAGGATTGTGACCTGCTGGTGACCACCGCTGGAATCAGCGTGGGTGAGCACGACTTCCTGCGCGACGTGCTCGGCCAGATGGGCCTGGACTTGAAGTTCTGGAAGCTGAGAATGCGACCCGGCGCGCCGGTCGGGTTCGGTATGCTGGGGGATTTGCCCTGGATCGGACTGCCGGGGAACCCGGTCAGTACCATGGTGACATTCGAGCTTTTCGTTCGCCCGGCAATCCGGGTGATGTCCGGGCGGACTCTCCCGTTTCGTCGCGGGGTTTCCGTCACGACCGCGGAGCACATAACAGTGAAACCTCGTCTCCAGCATTTTCTTCGTGCCGTGGTGTCTGAAAAGAAAGGTTCACGCGAGGTTCGACTCACCGGCCCCCAGGGATCGGGTATCCTCACATCAATGGTCAGGGCCAACGCCCTGCTGGTGATTCCGGAAGGCCAGTTCGAAACCCCCATCGGATCAGACGCGACCGCCATCGTGCTGAACGACCCGGTACACAGCGACGCGCCCGCGTTCTAGCGTGCACCTGGTGGCGCGAAAGGCGATACCCGGTCTGCCACGCGGCGTTTCGGCGAAGCAGGGTCGAAGCAATCCTGTACGATCTGCCCCTGTTGTTCCATTCCAAACTGATCGAATGATTTTCCGGACACGAATTCCCAGGCGTAGACATCTCTGCCCAGCAGACCGCGAAGAATGAACTGGTGCCAGAACCCGTTCGCCAGATATCGAACGGCACCCCATCGCTCGTATTGGTGGACGTGAACCATCTCATGCGCAAGAAGGGCCGGGAGAACCTCGCCTGGCACGACGATGCGGAATCCAAGCGCGATGGCCGAGCCTCGGCTCAGCACACTGAGGACCCGGCCAAAGATGGTCTGGCGGGAATAGATTCGCACCCGGCTGAGATCAACCTGCGACGCGAAACTCCCCAGCATGACCACTTCAGCCGGAGTAAGCGGACGCCCCCGGTTCATCGTCCTGTCCTGACAGATTGACCCGCCAGCACGATGGAATTAGCTTGCCTGTCATTGAAGGGGAGTAGCTTATCCGCCCATTTTATGGCGGACCGATGGATCGTCAAGACTGCCCGGCATGGCTGGGCACGGTCCTTCAGGGACAAAGCGCGAGGGATGCGCTTCATTGTCAGAGCGAGACCTTCGTCCGGCGCGAACGCGCTGCGGCGAGGTCTCGCTTTTTCGTTTTCGGACCCGGGAGAACAGCAGCGATGAACAACACAAAGACCTTTCTGCTCATGGGAGGGTTAGTTGCCCTCTTCATGGCGGTGGGCCAGCTGCTGGGCGGTACCAGCGGGCTCGCCGTGGCACTGATGGTCGGCACCGGTTTCAACTTCATCATGTACTTCTTCTCTGACAAGCTGGTGCTCCGCATGTACGGCGCCCGGCTTGTCACCGCGAAGGAGGCGCCCGAGTTGTACGCCATGGTTGATCGATTGCGGCAACGGGCGGGGCTTCCCATGCCGGACATCGCGGTGGCGCCACACGAGCAGCCCAACGCCTTCGCCACCGGGCGGGGCCCCAATCACGCGGTCGTCGCGGTCACAACCGGTATCATGAAATACATGCCGCCTGAGGAACTCGAAGGCGTCCTGGCTCACGAGCTGGCCCACATCAAGAACCGCGACATGCTCATTTCCACGATCGCCGCAGGAATCGCCGGGGCTATCGGGTACGTCCCCTACCTGCTCATGTTCGGGGGCAGCAGCCGTGATGACGATGGTCATCCCGTGCTCGGCCTTATCGCCCTCATCGCCGCGCCCATTGCAGCGACGCTGATTCAGTTTGCCGTGTCACGCCAGCGGGAGTTTGAGGCAGACCGGGTTGGCGCCGCGATCCTCGGTCGTCCTCTGCCACTGGCTCACGCGCTCAAGCGCCTTGATGCGATTGCCCACCAGATCCCCATGCGGGTCCAGCCGGCGGTGGCACCGCTGGCCCAGGTCAACCCCCTGGCGGCCAATGGTGGCGGCATGCTCCGCCTCTTCAGTACTCATCCGCCGATCGAAGAGCGGATCGCCCGCCTTGAAGCCATGGCTGCCGGCCGGTAATGGGCCATCACGGGATCGCGGTCTGGGTAGGATTCAGCGCCATCGTCATCACGTTGATGGCGCTTGATCTCGGCGTGTTCAACCGCAAGTCCCATGTATTGAGCTTCAAGGAAGCCATCGCATGGAGCGCCGGCTGGGTCGGGCTCGCCATGCTCTTCGGGCTCTTCCTCATGTATCGCGAAGGCCCGCACCATGCGCTGGAGTATTACACGGGCTACCTGATCGAGTTGTCACTCAGCGTAGACAACCTGTTCGTTTTCATCCTCGTATTTCAGTTTTTTAACGTGCCGCCGGAACTGCAACCCCGCGTTCTCAAGTGGGGCATCGTTGGCGCCATTGTGATGCGCGCTGTCATGATCGTGATGGGCGCACTGCTGTTACAGCGATTCGAATGGGTGATCTACATCTTCGGCGCCATTGTCATCTATACCGGCATCAAGATGATGAAAGCCGGTGCGGTGCGGATCGAGCCCGAAAAGAATCCGGTGGTTCGCCTGGCCCAGCGACTGTTCCCGTTCGGAAACAGGTACGACGGCCAGCATTTCATCAGCCGGACCAATGGGCGGAGGGTCGCCACCCCTCTTCTCCTGGTGCTCATCGTCATCGAGACCACCGACCTGGTGTTCGCGGTCGATAGCATTCCCGCTATCTTCGCGATCACGCGCGATCCGTTTATCGTGTACACTTCCAATATTTTTGCCATCCTCGGCCTCCGGTCACTCTTCTTTATCCTGGCTGGAATGCTCGACAAATTCGAATACCTGAAACCCGGCGTGGCCGCAATACTGGTCTTTGTAGGAGTCAAAATGGTCGCCACGAAATGGGTCCACATCTCCATCACCGTGTCGCTCGGGATTATTTTGCTGACCCTCACTACGGCGGTGCTCCTGTCCATCCGGAAGACCCGACAGCGAGCGGCCAGCATGTGAACGGAACGCGGTGTCGCAGGATCGGAGGGATGGACACAATGCTCCAGGCACACGGAGCATTTTTTGATAAGCGTCGGGAACAATGGGAAGCGGGAAGACCGGGTGAGATGCGCTGACGATTGTCTCCTCTTACCTTAGAACAACCCCAACCACATCCACCGTGACACACGCCGAACTCAAGCCGCGACCAACCCTGCTGGAACGGCTGGCGCTTCATCGCCCCGAACTCATGGCCTGGGCCATGTACGACTGGGCCAACTCGGCGTTCATGGTCGTCATCATCACCGCCGTCTTCCCGATCTATTTCTCCTCTGTCGCTGCCGCGGGTCTCACACCCAGCCAGGCGACGCTGCGATTCACCATCGCCACCACTGTTGGCCTTGCCATTATCGCCATCCTGTCGCCCCTGCTCGGGGCGATCGCGGACTACGCCGCCGCCAAGAAGAAGCTGCTGGGATTGTTCCTGCTGCTCGGCGCCGGTTCCACCGGGATGATGTTCTTCATTGAGCGGGGAGACTGGCTCCTCGCCGCCATCCTGTTCATCCTCGCCAACATTGGAGCGAATGGGAGCTTTGTCTTCTACGACGCCCTCCTCCCGCACGTGGCGCGTCCAGAGGAAATCGACCGCGTCTCTACCTCAGGCTACGCCATGGGGTACCTCGGCTCCGGAATGTTGCTGGCGTTGAACCTGGCCTGGATCCAGAAGCCACAATGGTTCGGATTCCCCACGGGGCCCGGCATATCGCCGAGCCAGGCAACCCTGCCCGTTCGACTGGCGTTTGTGTCGGTGGCAGTCTGGTGGGTGCTCTTTTCGATTCCCCTTTTTCGTCGGGTGGCCGAGCCCGGTCGAATGCTGATTCCCGGTGAAATCAGGGGGGCGAACCCGCTGCTGGCCGCCTGGCGGCGCATGATTGTGACATTCCGGGAGCTGCGCGGCTTTCGCAACGCCTTTCTCATGCTGATCGCATTTCTGATTTATAACGATGGCATCGGGACCATCATCCGTATGGCCACGATCTACGGCACTGAGGTCGGCATCGGGCAGGGCGCTCTCATCGCCTCGATTCTTCTTGTCCAGTTTGTCGGCGTTCCCTTTGCCTTTCTGTTCGGCCACCTGGCGGGCCGCATCGGCGTCAAGCAGGCCATTTTCCTTGGCCTCGTTGTGTATGCCGGCATCAGCGTTCTCGGCTACTTCATGACCAATGCAACTCACTTTCTCATCCTGGCTCTGCTCGTCGGAATGGTGCAGGGCGGTACCCAGGCGCTCAGTCGCTCCTTGTTTGCGAGCATGATTCCCAAGCATCAATCTGGTGAATTTTTCGGATTCTTCGCCGTCTTCGAGAAATTTGCCGGGGTCTTCGGGCCCGCGATTGTCGCCGCGGTCATCAGCGTTACCGGGTCCACCCGGATTTCGATTCTCTCGGTGATTGTGTTCTTCGTTGCCGGGGCGTGGCTGTTGCTCAAGGTGGACGTCACGGAAGGGCAACGAGAAGCCCGGGCAGCAGAGATCATGGTGCTGTCCGGCCGATCGATCGGCAATTGAGAGTTCCAGGACCCGGGCGAGAAACCCAGGCCGCGCTGAATGTGAGACCATCAAAACGGAAAAGAGCGAAGCCCGGGAATGAGGGAAAACAAGGTCGCATTGTCGCTCCTTCGCGAACGCTGCTACTTTTGCGAGGGGATTCGCGACTCTTGACGCAATCCGACCGACTCAATACAATTGTGTCACGGCGGTCGATTTACAGGCCACTTGCTCCCGCCGGGCGGTACATCGCCGAACCAAAGAGCTAAACCGCCCGAGATGTCATCCCCTCGCGCGCATGCCCGCCGAGGGGATTTTTGTTTCACCCCTGGGATGTTGCTGAAGGCAACTTTGCTTTTACTTGAGGTTACTTCTTCCATGATCATGCGGACAATGTGTGCCCTGATGTGCATGTGCCCCTTTACCCAGAGGGTGGGCATGGCCACGGCGCACATCCGCGAAACATGATTCGCTGATCGTTGCAGATTCCCGGCCCGGCTCACCTCACGGTGGGCCGGGCTTTTTTTGTCCCCTGTATCCGGAGTGAACCCATGTCATACCAGCCAGGCACAATCGCTATTCATGCGGGGCAGGTACCCGATCCCGTCACCAATGCCCGGGCCGTACCGATCTATGCCACGACGAGCTACGTCTTCAATGACACGCAGCACGCCGCCGACCTCTTCGGGCTCCGCGTCTTCGGGAATATCTACACCCGCATCATGAACCCGACCAATGATGTGTTCGAGAAACGGGTCGCCGAGCTCGAGGGGGGTGCGGCCGCGCTCGCAGTGGCGAGCGGCCAGGCGGCGACGACGTTGACGGTACTCAACCTCGCCCGGGCCGGTGATAACATCGTCTCATCGCAAAGCCTGTATGGCGGCACGTACAACCTCTTCGCTTACAGCCTTCCCAAGTGGGGGATCAAGACCCGGTTCGTCGATATTCACAACCTGGAGCAGGTGAAGAACGCGATTGACGATGGCACCAGGCTCCTGTTTGTGGAAACCATTGGCAACCCACGCCTGGACGTGCCCGACTTCACAGCCCTCGCCGCTATTGCCCATGCTGCCGGAATTCCACTGGTGGTCGACAATACCTTCGGCGCGGCCACCCTGTGCCGCCCGATCGCGCACGGCGCCGACATTGTCATTCATTCCGCCACCAAGTGGATTGGCGGCCATGGCACCGCGATCGGTGGAATCGTGGTGGATGGCGGCAGGTTCGACTGGACTACGCCCGAATCGAGGAAGCGGTTCTCCGACTTCTCCGCCCCGGATCCCTCGTACCACGGCCTGGTGTATACCGAGGCATTCGGCCCCCTCGCGTTCATCCTCAAGTTGCGGGTTCAACTTCTCCGCGATCTCGGCCCCGCCCTTTCACCCTTTCATTCGTTCCTCTTTCTCCAGGGGCTGGAAACCCTGCCCCTTCGAATTGAGCGCCATTCCGCCAATGCCCTCACGGTTGCGAAGTGGCTGGCCCAGGACAGCCGGGTCAACTGGGTGTCTTATCCCGGGCTGGAGAGTCATCCCGAGCATGCGAATGCGAGCCGATATCTCACCGGAGGATTCGGGGGCGTGCTCACGTTCGGCGTCAAAGGCGGGGCCGAGGCGGCGAAGGGCACCATCGACCGGGTGAAACTCTTTTCTCTCCTCGCGAATGTGGGCGATGCCAAGTCCCTGATCATTCATCCATCATCCACGACGCACGAGCAGCTGACCGCAGAGCAGCAGCGCGCGACCGGGGTCACTCCTGAACTGATTCGCCTGTCGATCGGGCTGGAGGACGTCCGTGATCTGATCGCCGACCTCGACCAGGCCTTACCCGCGGAGGCGCCATCGTGCGGCATTCGCCGGGTGGGAGAAGCGCAAGCCGTATGAGTCATCGAACGCTGGTAGTCAAGTTCGGAGGCGAAGCCCTCGCGTCGGCTGAGCTGATCGCAAGGGCGGCGTGGCGGGTGAGGCAGCGCGGCGCCGGGCGGCCGGTTGCCGTCGTCGTCAGCGCGAGGCGCGGCGTAACCGATCACCTGCTCCGCCTGGTACGCGACGTCGCGGAAGCCACCTATTCAGAAGACCTGCCGCCGGCCGGCGAATGCTTTGCCGCCGACCGGGCACTCGCCACCGGAGAAGTGGTTTCGGCATCACTTCTCGCTCTCGCACTCTGTCGGCTCGGCGTCGTCGCGGAACCACTCGACGCCAGGGAATCCGGCCTTCACAGTGATGCCAGCCACTCCCGCGCCCGGCTCGGTGTCATTCAACCCCACCGCGTGCGGCGATTGCTCGACGCTGGCGTGGTACCGGTGATCACCGGGTTCCAGGGATGGAGCCGCGGGAGGTACACCACACTCGGACGGGGCGGATCCGACATTACCGCGGTAGAGCTGGCCGCCTCGCTCGGCGCCGAGTGCGAGTTCATCAAGGATACGAACGGTCTCGAGTCTGGTGACCCGCGACAGGTGTCCAGAACCCACCACATTCCGCAGGCGAGCCATCGGTTTCTCCGAGAGTTGGCCCGTTCCGGGGCGAAGATCATTCATCCGGCGGCCGCAGCCGCGGCGGAGCGGCACCGCGTTCCACTCACATTTTCTCCGCTCACGGCATCGGGGCCGGGCACGACCATCGTGCCTGGACCGGTGCACGGTGTGGCCGCGGTGGCCCACCAGGGACAGCGGGCCGTTCTGCACGTTGAAATCCCCCGGACGGGCGACCGTGCCGCGCTGGGAGATCTGCGCACGCAACTGCGCGCGATTGACCCGGGGTGCGAATTCACGCTGTTCAGGGATGAGCTCGGCTGGAAGGCGCAGATTGCCCTGGATGTGAATGAGTGCCAGAACGCGGGACAGATCGTCCGACGTGGTCTCCCTGCCGCCCAGCTGCTGGCCCCCTGCGTGGGACTGGCCATCGTCTCACTGATTGGTCTCGAGATTACTCCCGACATCCTCCGACGTCTCTCACGCGCGGTTACGCGCTGCGGCACTCGAATCACCCGTTCCGGACACACCGGGCAACGCATCTGGTTCGTCGTTCCCGAGGGAGCCGCTATCGCGTTTCAAGCGGAACTTCATGCGGCGTTCGTCGAGCGCCCCGCCGAAATCGGCGTGAAAGAAGAGGTTTCCCTGTGAGTCGCCATCTGGCGCTACCGGTCCAGGCCGACATCGCCCTGGGAGATTTTGCCACCGAAGCGGGAGAAGTGATCGTCGATGCGCGCATGCGGTGCCGGATCTACGGTGATCCGGAACTCGGCTCAGCCAACGGCTGGATCCTGGTCTTTCATGCCTTGACGGGAAGCCATGATGTTCACCAATGGTGGGGGCCTTTGCTGGGTGATGGCCTGGCGCTCGACACGACATCTCACCCGGTCATCGCGGCGAATCTCCTGGGCAGCTGCTACGGATCCTCGGGTCCTCTCCCGGGGATCCCGTTCCCTGCCCTCTCGCCGGGCGACCTGGCGGGCGCCCACAACCTTCTTCCAGGCGCTTGATATTTCCCGGGTCGCACTGGCCACTGGAGGGTCGCTGGGGGGTATGGTCGCTCTCCATTGGGCACGCCTCGCAGCCGTCCCCACGGATCGAGTCGTGGTATTCGCCGCGCCAGGTGTCATGGGTGCGCAGGCTATCGCATGGAACGCGGCACAGCGGATGGCGATCGAAAGCGATCCAGCATGGTCCGGGGAAATTCACGGGGCTGCAAAGGCGACCGCCGGCCTGGCGGCTGCCCGCGCCATTGCCATGATCACGTATCGGTCATCGGCCGAGTTCAGCGACCGATTTGAGCGGAAGACAGGGGGCGCGGAACACCACTTCCAGGTGGAACAGTATCTCCGGCGGCAGGGGGAAAAGTTGATTGAGCGATTTGACTCCCTGAGCTACTACACCCTGACCCAGATCATGGATCGTCACGACCTGGGCGACCTGGTTGACACCGCTCACGCGATGAAACAGCGGGTGGGCACTGTCATCGGAGTGGGGATCGACTCCGACATGCTTTTCCTCCAGGCGAAGTCGCTCACTGGGTCCACACACTCGCCAGCCTGGGCGTGCCGGCCCGATACGAGGAGATCACCTCACGAAGCGGGCACGATGGCTTCCTGATTGAGTTCGACCAGGTGACTGAAATCCTGAGGGCCGGATGACCGGACCTGCTTCGATCAGAGATTCGGTGGAGCGACAGGATAGGGGCAGGGACAAGATTCCCGTCGCCATCATCGGGGCGACCGGGACCGTGGGCCAGAAGCTGGTGGCGTTGCTGGTAGCGCATCCGTGGTTTCAAATCGCCACCCTCCACGGCTCTGCCGCCAGTGCGGGGAAGCGATACGGTGACATAGTGCACTGGCGCGATTCATCGATCCTGCCCGAGGCTGTCGCAAGTCAGGTCATTCATCCTGCGCACCCGACCGGACACTGTTCGATCGTGTTTTCTGCGCTGAAAGGCGCGGTGGCTCGTCCCATCGAAGAGCAATGGGCACGGGCGGGCGCCACGGTGGTGACAAACGCGAGTGCGTTCCGCATGGATCCCGATGTGCCTCTCCTGATTCCGGAAATCAACCCCGGCCACCTGGCGCTCCTGGATATCCAGAGAATCAATCGGAGGTGGCCAGGCGCTATTGTCGCGAATCCCAACTGTTCGACCGCGCAACTGGCTCTCGCCCTGGCACCGCTCCACCGGGCATTTGGCCTGACCCGAATATTTGTCTCCACCATGCAGGCATTGTCCGGCGCTGGCTACCCCGGCGTCTCGGCGATGGATGGGTTGGGAAACGTGATCCCTCTCATTCCCGAAGAAGAGGAAAAGATTGAGCATGAAACTGGAAAAATCCTCGGAGACCTGACTGGCGGGATTGTCCTATCCGCACCATTTACCGTGAGCGCACACGCCAACCGGGTGCCGGTGCTCGATGGCCACCTGGAGACGGTGTCCATGGGTTTCTCCCAGGCGACCTGCCACGAAGACATTGTTGCTACCCTCACCGGGTTCCGCGGATCCATCGAAAGCCAGGGCCTGCCGAGTTGTCCTGATGGGCCGATCGTCGTCGACCGGAGAGCGGACCGACCCCAGCCTCGTCTCGATGTCGGCCGGGGTGGCGGCATGACCGTGAGCATCGGGCGGATCCGGCCCTGTCCAATTCTGGACTGGAGGTGTGTCGTCCTGGGGCACAACCTGGTGCGAGGCGCGGCGGGGGCCGCGATTCAGAACGCGGAACTCCTGGTTCGGCAGGGGATGGTCGCGGGTATTGCGCCGCCGGACTCCGTCCAGGAGCTTGCTGGTCTATCAGCCTGCTGGATGCGGGAAA
Organism: Gemmatimonadota bacterium; assembly: GCA_039931815.1. Lineage (GTDB taxonomy): Bacteria > Gemmatimonadota > Gemmatimonadetes > Gemmatimonadales > GWC2-71-9 > DASYPP01. The sequence goes on from JBDTRF010000112.1 coordinate 10,993, forward strand.
TTCTGCTCATCCTTCGATTTGACGCTC
>JBDTRF010000113.1:0-11005 GCA_039931815.1 Gemmatimonadota bacterium
TGAGCAACGGGGTCACCATCCAGGTTCCTGAGTTTATCCAGGAAGGCGAGCGAGTACGTGTCAATCCGAGCGAAGGCGTGTATCTGGAGCGGGCGAAGTAGACCACAGGTTATTTCCCGCGGATCTATTCCGCGGAACAGAGGCCGAGGGTGAATGCGGTAGGCGCAGGAGGTGAGATCAGGCTTCACGTCGATCTCGATCCCCGCCTACCGCTTGTCGTATGAATTTGGACCGTTTGACCCGTCTAGATTTCGGAACCACTTCCTCCCAGGCGAAGTTGCAGTGGGGCCATCCGCATCCGCATCGACTCCCGCATCTGCATTCGCACCTGCCGTCCGACATCGCGCTCGACGTGACGGTTCATCCGGTCCAGTTTGACGTGCATCCGGCTCAGTTTCACCTGTCCACGGATCCGCGTATGGATCCGGGCGCCCTGGTGCACGTGGACGTGGGGGTGAACATGAGGATGGACATGAACGTGAATTCTGGGGTGAACCACTGGATGGGGTTCAAAAACCATGGACTCCTGGGCCATCGCCCTGGATCCGGCCCAGGCCAGCCCGAATGCCGAGAGCACGACGATGCGACGTAAGCGCATGGGTTGCCTTCCTTTGCACGCGTGGAAACTACCGGGGATAAGCGCCAACGATGAGGCTCGATCGACCGACAATCGCTCATCTGATGCAATCAAGGCCTGAAGTGTTGCATCTGGGTTCCGGGGTTCTGGTCTTGGCCGACTCTGGCGGAATCCCGGGAAGTGGCAAACATTGGGGTCTACGGGAAATCCAGGAGGGTAGCATGGTTCCGATCCGCACCCCCGTCGAGACCCAGGACGAGCGTCCACGGGCCGACCAGATTGATGTGTTCGGTTTAACTCATCCGGGAAAGGTCCGTACCGAGAATCAGGACCAGTTCCTGATAGCCAGCCTGCATAAGACGATGATGGTTCACTACTCGAGCATGCCACCGGACCTGCTGGGCCGGCTGACGAGCGACTCTCGAGGATTCGTCTTCCTGGTGGCCGACGGTGTCGGAGGAGGACCGTCCGGCAAGCTCGCGAGCGGGACCGCGCTCCAGGCCATCGTTGACTATGTCATCCACACGATGGATCTGTACATCCAGCTCGATGAGAAATCCGAGGCCGCGTTTCTGGATCAGCTGCGACGATCGGTGGAACGAAGCCACGAGAAGATCCAGACCGAAGGAGGGCTGACGGACTCCAAGGGGATGGCCACGACACTTACCATGGTCGTCGTCCGCTGGCCCAAAGCCTATCTCCTGCATGTCGGAGACAGTCGATGTTATCGCCTGCGCAACCGGCACCTCGACGTGATGACCAAGGACCAGACGATGGCCCAGGTGCTGCTCGATGCAGGAGCGCTGACGGAGGATACTGCCGAGCAGTCTGGACTTAAGCATGTGCTGTGGAGCGCCCTGGGCGGACGGGAGGCGAGTCCGGACGTTCTCACCGAGGATATCGAATGGGATGACGTGATGCTGCTCTGCTCGGATGGCCTGACCAAGCACGTGTCCAACGAAGAGATCGCGGAACACCTGGGAACGAAATCGAGCTCTGAGGAGATCGCGCGGAGCCTGGTGGAACTGACGCTGCAACGGGGGGCGAGCGATAATGTGACGGTGGTCGTGAGCCGGCTGAGAACACAGGGGTAGAGCAGGAGATGGTGCCGGGTGGAGAGTGAGGGAGTTGATGCAGGGTGCGGACAAGCTCGGGCAAGCACGCGATTCTACTGAGACAGGCATGTCAGCGCACCACGGTACGTCGGTGGGCGCCTATGACGAGCGACCAGACTATCGCGTTCCCATTGCCATCCGCCAAATACGATATGGCACCGGGGCGGAGCGCGGCAAGGAAGGATGCCGGAAGCAGAGGGGATTGGCGCACTCACCTGGTCAGCCGCGTCCGTCCCTGGTTTTACGATTCTTGATTGTTGATTCCTGCTTGAAGGCGAGCAGTGGTCTCAAGCCTGGAATCCAGAAAGCGACGTTCCGCCGGTGAAGTGACCCTCTTCAAGGCTTCCACGTATTCCTGCCGGGCCTCGGCCCATCTTCCCAGCCGTCGATAGAGATCCGCCCGCGCGGCGAACAGAAGGTGATAGCTCTTGAGTGCTCCGCGAGCCTCCAGGGCATCGAGAAGGCGAAGGCCGCGCTCGGGTCCGTCCACCATCGCGACGGCCACCGCATGATTGAGCTCGACGACCGGCGAGGGATGCCGGGTGAGGAGCAGTCCATACAAGGCGGCAATCTGTCTCCAGTCGGTGTCGTCGGAGGTGGGCGCCTGGACATGCAAGGCCGCAATTGCGGCCTGTATGGCATAGGGGCCTGCCCGGAGCCCGCTCAGCGCCGCCTCAACCAGGCCAGCGCCCTCCTCGATCTGCTCGCGATCCCATCGATCCCGGTCCTGTTCTGCCAACAGGATTAATTCTCCATCGTCGCTCAAGCGGGCATCACGCCGGGCATCGTGGAGCAGCATGAGCGCAAGCAGGCCCCTGGCCTCCAGTTCCGCCGGCATCAGTTCCACCAGCAGGCGGCCGAGCCGAATGGCCTCGCCAGTGAGATCACGTCGAACGAGTGAGGGGTCCGCCATCGAGGCATACCCCTCGGTAAAGACCAGGTAGATCACACTGAGAACCGCGTCCAGGCGTTCCGGAAGTATGTCCGCGGGAGGCACACGGTAGGGAATCCCTGCCGCTCGAATCTTCGCCTTGGCCCGCACGATTCGCTGGGCCATGGATGGCAACGGGATCAGGAAAACACGGGCAATTTCCTCGGTGGTTAACCCACAGACTGTGCGCAGCGTCAATGGTACCCGGGCATCCGACGCAATGGCGGGATGGCAGCAGGTGAAGATGAGGCGGAGGCGATCATCTTCAATGCTCAGATCTTCATCCACGAACTCCTTTGGATCGGTGGCGATCGTGGTGTCGGGGACCTCCGCAATGAATCGCCGATCCCGCCGGATTCGATCAATGGCCTTGAAACGGCCGGTGCTGATGAGCCAGGCCCGGGGATTGGCCGGAATCCCGGAATCAGGCCAATGAACGACCGCGGCGGCAAAGGCATCCTGCGTTGCTTCCTCTGCCAGATCGAAATCGCCGAGCAGGCGAATCAGCGTCGCCAGCACGCGCGCGGATTGCTCCTGGTAGATCCGGGAAATCGTGTGGGAGAGTTCAGCGGTCATCGTTCGTCGGTCGTTACCGAATTAACAGGTCCGGGCACCGGGCGGGAGCAATGTGACGGACGATCATCCCGTTTCCAGTTCCAGCCAGGCTGGGGTTCAGGCGATCACATTGCCACACGCCACGGGCGATCAGAATTCCCTGGGATCAGCGACCAGGGATCACCATGATGGGCCGTACTTCGATCGAGCCATCGCGAGCATTGGGGATGCGTGCCGCCATCTCGATCGCCTCGTCCAGATGGCTTGCCTCGACCCAATAGAACCCGCCCAGCTGCTCCCGGGTCTCGGCGAAAGGACCGTCGGTCACCTGGGTCTTGCCTCCACGCACGCGGACGGTGGTCGCGGTGGCGGTCGGCTGCAGTGGCTCGCCTGCCTTGTAGTTCCCGGTTTTTACGATGCTATCGCTGAACGCACCGTATTCCTCCATCATCTTTCCCTTTTCTGCGTCGGACTGCTGATCCCAGGTCTTTTCATTGGCGTAGATCAAGAGCAGATACTGCATACAACCTCCAGAAATAGGGGTGAAATCCACAGGGACAAGGTATAGTCGAACGGAACCGGGGGAAATCGACAGGCGTGGTAGCGGGAGGCAGGGAAACAGAAACGAAGGCTGGAGGAGGTCTCCAGCCTTCGCGTTTACCGAGGAATTGGGGCGCCCTAGAGCTGGGTGTGGCCTTCGCCCGGCGTCCGCATCAGAGGCATGCGTTCGCGAGAGGGAGTCAACATGCCACTCGGGCGGGTCATTCGCATCCGACGATGATCCGGCTCCTGGACCTTCCACTCCAGTGACATGCGGTTGTGCTTGCGCATGATCTCCATCTTCACGGTTTCCCCGGGCTCATACGTCTCGATGATCCTGCGGGTCTGCTCTTCCGAGGTCAGCTTCCTGCCGTCGATCGAGAGAATCACATCACCGCCCCGAAGCTGCATGCTGGAATCGCTCGGGGTTTCCGCCACGAGGACTCCCTCTGTCGTTCCAAAGTATTCGCCCAGGTCGGGGTTCAGCTCCAGGAGCTGCAATCCGAAGTTTCGCCGAAAGAAGACATTCATGTCTCCCGGCCCGGTGAGGGTCATGTTGCCGGGGCCGTCCCCAAAGTACTTGAAACTCCCCGGCCCTTCAAAGCGCGGCATATCCATGCCGGGCGTCAGCCGAAGCGTTCCACTCATGGGACCCATCCCCATGGCCATCTCGGGAGCGATTTCTTTTGCAACGATGGTGGCATTTCGATTGCTGCCATCCCTGCGATACTCCACTTTGACCGTATCCCCGGAGTCGAGTCCCCGCGCCAGTTCGACCAGCTTGGCTCCAGGGCCGGACATGACCATATCGTCGTCATCACTTTCCGACTTGATACCCGCCAGGCTGGTCCCGTTGAATCGGGTAATGATATCGCCTGATTTGAGCCCGGCTACCGCTGCCGGTCCGTCTGGGACCACCGACTGAATCGTGGCGCCAAAGCGATCGGACTCGGTATCCGCTTTGACGGCGACTGAGACTCCAATCCGAGCCCGGTTGAAACTGAACACGCGCACCTGGCCTCCATCATTGGTCCATGCATGCCCCTCATGGGTCTGGGCCGACGCCATGGTGGGGACAAGTGCAAGGGCCACGATGGCGGCTGAAAGGAAACGATGCTTCATACAATGATCTCCTTGGGGGGGCTGGGTGTTGGCTGAACTAGGAGATGCAGGGTGGTTGAAAAGGGTCGCAAGAGGCAGACTGCGCGCATTCCCCGGCCGGAGAACCGAAACCACCTTGCTCACCAGGCGGGCTCGGGCCATACTCAACACTCCTCTTTTCCTCCTTCGAGCGGACAATGTCGAGATATCTGTCCTTCCTTCTCGTGGCGGGGGCCATCGCCGTTCCCGCGACCGCTACGGCACAGACGCCGGCCTTTTCACGGGCCTGGGTCGAGATGCGGGCTTTCTATGAGAACACGCTCAAGGAGGAAGGGATCGTGGGAAGCGGGTTGGAGATTGTGCAGGGAGATTCGGTGCTCGGGCGAGCGGGATACGGCCTGGCCGATATTGCCACCGCTCGAGCGGTGGATTCCAGCACGATTTACCACTGGGCGTCGATCACCAAGACATTTACCGCCATCGCGATCATGCAGCTGCGCGACCGGGGACTTCTCCAGCTGGACGACCCGATCGTCAAGTATGTACCCGAACTCCGCGCGGTCCACGACACCTTTGGATCGATCGACGACATCACGATTCGCCACCTGCTGAGCCATGCCGCAGGTTTCCGCAACGGGACCTGGCCCTGGGGCGGCGACAAGCCGTGGCACCCGTTCGAGCCGACCCGCTGGTCTCAGGTCGTCGCAATGATGCCGTATACCGAGATCCTCTTCAAGCCAGGGACCCGGTTCAGTTACTCCAATCCGGGGTTCATCTTTCTCGGCCGGGTCATCGAGGCGCTGTCGGGTGAGGACTACGAAGTTTACATGGAGAAGAACGTACTCCGACCACTGGGGATGAGCCATAGCTACTTCGATCGAACGCCTTACCACCTTCTTCGATACCGATCCAACAACTACACGATCACGAAAGGCGTCACCACGGCAAATGGTCTCGACTTCGACACCGGAATTACGGTCTCCAACGGCGGCCTCAATGCGCCCCTGACGGATATGGCGAGGTACCTCAAGTTTCTGATCGGTGCGCCGGGCCTGAGCGAAGACGCTCGGAACGTCCTGGCCCGAAGTTCACTCGAGGAAATGTGGAAGCCGGTTCTTCCTAATATCCAGGGCGATGGACAACCTGCCGGCTCGGTGGGACTCTCCACTTTTATTAATGAGGTCGGCGGAACACGGATTATTGGTCACACGGGAAGCCAGGCCTCGTTCCGCAGCTTCTTCTATCTGAACCCTGAGACGCATTCCGCCATTATCGCGGTTTTCAATACAGTGGGGGCCGACGACGATGACCATCCGTCCGTCGGCCCCCTGTTCAGCGGTCTCCTCAAGCGTTACGTCGACAACGTGATACCGGCGCTCAGAACTGGACGCCGGTAGAAAACGGGTCAGACGTAGGGGCCGACCACGGTGCCACAATCGCGGCAACCTTTTCCGGCCAACTTGCGATGATAGCGCTTGTCCAGATCCCATGGTTCGTAGGTAAAGACATCCATGCCAAGGACATGGTGGCCACGGCGCTGGCAGATGCGTGATGGAGAAATGACGTCGAAGGCCTGGGAAAGCAGCGAATGGACGATACGATACACCAGGGGCTGGTGGTCCAGCGTATGATCCAATGCGATCTGAGAAGTCCGCATATTCATGTCAAGTAACAGGTTAGCAAAAACTCCATTAAGAAGATCACCACAAGTCACGAGACCAGTATGGCTACTTCATAGGTAGCTGTCTGTGCGCTTCATTCCATTTTTGGGGTGGGGCGTCGGGCCATCCCCGGCTCAGCGCCTCCCAGTCGGCCCGAGGTATCCCTTGCCAACGCCACGTTCCTTTCTCCTTCACGATCGTTTCTTTGTCCCCTGAGGGGGAGCGATTCTGCTGGTTGCCCGCTGGTTTCGGGGCAATACGCCCTGACCGAACGATACAAAACACTTTCTCCCTCCACCGCCTTTCGCCCCACAGTACCCCGCCCCATCTTGCCTGAACGAACCAGGGATCTCCAAAACCAACCCGGTGATCATGCGAATCCGCCTCAAACTCGATCAGCTCCAGCGTTTGCTGGCTCAGGGCCCGATCAGTCAGAACCACTGGGCCATCCGTCTCGGGTTGTCCAAAGGGCACCTGTCCAGCCTCCTCAGTGGCAAACATCTCTATCCCTCCGCCCGGACCCGTGAACGAATGCTGGAAGTGCTGAGTGTCTCCTTTGATGATCTGTTTGACGTCGAGGCCGGGCATGAGCTGCCCGAACACCCCGTCCAGCGTGCATTGGCGGACCTTTATCTGGCAGACCGGCAAATCGGACAGGGAGGGATGGGCACGGTGTACCTCGCGCGGGATGTCCGGATGGGACGGGTGGTGGCGGTCAAGATCGTGAGTGCGGAGGCGGTGAGCGGGGTGGGGGGAAATGCCCTTCTTAAGGAAATCATCCACACCAATCGGCTTCAGCATCACAACATTCTACCGGTGCTCGATATTGGCGAAGCGGATGACTCGCCCTACTACGTAATGCCCTATGTCCGCGGCGGGTCACTCAAGGACCTGCTGAAAGAAAAAACCCGGCTCCCGGTCTGGCGTGTCCTGGCCATCACGCAGGGCGTGGCCGCAGCACTCGATTACGCCCATCGGAGTGGCGTGCTTCACTGCGACGTGAAACCCGCGAACGTCCTGCTGTCGGATGATCACGCCTATCTCGCCGATTTTGGAATTGCCCGGGTGATCCAGGCCGAGGTCTGGTCTGGCGAGTGGCGCGCGGAATACGACTCGGGGGCCGGGACGCCGGCGTATGTGAGTCCGGAACAGGCGCGGGGCGACGCGGATATCGACGGGCGTTCGGACGTGTACAGCCTGGCCTGCATGGTCTTCGAAATGTTGACCGGGAAACCGCCGTTCGAAGGCGAAACGACGCTGGCGACAGTGGCCCAGCGATTCACCGGCGAGCCACCCAGGATCACCACGATCGCACCCGGGTTATCGAGCGAACTGGCCGAGGCGGTGTACCATGCGATGGCGGTCGATCGAGATGCTCGAACCGGCTCGGCGGGTGCATTTGTCGAGGAATGTCGCCGAGCCATCTCGCACACGGAAACCCTGGTGGGAGTGAGTGAAGGCAAGGAGGTAAGTCCGATCATCGCGAGGCCGAGAGTACGGGGACGGCTCGCGGATTTTGTGCAGGATGTTCGGTTTGCCATTCGGGGGATCTCGCATGCACCTGGCTTCGCCCTGGCGGTGACGCTGACGCTGGGCCTGGGTATCGGCGCCAATGCGGTGATGTTCGGACTGATAGACCATCTCCTGCTCCGCCCACCGGCGGCGATCGAGAAGCCGGAGAGCGTAAAACGACTCCTCACCGAACGGATCATCCTCGGTAAAAGCCATCCCAATTCGTCGCTGGCATGGATGGACCTGGTCGACTTCCGCGGCGCCAGGAGTTTTTCCGGCGTGGCCGGGGTTTTCTCCACCAGGCTGGCCGTGGACCGAGGGAAAAACGCGAGCGAAGTTTCCGCCCTGCTCACGACCGCGAACTACTTCCCCGTCCTTGGAGTAAAGCCTTACCGTGGCCGTTTCTATTCCGAGGAGGAAGAAAAAGCGGGAGCCGCGGGCACGGCCGTGCTTAGCTATGGATACTGGCAACGCAGGTTCCGGGGCCAGGCTGATGTCATCGGGCAGACCCTTCGGCTTGGACGGGGCACCTACACCGTCATCGGGATCACCCCGCCGGGATTTTCCGGGATTGATCTTCAGAAGGTCGACTTATTTCTCCCGATGCGGGCCGCTGCCCAGGAAGCCATTTCGGGAGACTGGGAAACGTCTCGCGGGTTCTACTGGGTGAAAGTCGTCGCGCGGATGGCCCCGGGCGTTTCCCTCCCGGCGGCGGAGGCCGAGGCCACGTCCCGGCATCGGGTGGGGAGAGCCGATGTCAAGAATTACGATCACAACGTCAAAGTGATTGTCGCGCCGCTGCTCGAGTCACGAGGCCCCATGGCTTCGTCCTACGTGAACGTCTCGATCTGGCTGACCGGAGTTTCGGTGACACTTCTCGTAATCGCCTGCGCCAACGTCATGAACCTGCTCCTCGCCCGGCTCACCCACCGTGATCGGGAGATGGCGGTGAGGCTGGCCCTCGGCGCGGGACGCGGCCGTTTGATTAGTCAGCTGGTGACGGAAACCCTCGTGTTGACGATCCTCGCGGCATCCTGTGGCCTGGTGCTCGCTCACTTCGGCGGCGCCCTGCTTCAGAAAACCCTGCTGCCTGACGTCCCGTGGTCATCGCCCCTCAAGGACCTGCGCATCATTGGGTTTACCGTGAGCGTGACGCTGCTGGCCGGTCTCATCTCCGGCGTGCTTCCCGCGCTTCGGAGCAGCCGGCCCAACCTCGCCGCGTCGCTCAAGGTTGGCCGCGGCGGCCCGGCGCTCCATCGTTCGGCGCTCCGGACCTCACTGCTCGTCTTCCAGGCGAGTCTCTCGGTGGTACTTCTCATTGCGGCGGGGCTGTTCGTCCGAAGCCTCACCCGAGTCAAGAACATCGATAGTGGCATGGACCTGGGGAAGCTGGTGGTTGCCTCGATGGACCTGGAGGCGGCCGGTTACACGCCGGCCGCCGCGGCATCGACCCAGAGGGACGTCATCGAGACCATGGCCCGGCTGCCCGGCGTCGCTCGCGTAGCCGGAAGCGTCACCATCCCGTTCATGTCCAGCTGGTCTGAGGACCTCACCGTCCCCGGCGTCGATTCAATGCCGACGCTTCCTGACGGTGGTCCCTACATCAGCGCCGTCACATCCAACTACTTCGAGGTGGTCGGAACCCCGATTCTCAAGGGGAGAGGATTTCTGGACACCGATCGAGTCGGTACGGAACGGGTCGCGGTGGTCAACGAAACCATGGCCCGAATGGTCTGGCCAGGACAGGACGCGCTGGGCAAGTGCATCGTCATCGGCGGCGATAGCATGCCCTGCACAACCGTGGTCGGCGTAGCCGGGGAAGCGCCACGCTGGAGACTGCTGCATCGGGAGAGCCTGCAGTACTATGTGCCGGCCGGGCAGTTTCGGCCCGACACTCCGTTCTCCGGACTGTTTATTCGGGCGACGCGAGATGCCGAGTCGATTGCAGCGCCAGTCCGGCACGCGATCCAGACGGCCGCACCCGATCTGCCGTACATCGATGTCCGGCCGATGTGGGACCTGGCGGGACAGGAAATCCGCTCCTGGCAGCTCGGAGCAACGCTCTTCACGATTTTCGGCGGACTCGCCATGGTCGTGGCCGCGATCGGCCTCTATAGTGTCATTTCGTTCACGGTCGCTCGGCGAACCCAGGAGTTCGGCATCCGCACTGCCCTCGGTGCCTCGATGAGCAATGTGCTCTCGCTGGTGCTCCGCGGGGGAATGAAAGTTGTCCTGGCCGGCATGCTGCTCGGATTCCTGATTGCGTTGATTGGAGGCCGCTGGCTCGCCCCCCTCCTCTACGAGACCTCGGCACACGATCCCCTGGTGTTTGGTGTCGTCGGCGTTCTGCTCCTCGTTTCCGCGGTGGTGGCCTGCCTCATCCCCGCCGTTCGGGCAACCCGGGTGCAGCCAATGGAGGCGCTTCGTAGCGAGTAACCTGCGTGTCGTGGTCAGCCCGACCAGAGTCTCATGTCGTCGTCGAGCCGGTTATCTGCCCCCCGGGGAGATCGCGGGGTCCAGCGGAAGTCGGGGAAAACAAGCAACAACCCCTCTCCCTGAGAAATACCGAAATGTTTGTCGGTTGAGGTTTGAACGAATCCGCCATTCATATTGCCCCGCATCACTCCTTCCTCTTTTTTCTCCACGTGAAGCAGTCTCCTGGGCGTGATCAATGGTGATATCGGGGTGGCGCAGCAGTGGTTGCACCTCGCGGAAATGGTTTGCGTGAACGAGAAGGACGCTCAGAAAGAATCGACCTGCACCCTGATTTGATTTTGGTGGTATTGCCTGGGTTTGGGTGTTGGCTGAGATTCCGGTTGTTTCCGCGGCTTCCGCGGCTTCCGCGAGGGGCGGTTGCAAAGTTGCCGCAAATCCGCGGATTTCAAATAGAGGCTTCCCTCCCACGATACGCTTGCCGCTTTGGCGGCTTCCCCTAAGTTCCACCCACTCTCAATTTTACCAAGGATGCACAATGATCGCTCGCACATGGCGCGGCGCCGTACGCGCCAAGGAC
>JBDTRF010000114.1:0-10982 GCA_039931815.1 Gemmatimonadota bacterium
AGCGGAGATGCCCGGCGCCGCGACCCGGCTGGTGGAAGACATCGCTCGCCATGATGGGCATCTTTCCACCGGGTTTCTCGGTACGCCTGAGCTGAGTCGGGCGCTCTCCACTAACGGTCACCTGGCGACGGCGTACCAGCTGCTGGACCAGCGCGAGTATCCATCGTGGCTCTATCCCATTACCCGCGGCGCGACGACAATGTGGGAGCGGTGGGATGGCATTCGACCCGACGGTTCGTTCGAGGAAGTCACGATGAATTCATTCAATCACTATGCGTTCGGCGCCATCGGGGACTGGATGTATCGCACGATTGGCGGCATTGACATCGACCCGGCGGCCCCCGGGTACCAGCACAGCCTGATTGCGCCGCGGCCTGGGGGCGGACTAACCAGTGCTCGGACTGCGCTGGAGACGGGATACGGCCGGCTCTCCACCTCATGGCACATCGACAGTGGCGGCTTTTCGCTCGAGGTCACGGTACCGGCCAACACCACGGCCAGCGTCACGCTGTGGCATGCCAGGATCGATCACACCATGGAAGGCGGTCGTTCAATCACGAAAGGGAACGGCATCAGGTCAGTGGAACAACGTGGAGAGGATGTCATAGTGGAGGTAGGATCCGGCGCCTACTCATTCATGACGCCTGGCCAGCACTAGGGCCGCTTCTGTCACTTCAAGTTTCACCTTTTACCCTTCGCCATCGAGTCGATGATTATCCGTCGTACCGGGAACCGAACGGTTGAAGGGCTTCCCGGCTGGGAGGTCGAAGAGAAATTCCCCTATCACCTCGAATACCGGGAGAGTGGTAAGGTGCTCCAGCTCTCCGCGGAGATGTCTTTCGGTCCGGGCACGTCGATTATTCTTTTTGACGAGCCGGGAATGACCCGATGGCAGCCTCCGGATCGTGATGTTCCACTAGCCGCGGCCGCGGTGCACCAGATACTCGTCCGGATCACCGCGTCAGTGCTGCTGCTGGGAGTGCGACCGATCTGGGAGACTATTCCACCTGGCGCGGAGCGGACCGATTGGCCTGTCATCTGGGCCGAAGCACAGGTACTGTTGCGTCGAGCAGACTGAGGCTGGCCATCTATTGCCCCTGTCACCCGTCACTCTCTACTGTCACTCGAAAATATGGACGACGATCTCAAAGAGATGTCTCATGAAGACCTGATCGCGGAAGTCCGGAAACTGCGCCAGGGGATTCGAACGCACCGCGACAGCAAGGGGCAGGAGCTCTGCTGGCACCAGCCGGCGCTCTGGGGACTTCTTCCCGAAAAGACCGACCCGGTCCCGACGGTACCGGAGTGGCCTCAATTCCTGGATGGTTGCCTTCGATACCGCCAATCACTCGACCGCCAGGCGCCCGGCGCACCACGGACAAAAGAGACCTTCGAGGAGTGATCGGGTCAGGCCTTCTGTCCTGGAACCACCAAACAGCAGCGCGCAATGCGATGAGTGATCGATATGCCTGACGCTTCATACGGCACGCGACATGAGACGCCCAGCGCGCCGGCCAGGCGAACAATCTCGCGACGATTTATCGCGAGTTTCGTGTCGTCATCCATGCAATCCCGGACATCGCCAGGGCCACGAACCCGCTGGTCCACTCGGCCTCAATTCCAGGCGAGCCCACGATCCGCGGCAGATGAACGACAAAGACCCAGGAGAGAAACATGAGACCGAGAAGCGTGCCGGAAAGCCGAATGGCAATCTTGAAAAAAATGCTGAGCGCGGCAGCCAGGAAGGCGACACCCACGGCATAGGCCCAGAACAGTGGTACCGGGATCCAGTGCGGCACCAGCGTGGCGATAAACCCGGAGTACATCAGGTGGACGACCCCAAAGAATGCGATGGAGACAGCGTAGATCCAGCGGCCCGGTTCCAGTCCTGCCAGCATCAAAGCCCCAGCGCCCAGTGATACGACTTCAAAACCGCCGCTCCAGAGACCGGCATCCCACCCTGAGCGATAGAGCGTGGGTGCATGTGCCGCCAACAGCGAGACCAACGGGAATGCGGCCAGGACATAGGGCATTCGAGATGCCGGTCTTATCAGCGCCGCCACGGTAGTCACTATCAGCAGGATCCCGATCCCCACGGCCAGCCAGACTGGGAGCGGGGTGGAGAGGGGCACCAGCCCACCTGGTAGATGTCGAGTGAACAATGGTATGGCGCCGAATGCGACCATGCCCGTTCCAAACAACACTCGGCCAATGGCAAACAGCGTTCCCCCGGCCGTGCCTTTCTCCGTTGTCATGAGGCTTCCTTTTTCAGTTGGATCGAACTGTGAAGCTGCTTTCCTGATTGCTCTGAGCGTGCGCTGCATCGTGATCTCCGGCCCGGAGACTCCTCCTGAAAGCCCTGAGGACGGACGGCCGGGTCAACATCAGGAGCGTGCACCGACCTGGTCCCGGAATGGCACGAGTGCCCGCAGCCGATCATCACGAAGCCAGAGTCCGGCCCAGAGCAGGAGGCCAAGCATGCCGGGAAACACAATCGAAAAGGCGCTCGATTCGATTCGGACTTGAATCGCGGTCGCCCCGCCGAGGTAGGCGGTCATCAGGATGGCACCGAGGACCGCAGTTCGAGGGATGACATGGACGATGAGACAGATCATCGAAATGGCACCAATCGTCATCGTCAGACTATCGGGGATACCCAGCAGGATCTGCGCGGCGGTGACCATCGGCAGGCGCATCAGCTTGATGACACTGTCGAACACCATGAAGAGCACCACGAAGCCACTCAACCCGATGCCGACCCGGCGACGCGCGGGTGAGGTGGAAGGTGCCGTGGTCTCGCGCGGCATGGCGGAATTCTCCAATCGTGCTATTGAAAAGCGATCAGGTTGATCGCCTGCGGAAACAGAAGATCGGGTCATGGTCTTATCTCCCCACCTTCATGGAGAGCATCGGGCGGAAGGCTGCCCGAAAGCTCCAGGCGAGATAGACCTCGAGAACAAGAACGACGAGAGCCATACCCAAACCCGAAGGTGACAGGAAGGCGTGAAACGCCACGATGTTGATGACCACCGGAGCGAGAATCGCCAGGGCCAGTGGAACGAAACGATTGGCGAAGAGCAACACGCCGGCGATCAGTTGCGCGCCCATCAGCAGCGGGAACATGTATCCCGTATTCAGCAACGCTCCGGAAAAAGCCATGGCACCCGCCGGTATGCTGGATGGCTGAGGCAAGAAATTGAGAAATCCGTTCAATCCGACCATCGTGAAAAGGAAGCCCATCAGGACCCGACTGACCGTCTGAATGTGACGCGCCAAAGGTCTCGCGTGAGCCGCCCGCACCACTTTCGCCGAGTACGTGGTTGCTGCGGACATGGTACTCTCCCGTTCGAGTGTGAAGACCAGGTGGCCGGCGAGGATCTCCGGGGTCATCCTGGTTCTACCAACACGTCGAACAGAAAGGCGCAAAATCGACACGTTCGGAACCACCGCCCCAGGAGACTCTCAAGTCTCTACTCGATTGCCACTTATGAGCAGTACGAAAAGATTGGGTTCGCCGTTTGTCAGAAACCGTTCGCCCAAATTGGATCAGGACGTTCCTGAATGAAAAGCGCCAGACGCTCTACCGTTTGGGGGCGTGGGTACCGTAAGACGGGACGGCCCGGTTGTCGATAACCAGGTCGTTGAACTGCGGTCAGAAACGTGTCAGAGCCGTGTGCATGAAGTGTTAGCGGGGCTTGAGGGAAGGTTCCTTCTCGAGTCGTGCGGTGTCTTCGCGGAGCAGTGTCGCCGCAACCTTATTGATTCGATCGACACTGACTCCGCGCCACGCGGGCCTCGTTCCTTGAAAGGGAACTCGCTTCATCAGGTCGCGCACCACTCTCCCATTGGCATAGCTGTGGGGAACTGTCCGATCATCGCCGGTATTGCCGGCAAAGCTTTCAAGGAGGTCATACACGGAGGCCTTTCCCACCGCGAGCTCGACCAGCTTGGCGCGATATTCCAGTTCCTGTTGGTCCTCCAGTCCCGGGAATCGGTGGTTGTCCGAGAAGTGCTGCCCTTCGTGCGCGAGATAGCTCACGCGGAATTCCTCGCTGTCCACGTCGTACGCACTACGAACAGCGTACAGGCGATCAGGCTTGGTCCATCCGCCAGAATGATGCCGGTCGCACGTGGCGAAACCGGCCCATCCAAGGCTGGCGAAATCGTCCATGAAGACGACGGTCACCCGCTGCGTGCTTTCGGGTAGCTTCACGTTGTACCGGGTTTCGGTTTCGGTCTTCCAAAGCATGAGTTCACGGAGCGGGCTGGTCAGGCCGAGGAGCGGGTGATAACCCAGGGTGAGGATCATCGCCTCCAGTACCGGTTCGAGATCATCGAGGGTCGCCGCCGAGGGGCCGCCTTCCCGGCTGACCCGGGCATTCAGGGAAGCCAGGAGCCAGGCGTCATTGTCGGGTGGCGAATGCTCGGCCCGAAGCGAGCGAAGCCAGTACTCACGATAGATCCCCAGGATGTCGGACAGAAAGCGATCCGGAATTGCGGATGGTGGCATCCGCCGCGCGTCGAGCCGATCAAGCATGCAGACGCGAGTGGGACGATACCGTTCTGCCAGCCTGGTGGTATCAATCGCGCGAAGCGATGCCACCGCTTCCCTCCCGTGAGCCTGAAGCGCATCGGCCAGGCCCTGGCGCATCATGATATTGGCACTGTCGTTGATCACGACATTTATTGCAGGGCTCGGCGCAGGTGCGGCCGCCGGCTGCTGGCACACTGCGCCTGCCGGCCAGGCCACCACCAGATACACGAACAGGAGCGCTCGACGATTCATGGTCTCGTTTCTGTTTGGCTGACAACTCTCGCAATACAGTGATGGCCACTCGCTGTCGCTTTGAAAGCGCGACCGCCTCAACGCGGAGAACAATGGGACCGTCACGGGAACCGCTAGATCAAACACGAACTTCCCTTATTACCCAGCGCCTGGCAGGTAGATGGTGAGGGCCCTGCCGACCTGCGACTCCTGCCTCAGCCATTTCAGCCGGATTCCATTTGGGGAATGGCGGCTTGGTGATTTTGCCCTTCGTTTTTGTATCCTTCACATCCGCGCGTTTCCCGCTGTTATCCGCGTTGAAGCGGTAGCGCTCGGCTCCAGTCAGAATTACTTACTGCCCCACTCCGCTCCGGTGCCCAATGCCATTCCCGCCTCAGGCACCCACAATCAGATCGACGTATCGGAATATTCATTCCCCAGTCTGCAGGTGGCCGATCCCTGACCCGATTGATTCGCGAGGGGTGAACGCTGTCATGGGAAATGTAGGGTCGATCGATTGCCGGATGGTCTCACGACAACCATTCTTGCAGAACCCTGACTGCTACTCTTGTCACTGAATTGATGGGAGCCTACGGATCAACGTTGCACGCCGCCATGCCCACATCGTCGGGCGCGGTCGAGTCAGTTTCCCGCGTCGTCGAACCCCGGCCAACAGACCGATCCCGCAGCGCCGGGATAAGCGCGACCAGCATCACCAGTGCCGTCGAGGCGAAGGCGACCGGATAGCCGGTCTGTTCCGCCAGGATTCCGTA
This sequence comes from Gemmatimonadota bacterium, assembly GCA_039931815.1. Classification (GTDB taxonomy): domain Bacteria; phylum Gemmatimonadota; class Gemmatimonadetes; order Gemmatimonadales; family GWC2-71-9; genus DASYPP01. Next base: position 5,539 of record JBDTRF010000114.1, read on the forward strand.
GCCGGTGGCACCGACGCCAAATCCGCCATCATATGCCAGGTTCCAGATTGCACTCACCGCGTCATACCCTGACCGGGAGACCCGTTCGAACATGATGGCCATGCTGGCGTTTTGGGCCACCCCGAATCCGGCGCCGAAAACGACCATGCCAAGCAGCACGACGACCGGGTTTGAGACCGCGACAAGCATCAGAATGCCAACCGCGGAAACCACCAGGCTTGGCATAAGCAAGCCGGAAGAACCGTGGCGATCACCAACGCGACCGGCCCACCAGCGCGCGGCGGTGGCAGATGCTGCCTGGGCAAACAACGCCAGCGGGACCAGGCTGGCAGTGGCACCCCCAACCGCAAGCGGCAGGAAGGTGACCACAATCCCCCCCGCCATCGCGATGGCAAAGAACACCACGGACGGCCGGAGCAGCGCGCGATTCCTGAGACCCGTCATCATTCCCACCGCCGGCTCCGCATGCGGCTCACGAGCCGGCATCGCCGGAATCACCAGGAGTCCGGCCATCGCGGCCAGGGCCCCGCCCATGAACACAGTGGGGTAACCCGCATGCGCGACCAGCCAGACACCGAGCGGTAAGCCAAGTACGCCTGCGATGTTGCAAACGACGCCGTATAAGCCAAGCCCTTCCCCACGCCGTTCCTCTGGGGAGAGAGACGCTGCCAGTGATCCCCCAACGACGACGGTGATCGCGAAGCCCAGGCCGCGAACCAGGCAGACCACGAAAATCGCAGTCATGCTTGCCGAACCGATCAGACCGAGCGACGGCGCTCCGAGGAGGAGGATCCCGGCAATGAGAACAACGCGATAGCCGAACCGCGTCACCAGCCGAGGAGTCACAAATTCAGCGGCAACGGTTGAAAGCATCAATGCGCCGGTCGCGAGCCCTGCTCCAATTCCCCCCGCCCCAACGGACGCCGCATAGAGAGGAACAACGGACAGGAGCAGGTAAAAGCTCAACGTCGTCCCGAACGCGACGATGAACAGGAGAGTGAGTGATCGAGTCATCAGCCGAGGTCGGGCAGACGTTGACCCAGCGCCCCTTCCCTGGCGGATATCGTGTTGGTCTTTCATCTTCCATCCCCTGGAATTCATGTCCGGCAGGAATGTTCCGTGGCCACTCTAAGGTATCGCCAGAATGGCGGTGAAAGAATACGCGCTTTCAGGCGAATGAACGTGACTGGAAGAGCACGTGCTTTCTGCCCAGTGCCCGGTTGACGAGCGGCTCGAATCGATCAGGGGGTGACGCATATGGCTGGTGAGAAACCAGGCGAGAGCCATGGGTGGACTAAATATTGGGGCGAAGACGTGCGCTCGTCCTGAGTGATCGGCCTGACGGGAGAGAATCAACAGTGGTGTTGCAGGGATTCCTCCTCCGCCCACACTGATTCGGCTGGATCGCCTGTGAGGGAAGGGATGTGCAGCCGTCCCGTGACTTCCGTGTATGCAGCCGAGTCCTTCCTGCAGGTCGATGGATTCATGATCACAATCGTCATCGTCACATCGGCCGAATGATTGGCTCCCAGGCGCGGCTGCTCGAAACCGACGTAGGCGAGGCGGGCGCTATCCGGGCACTCCGCGACCGTCAGCTTGTCACACTGGTGGTGAATAACCCGCGCGGCGACGATCGAGTCAACCCACCGTCCGCGGTAATCGCCGTGAGCGGCCCCCGCCATGAGTACCACCGGCAGGCCCTGGTAGGTCGTGCTGGTGGGAACCCACCGCAGCGCGGTCGCCAGCGCCCTCTCCTGGAGTGACTTTGCCTCAACACTGCTCACCGAGGTGCTCTGGATACCACGATGACAGGCGGCGAGCGTGGCAAATATCAGGACCGTTCCAGCAATATTGACTACCCGCATAAAACTCCTCCATCGGCCATGGATCAGTGGTGAGCTGGCTTTGACTCCAGGTTCAATGGAAGCTCGGCGTGAAGAGATCACTCTCAACCTTCAGGGTGACGGGGCCGCAAGCCTGGCGAGATCGTTTCGGTACTTTCCGTAGAGCCGAGCCGCCGTTGTCAGGGGATCTCCCCGGGCAGCCGTGGGGAATGTGTCATGTCTGCGCGACCATTCCTGCTCCCAGCTGCACATGTCCGCCGCGAACGGAGCCCGGTCAAGCGCGATTCCGGCATCGAGCGACCGATTGAGCCGGGCGAAGAATTCCTCCCAGCGAGGCAGGTAGTAACTGGTGAACATCCCCTGCCACTCCTTATATGCGTAGAGATTCAGGTCATCGTTCTGACCTTCGGTGCACTTGCTGCCCCAGAGGGTAATGATGTTCCTCGCGTTCCACTCGTAGAGATCCCGCTCGGCATCAGTGTTGCCCCACCGCTTCGCATCCTCGAGCCACCGGCCAAGGAGGAACTCCTGACGGGTTCCTACCAGCTGGTCCAGGTCATTCAGCAAGTTGACGACACGAGTTTCCGCCGCGGTGAGCCCCGGTCGGTCTTTCTCCTTGAATGCCTGTTCCACCGCGTTCACCAGGGGAAGGCCCAGCTGGCCCAGTACCTGGCGCGTCAGGTTGACCACGTCATAGCGGTAGGCGTCGCTCTGACCCAGCGCACGTGATGCGAGCAGCAGGGTGTCGAGCGCCCGTGCGAGGATCCGCATGTCGTACGGTGCGATTGGCTCGGTGCGATACGCCGTCTTCGGCAGATAAAAGCCCGGTCGTTCCGCCAGGTACGTCCCGGTCTGCGCCGCCGATCGATATGCCGTCTGCTGAAGCAGGCGCCACGCGCTCTGCGCATGTGTGTTCGGCTGGCCGTACCGCCGGTCGACGTAACGGCGGCTCCATTGACCAAGGGCCGGCACACTCGTGCGCCACGCCATGTCCATCACGAAATCGGGGATGATCGGGTTGTACCCGAGCCCCTCCATCATCATGCCCAGGCCGGAGAGCCTGCCCTTCGACGGGCTTTCGAGAACCTGGGCGAGGTTGGCGGCGATCTTTGGCAGGTCGCCGTTCAGGTTCACTTTCCCCCCAAAGTTGTAGAGCACATTCCAGATCCATGGCTTACCGTAGAACGCTTCGCGGTCCTGCCACACGGGATGGCGATCTCCCCAGAGATCGAGGACGATCATGCGATCGTCGGGAACGGCCCCGATCAACGCCCGCGCCTGCGGTTCCTGCCAGAACCTGGCCTGGTAATACAGAAACCAGCCCTGGAGCACCCAGACGGCGGAAGAATCTGCGGACTGCATCGATTGATACACCGCGCGCCCCATACCGGCGAGAAACGCCGAATCGTTGGATGGCGGGTCGATCTCGTTGAAGCTGTCGGCGGCATACACGTGGTCAGTACCGAAGAGCTCCGTCTGACGCTCGATAAAACGACGGCCAAAACGCTGGAACAGTGGATCGAGCGGATCGAGAAACCAGGTCCCGGAAAATCCGGCCGACCAGTCTCCAGTCTTGTGAATCTTCGCTGAAGGAAAGACGTCTCTGATTGACTCAGGGACATGACCCGTGAATCCCTGGAGCACCGGCGTCATTCCCAGCTCCCGTTCGCGGGCGAGAATCTGGCGCTCCAGCTCAACATGGGTGTCAATCCAGGAGGCGGGCAACGGCCCACCCAACCCGTCGATGTTGCCCATCCATCCCCACGGCAGGTAGGCGGGCCCCACCAGGAAATCGGCAATCATCTTTTCACTGAAACCAAGGTCCCGAAGCACAAGGCGCCAGGTTCCTTCCTGGCCCGTCGCGGCAAGAGGAAGATTGATTCCCTTGAGCGCCATCCAGTCGATCATTCGCTGCCAGTCATCCCAGTCCCACCATGCCATGCTGTAGGAGAACGTGCAGTAGTTGAAAAAGTATCGATACCGGTACGGTGTTACGACGCGAACCGTGGCGGGAACCTGCTTAAGGGGCAATCCCAGGCTGATCGGGCGCAGCGGATTGGCGATGGTCACGCCCGCCATATGCTCCAGGTACCAGTTGAGCGCCGATGCGATGGCGACACCGCCGGATCCCCGGAGCACGACCTTCCCGCCCCGGCTCTCTACCTCGAACACATCGAGGCCGTTCACGGGCTGCATTTGTTCCAGCAGGAACCCGCTTTCGCTTCCGGGCACGACCCGGTGGAGGAGCGCCCTGGCCGCGAGCGTGACGCTGTCTGTACGATGCGCTGGCGATGTCGTGACGGCAGGAAGAAGCGCCAGGGAGAGCACAAGGCCTGCGAGTGTCGGCATGTCGGTCTATTGCCCTTCCGGAAAGTCTGCCAAATCTGCGGAGCGGACGGTCATGCGAGATGCTGAATTCGTTTCCCTCCGAATCGAATACGAATCATGTCCCACTCGAGCTCCGGAGCGGCACCAAGGGGTTACCCGATTCGACCACGCGAGTCACCCCACAAGTATCCGGCCATTTACGGGCAGGTTCCGTTTTGCCCGCGTTCACACGGTAGTGTCCCGTCCCCCCGGTCAATCTTTTCTCGGACCCAGCGGGCTGGGCGGACAGCCCTGCCGTTCGATCGTGAAGCCCACGTCCACGATCTTCCAGCCGTCCATGCCTCGTGAGAGAGTAAAGGTGTCCACGCCGCAATGGGAGAAACTGGAATCGAGATAGAAGTCATAGGGAGCCCAGACCACCGCAAGGTTGCCATGCATGAGAACCTGCGGTTCCCAGATCCGTTCGCGCCAGCGCTGGGGCGTTGCTGGCAGGTTGGCGAGAAACTCCTTGAGGGGTCGCACCTGCGTGTTTACCGTGTCCCCTCGGGCCACGACCGCCAGCGTATGGCCATCGATGCGCACGGCACCATGAAGCCGAGCGGTATCCCGCGCTTCCATGGCAGAAAAGAAAACCTGGACCACGGAAAGCAGGCTATCGCGAGTCGGCGCGGGCACCTCCTGGGCCCCGGATGGGGCCGAAATCAACAGGAGAAGCGCACCCGCGAGAAGGGAATTCCCAGCGTTCATGTTTCCCTCTAGTTCAATAAATGGTTGTTGGGGACGAATGTCACAGCGGGCCATCCGCGGTAGCAGATATCATCCGGCTGGCAGGAAGAGTGGGCCGACACAGGCAACCTGGGTCTGGACACTCGATACAGTATGATATCGTCAGTTGACCGTGACCGTTACACGACATGGAGGATATACATGAATCCGTCGAAAAGAAATATCGATACCTACGAGGAAGAGCAGCAGATCCTTGATCCGCACCGGGTGGAAGAACAGCGTGTTGCTCGACTGGAAGCCGAGTCCCGCCTTGCGTCCCGCGGCATAGGCGTGGAGAAGAATGACCCCGATGAAACGGTGGCGGATCTGCTGGACGCCATCGAGCGCTTCGAAAATGCCGTGGAACGGCGGGGCGGCGACCTGATGGTCAACCGGATTGGATCATCGGAGCCGCAGGATCCGGCGTTTGTACCGCCGGTTCGGCAGCCTGGTGAAGACATTTCTACCTACACCCAGCGAGTGGAGATCGCCACGCACCTTTTGTAG
>JBDTRF010000115.1:0-10963 GCA_039931815.1 Gemmatimonadota bacterium
CATAGTTGCCGACTGCCAGGTCGGGCCGGGTCGCGGCGTACTGATCGTCCAGACGGACGTCACTGGTGCGGATGGTGATGATTCCGCCCTCGGGCATCGCGTCCCGCGCATTGACGACCAGGTTCACCACCACCTGTTCCATCTGCCCTCGATCCGCCAGGATCACCGGGTTGACAGCATCCGGATTGGTGATGAGCTGGATGTTCTCCCCGATCAGGCGGCCCATCATCTTTTCCAGGTCAGCGACCAGTTCGTTCAGGCTGAACGTGGTAGGCTCGATCAGTTGTCGACGGGAGAATGTGAGAAGCTGTCGCGTCAGGATAGCCGCGCGCTCTCCGGCTCGGCGAATTTCCTTGAGCGCAAGATCGGTGGTGTCGTTCGAGCGCGGCCTGATCAGCGCCAGCTCGGTTTCACCGAGGATGACGGTGAGGAGATTGTTGAAATCGTGGGCCACCCCGCCGGCCAGCCGGCCGACGGCCTCCATGCGCTGGGCCTGGGCAAACTGTTCCCTGGTCGCACGCAGTTCAGTCACGCTCGCTTCGAGACGGTCGTGGGTCTCCTGCACCCGGCTCGCCATCGTATTGAAGGCGCCGGCCAGCCGGCCCAGCTCATCTTCCCGGCGGACCCGGGCGCGACCGGAGTAATCCCCGTACGAGATTAATTCCGATGCCGACGTCAGTGCGCGTAAGGGTCCGGTAATGCTGCGGGACAGGAGCCAGATGCTCAGCATCCCGAGGAGAGAGAGCAGCGCTTCGATCAACGCGACGCGCCGGAGGAACTCGTTGGCGGGCGCAAGAACCACGCTCTCGGGAAACTCAATGAGAATGGTCCAGGGAGTTCCTGGCACCAGGGAGGCAAGCCCCAGCCGTCCTCCCAGTCCTTTTCGGTTATATGTCATCGGCCTGATGACCCCGCCCAGGTTGAGAGGAGGAGGCTCAACTTCCCCGGTTTGATCGGTCCACACGCCGCCCGGCCGGCCGAGGTAGAATGTCGCGCCCGGCCCGATGAGATTGAGCGTCTGGTCACGACTTTCCGCACTCGATTGAATCCGGCGCCATTCCACCAGGTATCCAAGCCGGCTTCCCCCTTCAAGAACGGGAACCACGGTGGGAAGAACGATGGAGGAATCAGACTTAAAGAACGGGCCCACGGAACCCGAATCACCGGCAGTATGAGAGAATTGCGATGCGGGAATCAGCGAATAAATCCTCCCGGTATCGGTGCCGGCGGCCAGAACCCGGGCCCCGGCGTTGTCCCTCAGCTCGATCGCCAGAATTTTTTCGGGCTTCGCCAGCGTATCGGTGAGGGCCCGGAGCGCATCGGACTCCGCGCGAGGAGATGGGGCTTTGAGGAATGCCTTCAGTTCAGGTCGTCCCGCCCGCTGGCGCAGGGTAGTGACCGCACGGGTTGCCTCCGCTTCAAGCAATCCGGCGAACTGGTTCGAGACTTCCCGGAGTCGATGTTCAGCGGTGGATCGGGATGCCCGGGCCACATCGAGGTACGCATTCCACGCCAGCGCCACGACGACCACCACCAGCACGCCACCAAAGGCGAGCGGAAGCTTCCATTCTATCGAGAGTCGCCGAAAGAATTTCATGTCCGGTGACTTACCGCTCCATCCGGCAGATCAATTCGCGCCCAATGTCCGGACCGGCCCATGATGCATCATGGCCTGGTCCCGGGGAATGGGCGGACAACTCCGGCTGGAGCGAAGCGAGTAAAAGGTGAGATATTCCCTTGTGATTCGAGGTCTTACAGATCTTCGCAGTATAGGACCAGCCGCGGCAGGGCGCAAACGCGCGCGCCTGTCCCGGGGCCGGGGGGGGGATGACACACGGTCCGCCCGGAAGGGGCGGACCGCGCAGGACATGCCATCCCGATTGGCTCGGCAAACGTCAGTCTTCGGACTGACCAAAGATCGCAAGGTTGGAGCTGTGACCCGGGTTCACCTTCATCTTGGGGTTGATCAGGTGTACCGCGTTGTTGACCGCCACGCACACCTCCCCCACGCCGGTCGCGATCAGCTTGAGCTTCCCCGGGTAACTCGCGATGTCGCCGGCCGCATAGATGCCGTGAATGTTGGTTTCCATCACCCGGTTCACCTTGATGTCGGCCTTTTCGGTATCGAGACCCCACTCCTTGATGGCCCCCAGGTCCGAATGAAACCCCAGGAGAGGGATCACGGCGTCCATCTCCAGGGTGACTTCTTCCCTGGTCTTGCTGTTCACGATCGTGACCCGTTCGATCTTGCCGCTGCCCTGAATCGCCTTGACCTCGGAGAACGTCTTGAGCTCGCAGCTGCCGTCGCGACAGAGTTGCTCGACCTGCCTGATCGTAGCCGCGTGAGCGCGGAAGACGTCCCGCCGGTGAATCAGCATGACGGACTTAGCCACCCCCTGGAGGTTTACCGCCCAGTCAAACGCGGAGTCGCCTCCACCGACCAGCAGCACTCGCTGACCACTGAACAGCCTGGGATCGATGACCTTATGATAGAGCCCCTTCTCCTCGAAGTGCTCGACCCCCTCGAGCGGGAGTTTTCGAGCCTCGAACGCCCCGATGCCCGCCGCAATAATGATCGTCCGTGATGGATAGACGCCGTTGCTGGTCTCGATCAGGAAATGTCCGATTCCTTCTTCCTCCTCGACCCGGGACAGCCCGGTGACCACCTCCCCGAGATGGGTGGACGCGCCAAACTGGAGTCCCTGTTCAACCATCGACGACACCAGGTCCTTGGCCAGCACCTTGGTGAAGCCCGCGACATCAAAGATGTACTTCTCGGGGTAGAGCGCCATGAGCTGTCCCCCGAGTGACGGCAGGGCGTCAATCAGTCGACAGGAAGCGCCGCGCATCCCGGCATAGAAGGCACCGAAGAGCCCGGTCGGCCCCGCTCCAATGATTGAAATGTCCTTGATCGGTTCCTGAGTCGCCACGTTTCCGCCTGGATAGGTTGAATTGGGCGGGAAATATACCGGTGGACTGGTTGTGGGGGCAGCGGGGGACCTGGATTGACGCCCACCGGCTTCAAGGGAAGATTGCCTGTAGCTATTCCCTCACTCCATCGAGTCGTCATGAGATTCCGTTCCGCACCGGTTCCGCTCGCCCTGGCCCTGGTCGCACTGTCCGGCTGCCACGTTCTGGGCGGCCTGCCAGGGTCCACCGATCTGGGCCCGCCGGCGATCGGCCGCATCGAGATCACCAGCGATGTCCGGCTGGATTCCGCCGGAGGGCTCCGGGGCAGCATGGTTGGCGAAGGCACCTCCCGTGCCGTCCACCTGGTGTCGAGCGACACGGGGCTTATCGCGATGCTCGTCCGCCGCTTCCGTCCCGACATCATCAGGGATGGGGACCTGTGGACCTCGCTCAGCCGAGCCGGCTCGGTCACCATCGATCCATCCCATATCGATCAGGGCGCCGGTCGTTACCTGCCCCGGGTGGCCTCACCGGAAGGTCACACCGACGTCCGCCTTTCCGGTGTCCTCGCCCGCGGAGGGACCTGTGGTTGGCGGGGCGCCCAGGCCGAGTTGATCGTGGAAGCCCCACCGGTGAGCGCCGAAGTTCCCGGACTCCGCGGTCCTGTCGTCGGCTCGTTTCGGCTGGCCTCCGAGGTCACCGAACGCCAGGTCCGTCGACGATTGGCGCCACCATCGGCCGAGCTGATAACATCGCTGCTCGATCATACCGTCAGGAGCCTGGACTCGGCTCTCGACCTGCAGCTGAACACCAGTGAACGCCCGCTTACGCCGGTGAGCATGGAAATGATCCCGGTCAATTCATTGCTTGATGTCGATGCGGCGGATATCGTGCCGATTCAGACCCTGCAGGGCATCCGCTACGTCGTTTCCCTTCGACGACGCGAGGTCACCGCAACGGGGGACACCGTCGTGGCGGCGACGGTCATGATGTGGGACGCCCAGGGAGGTGCCCGCCAGACCATCATGGCTCCAACTCTCCTGAACCTGACACGGGGCCGAATCCTCCCGCGACGCGGCAGCTGGGTCCCGGTCTACTGGCGGCGGCTTCAGTCGCTCTCCGGCTTCGAATACCCTCGAGACTACATCTGGATGGAGCAGGTCGCCCCCATGGATGGGAGCGTCATCTGGAGCATCATCGACCCAACTGGAAACGTGGTCGTAGCGGCGGCAGAAATGCAGGGACCATGCACACAATAGTGATCAGTGCCGGTAAAAGGTGAATGGTGAGAGTGGAGGTGAAAAGGCGAATACACTCGCGGAGCAGATGCGGCCCATCCCGTAGCGCCGGCCCGGGTCACTCGTCACCTGTTTCAAGCCCTTCCGGGGCATTAGGCTTCCGGCCATGAAGATCTACACCAGGACAGGCGATGCCGGCGAGACCGGACTTTTTGGCGGCGGCCGCGTTCGCAAGGACCATCCACGAGTCGCGGCCTATGGCGACGTCGACGAGCTCAACTCAATGCTCGGCGTGGTTCGCGCCACGGCACCAGCGGATTTTTTCGACGCGGTGCTCGAGTCAATTCAGCGCGACCTCTTTTCTCTCGGGGGCCACCTGGCAACCCCGGATCCAGAACGGGTTCAGAAAGCGCTCGCCAAGGCATCGCTGGATGGGTCACGCGTTCACGCGTTCGAAGCCCTGATTGACCTGGCCGATGAAGAGTTGACCGAGCTCAAAGCCTTCGTGCTTCCGGCTGGCACACCCAAAGCGGCGGCCCTGCATCTCGCCCGCACCATTTGTCGTCGGGCCGAACGAAGCATCATTCACCTGGCAGGGGACTCTCCAGTGCCAGACCTGTTCATCGTCTACGTGAACCGCCTCTCGGACCTGCTGTTCACCCTGGCCCGACTGGCCAATCACCGGTATGGGCAGGGTGACGTCACCTGGTGAATATTCCGCTGCGGCGGGAAGGCACAGATAAATAATTCGCGTCTTCGCGGTGAGCCGCCTGCCGCGACTTCTTTCCGATCCAGTTCCTCGCGAGCCATAGCCTGAGCATGTCGTCCGCCATCATCGTCAATCACGCCTTCGGCTCCTATCCGGTTCACGTCGAATCGGGAATGCTCATGTTGTTGCGTGATCTCATCGCCGAACGGTTGCCGGGAAAACGCCTGGTCATGATCGCGGACGAGACGGTGAATCGGCTCTACGATGAATGGACCAGCGGGACGCCTGAAGCACGCCGACTCGGGGCGCGCGCAAGCGATGCGGGCGTTCGACTTCCCCTGAGCGGCCGACTGACGTTCCCCGCAGGAGAACCCTCCAAGACCCGCTCGTCCTGGAATCGACTTACCGATGAAATGCTGGCCGCCAACCTTGGTCGCGACACGGCCATCGTGGCACTGGGGGGCGGAGTCACCGGCGACCTCGCCGGGTTCGTGGCGGCAACCTATCTCCGGGGTATTCCTTTCATCCAGGTTCCCACGACCCTGCTGGCCATGGTTGATGCGTCGGTCGGCGGGAAGGTGGGCGTCAACACGGATCTCGGGAAAAACATGGTAGGCGCGTTCTACCCACCCGCGCTGGTGGTTGCTGACCCCCTTACCCTGATGAGCCTCCCCGAGCAGGAGTATCGAGGCGGGCTGGCTGAAGCGGTGAAGCACGGGCTCATTGCCGATCGCGAGTACTTCGAGTGGATTGCCTCGCACGGTCGCGAGATTCGCGCGCGCCAGCCTGCCGCGGTCAGCCACCTGGTGCGACGAAGTGTTGAGATCAAGGCGGCGATTGTCTCGCAGGACGAGCGGGAGGACGGCCGACGCGCGGTGCTGAACGCCGGCCATACCATCGCCCACTCCCTGGAGCAGGCATCGAACTACCGGCTCTCTCACGGGGAGGCAGTTTCTATCGGACTGGTCATGGAATGCCGTATTGCGGAAGCGGCTGGCCTGGCCGAGTCGGGGCTCGCGGCCGAAGTTGGAAGGGTTCTCGCACGGTTTGGACTTCCCGTCCTCCTGCCACCCGATCTCGACCTGTCGCGTGCAATGGACGCGATGATGATGGATAAGAAAAATCGCGGAGGCAGCATTCATTTTGCCTTTCCCGCGGCGGTGGGAAGCATGCACGGCGCGGGACGGGCCTGGACTCACCCAATCTCCACCGAAGATGTTCGGAATTCATTGCATGCCGGGATACCCCACATACCCACCTGAGCGGCACCGACCCATTCCACATTACCGTAAGCGATTGACAGGGAATGGCTTACGCTGATGAGTGTTGGCAGAGTTGAAAACCGACTCCGGCCGGCGTGGACAAACATCCGAACGTCTTGCTTAGATAGAGTTTGTGATGTGGACAATCACTTTTGGTTGACCACCGTCCCTCCTGTCCATATATTGAAAAGCCGTTTCTGACCTTCTCTCCCGTAAAAATCAGCCGCTCTCTTCTCGCCGCGATCTCACAATCCGGGGATGGTATGGCCACAGTCAAAGCTGGCAAGGCTAAGCCTTTATCACGTCACGCACCCACGTCTGCCTTCGATCAGTACCTGCTGGATATCCAGCGTCTGCCAATGATCAAGGACCGGGCGGAAGAGATTCGCCTGGCCCGCCTGGCGCAGCAGGGCGATGCGGCAGCGGCTGAGCGGCTGGTGACAGCCAATCTCCGGTTTGTCATCAGTTACGTGAAGAAATATCAGGGACATGGACTGGACCTGGGCGAGCTGGTTGCGATCGGCAATGAAGGGCTGCTCAAGGCGGTCAAGAAGTTCGATCCCGATCACGGCGTGAAATTCATCTCCTACGCCGTGTGGTGGGTGCGGCAGGCCGTCCTCAAGGCACTGGCCGAACAGACTCGCAGCGTGAGAATCCCGCTCAATCAGAACTCCGCTCTCGTCAAGATGTCCCGCACCGAGACGTTCCTCACCCAGGTCCTGGGACGGGAACCCACCGACCAGGAAGTCGCCACGGCCCTCGGCGACACGGTCGACAACATTCGCTCGGCCCGGCGCATGACCGCGGTTGAGCTGAGTCTCGATGCCCCCGTCGAACGCGGAGACCGGGGCGCGAGCACCATGGGGGAGCGTTTTGCCGGCGTTGAAAGCGGGGAGATCGAAGAGCAGACCGATGCCGGCCTGATGCGAGAATTTATCGACCGGATCTTCGAGCGCTACCTGACGCCCCGCGAGCGCAAGATTCTCTCCCTGTACTACGGCATGGACGATGGCTCCGAGGCTCTCACCCTCGAACGGATCGGGGAGCTGCTCGGAGTCACCCGGGAACGAATTCGGCAGATACGAGAGCGCGCGTTCGAGAAGCTGCGCGACTCCCCGGACGTCAAAGGCCTCAAGGGATTCTGGGGCGCCGCGTAAGCGGCGTCGTGCGTCCGCCGGAGCCTCCCTCACCGGGAGGCTCTGTTGTTTTCAGGAGTCGATAGCGCGGAGGCAAGCCGACCCTGGCGTCTCCCAGGAAAAACCCGTGATGGCCCCCGTTTGCCTCACGGGTACCCGATCTGTCGTTATCTTGAGCCATGGCTCAACGTCTTCCCCTCTTCCCGCTCAATGTCGTTCTCTTCCCCGGCACTCCGCTCCCGCTTCTCATCTTCGAGGAGCGCTATCGAACCATGCTGGCCGACTGCATGGAAGGAGACGAGCGATTCGGCGTCCTCCCCATTTCGGTAGATGGGGGCCCTCCTCCACCAGGATCGGTCGGATGCGTCGCCCGCATTCATGCCAGCCAGCTCATGCCGGACGGTCGATCCAGCATCATGGTCGTGGGCGGGGAGCGATTTATTGTCGATCAGTACCTGGACGAGCCGCTGCCCTACGCCGTTGGACTGGTGACGATGTTTGAAGACCTGGACGAAGGGCAGGCGACGTCGGATCCTGTGAATGAACTGATCAGACTGAGCCGGGATTACATGGAAACGCTCCACGCCATCAATGATTCGCCTCCCGCCGATATCGAATTTCCGGATAACCCGCGCGACCTCTCCTTCCAGATTTCCGCCGCCCTTGAGCTTGATGGAGAGATGAAACAGCGGTTGCTGTCGATGCGGTCTACTGCCGAGCGGATCCGCGTTCTCCTGCGCATGTTGCCACCATTGCTCCGTGACCTCTCGGCTCGCTCGACCATTCATGAGCGCGCCCGCACCAACGGCAAGGGAACCCACGGCAAGGGAACCCACGCCAAGGGAATCGATACCACGTGACGGGTGCCGTGATCGATGGTCTCATTGCGATCGTCGGACCACGCTGGGTAAAGGGTCGAGTGGCGGAACTGGCAACCTATCGCTCGGACGGGCTGCCGACTCACGAATCCACTCCCGGAGTGGTTGTCCTGCCCGGGACCCGCGACGAGGCCATCGCGGCCATCCGCCTGTTGCATCACCACCAGGTGCCGTTCGTCGCCCGGGGAGCAGGAACCGGTCTTTCGGGTGGCGCGCTGGCTGACCGTGATGGAGTCCTGCTCACCCTGACTCGACTCAATCGCATTCTGTCGATTGACCCTCTCGCCCGCCGTGCCGTGGTCGAACCGGGTGTCATCAACGCGCGGCTTTCCGATGCGGTCCGCCAGTTCGGTCTGCAGTATGCGCCTGACCCTTCCAGCCAGAGTGCCTGCACGCTCGGCGGAAATGTCGCGGAGAACGCGGGTGGTCCCCACTGCCTCAAGTACGGCGTCACCACCAATCATGTCACCATGCTCAAGGTTCTCCTGGCTGATGGTACCGTCGTGCAGATGGGATCACCCAATGGAGAACCCTGGGGCCCGGACCTGGTTGGTCTCTTCGTTGGCAGCGAGGGCATGTTCGGCATCGCCCTGGAGATTTCTCTCCGGCTGGTTCCGCTTCCCTCCGCCGTTTCGACGCTGCTGGCGGGGTTTCCCACCGTGCGATCGGCCAGCCAGGCGGTATCCAGCATTATCGCGGCGGGCATCGTGCCCGCCGCCCTCGAGATGATGGACCGCTCCTGCGTCGCCGCGGTCGAGGCTTCGATCTATGCGGCCGGGTATCCGCTGGACGCGGCGGCGGTGCTCCTGGTGGAACTCGATGGCGGAGCCGTGTCGGTGGGCGTCGAGTCCGCGGCCGTGGAGTTACTCCTCCGTTCTCATGGCGCCACCTCGGTCCAGGTCGCCACCAGTCCGGCCGAACGCAGCCGGTTGTGGCAGGGGCGAAAGAAGGCGTTCGGCGCCATGGGCCGCCTCGCGCCGGACCTGGCGGTGCAGGACGCTGTCGTCCCTCGTTCCTCGCTCCCCGACCTCCTGGATGAAATCGACATCATTCGGAAACGCCACGGCCTGGTCATCAGCAACGTGTTCCACGCCGGCGATGGCAACCTGCATCCGAATATCAGCTTCGATCGGCGCGACCCGGACTTGAGCAACCGCGTGCGCGCGGCGAACCAGGAGATCATGAGCGCCTGCCTCGCCGCCGGTGGTTCCATCACCGGCGAGCATGGCGTTGGGTCCGACAAGATCGACTACATGGATCATATGTTCGACCCGGAGACGCTAGCCGCGATGTGCGCGTTACGCCGGGTATTCGATCCGGACGAACGAGCCAACCCGGGAAAGGTGATTCCACGGCATCGCTGCCGGGAATGGACGAACGGCCGCTCGCGTCATGTCCCCGGGGTGACAGGCAAACCCGAATGAGCGAGGCAGTCTTCTCCCGACTTCGCCATCTCCTCGGCGAGCGCGGCATCGAGAGAGATGCGACCGGACTCCCCCGGGCCGTCCCCGAAACATCGGAGGCGGTAGCGGCTGTGTGCCGGTTGGCCATGGAAGAAGGATGGCGAATCAGGATTGAAGGCCGGTCCACCTGGCTCCCGCCGGACGCGCCCGCCCAGGTGGTGCTTTCACTCAAAGGCATGGACCAGATTCCGTCGATCAGCCCGGCCGATCTGGTCGCAACGGTCGAGGCCGGAGTAACCCTGGAAAACCTCCGCCGTCACCTGGATGACCACGGCATGTGGCTGGCCGTGGATCCACCAGGGCGCTCCGACCGGACAATCGGATCCATCGTCGCGACCGGAACCAGCGGCCCTCTCCGCCTGGGAATGGGGCCGGTGCGGGATCATATCCTCGGTGGAACCTTTGTGACCGGTGACGGCCGGATAATCACGGGTGGGAGTCGAGTGGTTAAGAATGTTGCGGGATACGACATCACCAAGCTGCAGGTGGGCGGGTTTGGCGGTTTCGGAATCATGACCCAGTTCAATATCAGGCTGCGAAGCAAGGCCCGGGCCGATATCACGCTCACTACCGGGGGAAACCGGGATGATTTGCTCGTTGCGGCGCGGGCCATCCTCCAGGCTTCGCTCTCGCCGGCCGCACTGGAACTTCTTTCTCCCGCGATGGCGGCCGGAGCGCAGTGGGTGCTGGCCATTCGCCTCCTCGGGCCGGTGGAGGCCGTACAGAGTGACATCGAGCGTTTGGCCGCCGATTCAGGACTCGCCTGGGAGACGTTACCGGCCGAGCGAAGCGGCGCGTTCTGGACCCTGACGGCTCGCGCCGCGTTGAGCGGGCTGGTTACGCTCAGGTTAGGCGCCCTTCCCGTCGGCCTCGATGAAACACTAGACCTGGTGGTGACGGAGCTCGATGAGGGTCTGATCTCCGCCGGGGCCGGCGATGGCACGATCCGCTGGACTGGAAACGCGACGCCGGATCAGATTCATCACCTGCGTCGAATATCCGCCGCCCGGGAGATTCCACTGACACTGGAACGCGCTCCATGGAATATCCGCCAGGCTACTGGACATTTCGGCGCCTACCGTGAAGGCGTCGGACAGCTGGTGGAGCGGCTTCGCCTGACCTACGACCCTTCACAGATCTTCAGCGTCGCCCTGGAAGGCAGCCAACATGAATGAGGGCTTTGCCGCACTGGACCCCTGCGTGCACTGCGGCTTCTGCCTTCCAGCCTGTCCCACCTACCTCGCGACCGGCGACGAATCGGATAGTCCTCGAGGACGGATTGTCCTGATGCGCGCCCTGGAGCGCGCGGAAATTCCTGCCAGTGATCCTGGACTCCGGGAACATCTCGATGCCTGCCTCGGATGCCG
>JBDTRF010000116.1:0-10879 GCA_039931815.1 Gemmatimonadota bacterium
CGCGGCAGATTCGAGGACGGAGACAGGCTCGGAGAGGACACGCGCGAGGCCATGTTTTCAGGACAACCAGTGACAAAGGTTTCCGCTTCCAAGCGGACCGCGATGGATCGCAGCTTTATTCAGCTGCGAGCCGCACTGAATCAGTGCTCTATCGACTTTGCCGAGCTGGCGGAACCGGGGATGGGCCCCCGGATTCGAGATGCTGGCGCGAGTCGAACACTCCCTCCCCAGTCAGCGATCCTGGGCTTCGAGTCGGCGGGCGAAGGATTTCTCCGAAGCCTGGGTGTCCGGGTTCGGCCCTATGGCGCCAGCGATTCTCCCTTGGCCGGCGGTGGGTCCAGCACTCCCAATTAGGGGCTCATCCCGTTGGGTTGATCTCTCTGCACATTCCCACTTCCACGTCATCCACCTGCCAACATCCGGGGCCTCTGCCCCGGATGCACATTCTCCACATTCCTGTGGAGAGACCTGCTATCCCCAAGCGTTACATGCGAGTTATGTATCCACATTCCATCCACGTTGGAATGTCGTAAACCGAATAAATACAGGCACTTGCGGTGTATTCCTCACCCCCTATCTTTGGCACACCGTCGGACGAGATCACCTTGAAACCTCTGTGTTTCCTGGCTGAACGTAAGGCGAGTTTGAGCGGGATATTGGGGGAAGCCGCCGATGCAATTCAAGGGCTCAGGCTGCTGACGATCCCGGTGATCACCCCGGCTCAAATGGATGAAGCCAGTCGCGTGCATCATCCACTCCGATTCTGCGCCTCGGGGTGCAGTGCGATAGGTCGGTCCGCGACCCGATCGGAATCGCAGCGCTCACATTGACGAACCAGGTGGGACGGCCATCCGGCCTGGGGATGGAAGCCAAGGCCTCAGTTGCCATACCGTAAGGCCATCAGCCGAGCGGAGGGAGCTGGGAGAAGAACGGCAGCAATTGCTCCGACCTCGGATAGTCTCTGTGCGGAACGGCCACCTAGTCTGAGGGCTAGGTGGCCGTTCTATTTTTGCGATCCTGGCTCCCCGCATTCTGATATTCCTGCGATGCCCCCCTGCGTCCCCACGTAGCGGTTCCACGATAGCCCCGTCGCCGGTCAATCTGCCAGATACCTGCCGTACTGATCATGTCTTCCCCGGCGAAGTATTCCGGGTTCGCCAGTGCGTCCGCCATGCTGGCGCTTTTCGCGCTGGCATTGTCCGCATAGTGAAGAATTTCTGCTTCCAGGGTCATTGGCTCCACCGGGGCACCGAATTCGTAGCGGCCGTGATGCGAAAGAATGAGGTGATGCAGAATCGCCAGCTCATCTTCGGTCCATTGGCAGGGTGATGCGACCCGCATTCTCCGATCGAGCATCAAGGTGCCAAGCACCACGTGACCGTACAGGTGACCCTGCGCCGTAACCTCGAGCAATCCCGCCCAGGAATACGCTTCGATTTTGCCGATATCGTGCAGCAATGCCCCCGCGAGCACCAGGTCGCAGTCGGCACCGGCTACACGGCTCACGGTCCGAGCGATGCTGGCCACCTCCCACGTGTGGCGAAGAAGGCCGCCGAGTTCGGCGTGATGCCCCCTGATGCTGGCGGGACATTCTTCGAATTGATGACGGAAGATATCGTCGTCAAAGAACAGGTCGAGAGCGTGTCGAAGGCGGGGCGCATCAAGGGCGTGACGCCAGCCATCGAGTGCCTGCCAGAATCCGGTCACGTCACCAGCGGAGGGCATGAGCGACCTCCAGCTTGCCGGGGGAGTTACCAGGGGCTGAATCGAAAGAATCCTGAGTTGCCGCCGGCCTTGAAAGAGAGCGACTTCCGCCTGAATCTGAACCACCTGGCCTTTGCAGACGCCGTTGATTCGGTCCTGATCTTCGGGCCAGAACGGGGCCGTGGGCAGGCGACCCGAGGAATTCTGAAGCAGGAGCACGACGAATGATTGATTTCCGGAGGTTCGTTGCTCACGATCCACCACCAGGAATGGCCCCTGCATCCGCTCTCCCGCCCGAAGACTCGGCAGGTCGATCGGGCTTGCCGCCGGGGGCGGGGATGGCGCTGGAGGACTCTGGGGAAGCATGAGGGACACTACTGCCCGGATGTACTCCCGGGGTAACCCGGAAAACCCGGGCGGGATCAAAACAACGCGGGGGCTTCGGGCAGCCGTTTGTCGGGCCGGCTCGTCGTTTATCTTGAACCATGGCCTCATTTCACTGCCTGGTTCTGGCATCCACACCAGAGCGCCGCCGTTCGTGGGAAGAGCTGCTGCGGAGCGCGGGGCATTTCACAGTGCCTCCAACTGATTTGGATGCCGCCGGGGAGGCACTGGCCGGCTCCGACCTGGACTATCTGGTGCTGGACCTGCGATTGCCCCTCATTGATCTGCCAGGTCTCCAGAAGGCGATTAACCCGGGAGTTCCGGAAACCCCGGATTCTCTGGAGGCGGCAGAACGGCGCCATATCGCCCTCACGATGCGTTTTACGCGGGGCAACCGACGGCAGGCGGCGCGGCTCCTGGGAATTGCCCGGTCCACCATGCTGTCCAAGTTACGGAAGTATGGGCTGGAGGATGTGCGGTATGATGAATGATGGGCCACCTCTTGAGAGTTTGATGCAGTCTTCATTCACGTTGACTGGACCGGTTCTATGAAATCTGCCATTCCAGTAATTACCGGGGCCCTTCTACTGGCCATGCCGGGTACCGCCTTTGCGCAAGCATCATACACCAGCGGGTCGGTGCAATCAGGGACACTCAGCTTTGACGGCAAGGCGACGATGGGCGATTTCGTCGGAACGACCACGACGGTGGCTGGGGCGATGACCGGTTCGGCCGAGCTCAGTTCTGTGCAGGGTTGGGTTGAGGCGCAGGTCAACACGCTCAAGACGGGCAACGATCGAAGGGATCGCGACCTGAACAAGTCGATGGAGTCGGCCAGGTACCCCGTCATCCGATTTGATCTCTCCAGCGTGACGCCCGGTGCCATCAGTGGCGACAGCATGGCTGTCACTCTGCATGGCACGTTCAGGATTCATGGAGTTGATCGACAGGTGAGCCTGCCAGGCACGCTGGTTCGGCAGCCGTCCGGACTGCGGCTTCGCTCGGATTTCCCCATGAACCTGACGGACTACAAGATTGGCGGGCTCAGCAAAATGCTGGGGATGCTGAAAATGCATCCCGATATCATCGTTCACGTGGACGTGACCTTCACCCAGACTTGAAGATGAACGAACGATGGACAGGTAATCCCCGTCGGCTGGACAAAAACCGACGAGAGGATCCCGGGAAATCCATCCAGGATAGGGGCCGCGGAAACGATCCGGAGCCAGACGGGCCTCCGGATCTCCTGGCCGAACGAACTAGCCGTCGTTGCGTCGCTCGACCAGGACTTTCGCGTGGTAATTTTCCCGCCTGCGATTCTCGGTAGGAAACCCCGCCTTCGTTTCTGCGTTCTTCCCTACTTTTTCTGTTCAGCCATACCCTTCTTTGTTCTGGTTCCTGTTACTCGTTCCCCCATCAGTTACCGCTCAGGGAATGATTCTGACTCTTCCCAAGCGCGACACGATGACCTGCCGGCGCGCGGACCCGCGAGTCAGGACGAAGGTTGCATTGGCAAAGCCGAGCGTGATGCCGGTCGGAGCAAAGGTGAGGATGCGGGTGGGCGATCCCAGGGTGATTCCGTTTTGAGCGGGGCCGATTTCACTCCAGAGCGGTATCGCCGTGGCGCCTGACGTCGCGCGAATCAGCAGCGAGTCGGGACGGACCTCGAGGTCGACCACGCGACTTTGCAGGACCGCCTGGATGCGGGCACGATTGTGCGCGCTGGCGATAGCCTGGGCGGCCGTCCCCACCAGGTAGCGATCCCGAAGTCCGGCGACCGCCGGCATGACCAGGACGACGAGTATTCCGGTGATCGCGAGCGCGAAAATCAGCTCCAGAAGCGTGACGCCTTTTTGCATGGAAACAGTGTATCATCGGTCGCTGCAAAGACCGGCATCAAAAAATCGCACGACGCAACACAAATACGCCGAACGGGGGTTTTTCCGGGTCGACGGAACGACACCATCATGTTGAAGTGATTGAGGTTGGATGGTCAGTCGGGGGATGGGTGCGGGGGGCATGCTTCCTGCCAAGCATTCCTGCAGTTGAATAATCGGAATCAGCAGGACAACCTCACCCCCAGAGGCCTTGCTCCCCGGCGTTCCATACGGCATACTAGCCGGTGGGATACTCGAGGGTCGGTCTACTCTGGGAGGGTTGAGTGGTTCAGATGTCACCGCTGGAGCTTTTCACACCCGACGATCCTGCTGCCGACCAGGCGGCCTTCGGCACTTTCTTAAATCGCGCGCGCATCGAGCGCGAACAGGGGAATGACTCCTCTGCCCGTATCGCGCTGGGTGCGTATCTCGGCGCCCGGCTGGTTGAGCGTCGTCTGACGCTGGGGCAGGCGAGCGACGAAATCGAAGGATTCCGCTGGCAATTCGAGAGCACCCGCAAGTTTCTTCAGGAACTCCCCTCCCAGGAAGCCGAAGTTTCCCATCTCGTCGGGATCGCCGAAGCGGTCGATTCCGATGTGAGCCATCGCGATGCCGTGCTGCGGATGGCGCTGGTGGCGTAC
The DNA here is from genome assembly GCA_039931815.1 of Gemmatimonadota bacterium. GTDB lineage: Bacteria > Gemmatimonadota > Gemmatimonadetes > Gemmatimonadales > GWC2-71-9 > DASYPP01. Next base: position 4,607 of record JBDTRF010000116.1, read on the forward strand.
TCCTATTTCCTGGAACATGAAGGTCGGCTCGAAGAGGCGCTGGAAACACTCCAGCTCAGCGCCCGGACCTATCGCAATGAATTCCCCGCCGTCGATCTTGCGACGCTGTCGCTGTTCGTGGCGCGGCTTAACCGGGCGCTGGCCCGCTGGGAAAAAGCCAACCGTGCCTACCAGGTCGCGGAGCAGGCCGGCCACGAGGTGCGCGACCTGAGCACCGTGATGCTGGCCCGCATCGGACTCGGAAACGTGCTGCGGGGCCAGGGAAACCTGGCGGCGGCACGCAAGATCCTGGAAGAAGTCATCGAGCAGACAAACTCACCAGAGCTGCACGAAGTCCAGGGTCGTTCCTGGTCGGATCTGTCCGTCGTGCTTGCGAGCCAGGGATTTGTACTCGACTCTCTGATGGCGAAGTACCGTGCCCTCCTCTCCCTGCGCGATGAGCTCATGCGCACCCGTGTGCTGGGCGATCTCGGGATCAGTCTTCGCGAATTGGGTGCCTATGACGCCGCCCGTCAGTGTTTCGATATGGTCGTGTCGGCTAATCCCAGCTTCATCATCCGGGCAAACACCTGTATTGAAATGATGGAAATGGAATCTGCCCTGGGCAATCGCCTGGCATTCGAGCGCAATCGGCAGGAAGCGCTCACCTTCGCCGACCGGATGCCACCGAGCATGGCGATCGATTACCGCTACCGGGTGGGGATTGGCTTCGCCCGGTTTGGCAAGGACGCTCGCGCGCGGGCGACGTTGCGCGAGGCCCTCAATCTTTCTGAAAAGTATCAGCTCAACGAATGGTATTTCCGGGTGGATCGGGTGGTGCGCAACCTCGAGCTGTGTGAAGACCACGTCGATCTCAAGACCACGGCCGCCGAGGCGATCTTTATCGCTCCGGCCGTCGCGGAGGTTTCTGCCGGACTCAGAGAGCTGGCCGCGGCCGGAGCGGTCTCCTGACACTGGTTAGCACCGACCGCCCGTTCCCTGGTTCTCGCAGGTCGTGGTCGCTGGGGAATCTGTCTGGGGACCGGTAGTATCAGCTTTAGGGCCGGTCGTATCAGCGCATGCCGCGGTTCCGAACATGGACACCACGAGCAGGGCAAGAGCAAGGCGTTTGGCATTAGACATCGGGGCAACTCCTTTTGGGCTAAGTTCCGGGGGCACCATCAACATGGTCGGTGCAACCCTCAGCGTTTAGGCCATTTTTGCGACAACTAGGGCCCTTTTTGCGACATCCTGTGCTCATCCTCGCCGTAGTGCCGGGAGCGCGACTGCATCATCTTCGTGCAGCTGACCCAAAGCTGTACAGCTTCGTCGCCTTGCCCTCATGGGCGGACGTCGATGACACGATTCGGCATCGACCGGTGGAGATGGTGGTCGTGGACCCGGCGTTTGGTGGGGAGTTTCGTACGCGAGAGGTTGAACGACTGCGGGTCCTGTTTCCTTCGTTGCCAGTGCTGATATACACGACGCTCACACCGGAGGCGCCCAGCCTGTTGCTGGAGCTGGGAAGAATCGGGATTCGGCGGGTGATCCTGGCGCGGTTCGATGACAACCCGGCCAATCTGCGAGCGATTTTCCGGGAGGAGCTGGAACGCACGACTTCGCGCCAGGTTGTCCAGACAATCGAGGGTTTGCTCGAGCGTTTGCCGCTCGCCGTACGGCGGGCCCTCGAGGCGATGCTGCATGCGCCAGCGGAACTGGCAACGGTATCAGCCCTGGCGGAGCGGGTGCACGTGCAGCGTCGAACGTATGAGCGCTGGTTTGCCAAACGCGGGCTTCCTTCTCCGCGCACCGTCATCGTGCTGGCCCGGGTACTGTATGCCCACCGGCTGCTGCAGGATCCCGGGTACACGGTCGAGGACGTCGCGCTCAAGCTGGGTTATGCCAAGACGCGTAGTTTACAGGACCAGTTCAAGGAAGTGTTTGGCCTGACGGCCGGAGAAGTTCGACTCTCTCTGACAGTCGATGAGGCCGTTGCCCTGGTAACCAAGCGATATTTCGCGCCCCCTAGTCAGGCCGCATCATGAGCTATCGAGTTCTTATCATTGACGACGAGCCCGCGGTCCGCAGTGCCCTGGAGCGGACACTCCGGTACTTCGGATATTCTGTCGCCTCGGCCGGAGCCGCGGACTCGGCCTACGAGATTCTCGGCCACGAAAAGTTCGATGCCATTCTCCTCGACATTCGCATGCCGCTCATGTCGGGTGACACATTGTACCTCGCGATTGCCCGACGCTGGCCCGAGTTGCGCAACCGAATCATTCTGATGAGTGGCGATCCCGAGAGCGCCTCGGCCGGTTGGTCAACCGAGCTCAAGAGCTGCCCCTTCCTTGCCAAGCCGTTCACTCTCGAAAAGTTGACGCAGGCGATTGCTGCGGTGGTCCGGGAACAACCGGCGGATATTCGCCGGAGTAACGGACAGGCATGACGGCGCCCCGCCCCAGTCCATCGGGCGCGGACCCTCTCCGGGTTCTCCGGGAATATCGTACGCTCGCTCCCTGGAGCCTGCGGGACCTCGCCGCCCTGGCCGGTGCGATCCTTGATGCATCGGGGATCTTTCCGCTCAATGTCTCGGCGCGCGCCCGTCCCACTGAACGAACCATTCGATTTTACGTGGGACAGGGCCTGGTCAGCCCGCCCGAGGGCCGCGGTACTGCCGCGACCTACAGCTATCGTCACCTGCTCCAGGTGCTGGCGATCAAACTGCGCCAGATGGAAGGCGCGACGCTCGAGGCGATCGCGCGCGACCTGGGCGACCAGGGTGGGGACGTCATCGAACGGCGGGTCGCAAGCGCGCTGGGCCCCGGATTGCCGCCACCATCCCGCATTACGGTGACCCAGCCGGGGACACCTCGTGGCAAGGTGGGACGAGTGATCCAGGACTGGATGCAGAGCCCCGACGTTGGCGAGGGCCAGCCCCAGCGGCCATCCACCATTCGACGACTGCCCCTGGGCACCGGCCTGGAAATGCTGATCGACGAACGCCATCCCCTGCTCCGGGGACTCGATGAAGCCGCCATCATTGAGGCGCTCAGGGCCACCGTCCATGGGCTGCTTCCCCAGGGCGAGTGACCCGGTTCCGGAATAAGCCGGTCCTTCGACCGTGCCACCATGACGATTGTTCACGTTCATCCCCTGAGGAATTCGCATGATTCCAGTCATCCTGATTGTCGTTCTTGTGGTCGTCGCTCTCTGGATCATGGGCGCATACAACGGCCTGATCGCACTGAAGAACCAGGTCCTGAATGCGTGGAAGCAGATCGACGTGCAACTCAAGCGGCGGCATGACCTGATCCCCAATCTCGTGAACACGGTGAAAGGGGCGATGAACTTCGAGAAGCAGACATTGGAGGCGGTCATCGCGGCGCGGAACAAGGCGGTGAGCGCCAACGGGGTTGCGGCGACCGCCAAGGCCGAGGGCGAGTTGACGCAGGCCCTGGGACGTCTGTTTGCGTTGACCGAGGCATACCCTGATCTCAAGGCGACGGGCAATATTGCGCAGCTCCAGGAGGAGCTTACCAGCACCGAAAACAAGATCAGCTTCGCGCGGCAGCTCTACAATGACACCGCGACCGCGTACAACACGAAACAGATGCAGTTCCCCACCAACCTGGTTTCCGGCCTGGCAAAAGCGGTTCCCGCTGAATTATGGGAAATCGAAGACGCCAGCGAGCGAGCGTTACCCCAAGTCGACCTTTCACTCTAGCGAGCGTGAAAAGTAAAAAGTAAAATGTGAGAAGGCGTGCAGCCCTTCACACTTTCCCTTTCACTTTTCACTCCATGACTGCGCCCAGTCTCTTCGCCCAGCAGGAGTCGAATCGCCGCCGAAGTACCTGGCTGGTGATTGGGTTTGTCCTGTTTTTTGCCTGGGTTGGCTTTGGTGGTGACCTGGGCTTTTACCTCCTCACCCGCGACTCTCCCGCCACATCGTATCACCACGTGATTCCCTTCATCGGGATCGTCATGTCGCTGGCCGCCGCCGGGATCTGCTGGTATTCGTTCAGGAAAGGCCCGGCCCGGGTCCTCTGGGCAACCGGAGCCACGGAGATTGTCGAAGCGACAACACCGGCCCGGAAGCAGCTGGTGAACGTCGTGGAAGAGATGGCGATCGCATCCGGCATTCCCATGCCCCGGGTGTGGATCGTGGCGGACGAGGACCCCAATGCATTCGCGACCGGGCTGGATCAGGAGCATGCCAACGTGGTGGTGACCGAAGGGCTGCTCAACCTCCTGACGAGGGATGAGTTGCAGGGTGTTGTCGCCCACGAAATGGCCCATATCAAGAACCTCGACGTTCGTCTGATGACGCTCCTGGCGGCCATGGTCGGCGCCATCGCTCTCATGTCTGATGGGATGGGCCGGATGCTGGGGCGGGGTTCCCGGTTCGGCGGTGGGGGACGAAGCGGCAGTAGCAGCGGGAAAAAAGATGGCAACCAGCTGGCGATCCTGATCCTGGTTCTCTGGGTCATCTCGCTGATCATCGCGCCCATCGTCACCCGTTTTCTCGCCATGGCCGTGAGCCGGAAACGGGAGTTCCTGGCCGATGCCACCGGCTCCCAGTTCACTCGCAACCCGGCGGCCCTGGCCACTGCGCTGGAAAAGCTGGAGGGAGCGTCGGCCCCCACCAGGTCAATCACCCAGGGGGCCGCGCACCTCTGCATCGTCGATCCCGGCGGGGCCCGGCTTTCGGCGCGGGCCGGTTTCCTCGGTATCTTCGCCTCCCATCCACCGATCACCCAGCGGATCACCCGCCTCAACGGGATGGCGTACCAGCACGCCAGGAAAGCGGCCGCGATCGAACCGGCGATGCCGGGTGATCCTTAAGCTGATGACCTGAGAGTGCTGATTTGAGATTGCTGATTGGTGAACGCGAGGGAGGCCAGTCCGTGTTTCAAATAAGTTGAGGCGCCATGACCTGATGTCCCCACAGCAATCCACAATCAACAATCACTCTCTCCGTCAGCAACCACAATCCATTGGTCTCACCCATCTCCCCCTGATCTGAGTCTTGCCACTCTCCCTGCCGTCCGTCCCCTCCTGGGTCGTTGTCATCGGCGCTGGATTCGCCCTGGTGACGCTGGTGCTGTTTCTTTCGCGCCGGTGGGCCCGACGGGTCTCGCGACAGCAGATTCTCAAGTTTCGCGCGAGACTCGAACGATTCAAACTGGTGGACCGACGGCAGGTCCGGGAGGAACTCCTCCGGGATCCGGTGGTGGTGCAAGCCGTCTCTGCTCATGCTTTCGAGCACCATCGCACTGAGGCCGAGGTATCCCGGCAGGTGGAACGCTATATCAAGGAAATCGTCCCCTTCTTCAACGTGTTATCGTATTACAAGCTGGGTTACAACCTTTCCCGCCTGATGCTCAACCTGTTGTACAAGACCTCCATCGAATACGAAGACCGGGATTCACTCGACGCCGTGCCGCGCCGAGACGTGGTTCTTTACGTGATGAATCACCGAAGCAATGCTGACTACGTGATCGTCGCCTTCGTGCTCGCCCGGGTCGTCAGCATCAGTTACGCCGTCGGCGAATGGGCCCGGACCTGGCCTCTCGAGTACATCTTCAAGAGCTTCGGCAGCTATTTCATCCGGCGGCGGTTTCGGGAGCCGCTCTATCACGCGGTCCTGGAACGGTATGTTCAACTTATCACACGAAACGGTGTTACTCAGGGGATTTTTCCCGAAGGCGGGTTGAGTCGCGATGGCGCGTTGCGGCCGGCCAAGGTGGGCTTGATCGATTACATGGTCCGTACCCTGGAGGATCCCGCCTTTGACCGGGACATCTGGCTGATCCCGGTGGGGATCAACTACGATCGCGTTCTGGAAGATCGCTCATTGATCCGAGAGCGAATCGTGGGAGGGAAAACGCCGTCGCGTGTACGCCAGTTGGCTGGCGTGCTGCGATACATGCTCTGGAACTGTGCCAGGCTCGTGACGGGCCGCCTGCGCCGTTATGGTCGGGCGGCGGTGAACTTTGGGACGCCCATTTCTGTTCGCCACTGGCTGGCCACCCAACCCAATGACCTCTTCAGCCTGCCGCGTTACGAACGGCTGGCCCGGATCCAGGCCCTCGCGGACCTGGCCATGGATCGAATTGGGGCGGTGGTGCCGGTGACACCGGTACCCCTGGCCGCAGCGGCCCTTCTCTCATTCGGCGCCAGTGTCATCCCCCGAATCAACCTGCTGGAACGAATGGACCGACTGCGGGATGATCTGGGAGACCTGAATGCGAAGGTGGTACGAAGCGAGCTCCCGATTGCCGATGTCTGGGATCG
>JBDTRF010000117.1:0-10735 GCA_039931815.1 Gemmatimonadota bacterium
TCGGGAGCGCTGAGCGACCGCAGATTTCCTGATTTCCCAAGCCTGCTCGACCCCGGCGATGTCCTCGTCCTCAATACGACCAGGGTCCGCCACGCACGACTGATCGGCGTCCGCCCCTCCGGCGCTCCGGCCGAGGTACTCCTGATTCACCCCGGCACGAATGGAACCTGGATCGCGATCGGAAGGCCGGGAAGTGCCATGCAACCCGGCAAGCGAATCAGCCTGAGCGCCGACATTTCAGTGGAAACGACTGAGGTGTTCGAGAACGGCCAGCGCGCGGTTCGGTTCATCGGCGCTGATGCCGAAGTGGTCATCCAGCGTTTTGGACGTCTGCCACTCCCGCCCTACATCGACCGGGTGGCCGATGCCCAGGACGAATCAGGATACCAGACGGTCTACGCGGAGCGTGAATCCAGCGTCGCCGCCCCCACCGCCGGGCTTCACTTCACCGCGGAGCTCATTCGCGAGATAGAATCACGGGAAATTCGAATCGCCCGGATAGAGTTGGAAGTTGGGCCGGGAACCTTTAAACCGGTGGAAACGGAGAACATCGCCGAACATCCGATGCACCCGGAGCGTTATCATATCCCGGAATCGGCCGTAACGCTGATCAAGGAAACCAAGCAGCGTGGCGGGAGAGTCTGGGCAGTAGGCACAACCGTAGTTCGAGCACTGGAGAGCGCCGCACGAACAGGAACACTGAGAGCCGGCTCCGACGAAACCGGGCTCATGATCACTCCTGGATTTCAGTTCCGGGTGATTGACCGGCTGTTGACCAACTTTCACCTGCCCCGGTCCACGCTCCTGATGCTGGTCTCGGCCCTGGCGGGTCACGACCTGATGCAGAAAGCATATCGGCACGCCGTCGAGCAACGGTATCGGTTCTACAGCTACGGGGACGCAATGGCAATCCTGTGAGCCATCAATTCAATGAGGCAGGGTTCCCGCTAAGCTGATTGGCCGCCCGCTCTTTACCACTGTTACATTCCCCGCCTCATGTTCGAATTCCAGCTCCACGCCACCTGCGGTTCCGCCCGCGCGGGTACCCTTACGACACCTCACGGAGATGTCGTGACGCCCGCCTTCATGCCGGTCGGCACTCACGGCGCGGTGCGTGGACTCCATCCCGATGAGGTTCGCCGCGCCGGTGCCCAGATCATTCTGGGCAATACCTACCACCTGCATTTGCGCCCAGGAGAGGCCGTAATCCGCGAATTGGGGGGGATTCAGCGCTTCACCCATTGGAATGGCCCCATGTTGACCGATTCCGGGGGGTTCCAGGTTTTTTCGCTCGAATCGATGCGGAAAATTTCCGAGAACGGGGTCGTCTTTCAGAGTCATCTCGATGGCACCTATCGCACCCTTACCCCGGAATCGGTCATGGAGATCGAATGGGCGCTGGGTGCCGATGTTGCCATGGCCTTCGATCACGTGGTCCCCGGCCAGTCAAGCCATGATTTAGCGCTCGAAGGCATGGAGCGAACCCTGCGGTGGCTGGATCGGTGCCGGAAACGCCATGAAGAGCTGGTCAATGGCGCGGAATCTCAGACCCTCTGGCCCATCGTGCAGGGCGGCGTCCATGACGATCTCCGGCTCCGCTCCCTGGAGGGCATTCTGGAGCGCGGCCCGTGGACCGGCGTGGCCATTGGCGGGCTCTCCGTCGGGGAGCCCAAGCCGGTCATGCACCGGGTGCTCGAGTTGCTCGATCCGGTCCTGCCTGGAACTTCCCCCCGTTATCTTATGGGAGTGGGCTTTCCTCCTGATCTGCTGGAAGGAATTGCCCGCGGGGTGGACCTGTTCGACTGCGTGGCGCCTACCCGAAATGGGCGCCACGGTAGTGCCTGGACGGCGGACGGACGGGTGAACGTCCGGGGCGCCGCGCATCGAACCGCGGATGTGCCGCTCGACGCGGAATGCGATTGCGAGACCTGCACCCGGTTTTCCCGGGCCTACCTCCGCCACCTCTTTGTCGCCGAAGAGATGCTGGGGTTGCGACTGGTCTCGATCCACAATGTGCGCTTTCTTATCCGTTTGGCCGAACAGGCTCGAGCCGCCATCCTGGATGGCACGTTTGACCACTGGAGCGCCGACTGGCTTCGGCGCTACCATAACCGAGGAGAATTGTGAACCTGTTTACCCTTGCTTTCATGGCACCCCAGGGCGGCACCGGATCCGGCAGCGGTGGGGCGATGATCCTGCTTTTTCAGATCGTGGCCATTGGCGCGGTATTCTATTTCCTGATCATCCGCCCCCAGGGCAAAGCTCGAAAGCAGCACGAACAGATGCTGGGCGCGCTCAAGAAGGGCGATGAGGTCGTGACGACCGGGGGGATCATTGGCGAGGTGACGGAGATCAAGGACGATCGGGTCACCATCGAAAGTGGTGATTCGACCCTCATCGTCCGACGGGATCGTATCGTGCAGATCGGTGGCACCCCGGAAGCCGGAGCCCGCGCGGGATGAGCCTGTTGCCATTGCACCTGCTGGGATCACCCGTCCTTCGCCAACGGAGCACTGAAGTCGGGGTGGTTGACGACGAGACACGCCGCTTCGTCGACGACCTCTTCGAGACCATGCATGCGTCCAAGGGAGTTGGCCTCGCAGCCAACCAGGTGGGCGTCGCGCGACGGGTCGCGGTCGTCGAAGCTGATGACCAGCGCCTGGTCCTGATCGATCCCGTGATTCTCCAGGCTGAGGGTCGCGATTCGGCCGAAGAGGGCTGTCTTTCGATCCCCGAGGTCTACGCCGAGGTGACCCGCCCCGCTCGCGTAACCGTCGAAGCGACCGATCGCGAAGGGAATCGCTACGCCACGGACGTTTCAGGATTGCTGGCGCGCGCGATTCAACACGAAATCGATCACCTCGATGGGATTCTCTTTCTTGATCACCTGGGCCCGATCAAGCGATCGATGATCATCGCACGATACCGGAAAGAGCACCGTGACGAAGGGTTCATCAAGGAGGTCGGCTCGGCAGCCGGCTCAGCCTGATGCGTCTTGTGTTCTTCGGCACGCCGGGTTTCGCCGTCCCCTCTCTCAAGGCGCTCCTGGCCGCGGGATTCGACGTGGCCGCCGTAGTGACCCAGCCAGACAAACCCAGGGGCCGATCGCGATCCCGGCTGGTCGCATCGCCCATCAAGGTGATCGCGGAAGATCTCGAGGTTCCTGTTCTCCAGCCGGTGAAGCCGGTGGGCGATGTGTTCGAGGAAACTCTGCGGCGCTTTGATCCCGACATCGGAGTGGTGGTGGCGTATGGCCACATCCTCCGGCCGGAGGTTCTCGCCACTCCGAGGATGGGGATGATCAACGTGCACGCATCGCTGCTGCCTCGGCTGCGGGGAGCCGGACCGATCCCCTGGGCAATTCTGAACGGAGATGCCGAGACCGGCGTCAGTGTCATGCAGATGGAAGCCGGACTCGACAGCGGTCCGGTCTACCATCGAGTCAGCACGCCGATCGCGCCGGATGAGACCGGGGCGGAGCTGGCCAATCGCCTGGCCCAGATCGGGGGCGCCGCCCTGATCGAGACCCTGACCGCCCTGATGAAGGGCCCGGTGCAACCCACTCCTCAGGATCACTCGCTCGCCACCTTCGCACCCAAGATCGATCGGGAGCTGTGTCGACTCATCTGGCAGGAGGATGCGGAGCGATGCGCGAGACGGATCCGGGCGTTCGATCCCGAGCCCGGCGCCTGGACCACGTTCGAAGGCGGCGAGATCAAATTGTTTGGTGGCCGACGCCATGAATCGTTGAACCCGGCGGCGGATACCGCGGGGCCGCCCGGCACCGTCCTGCAGACCGGCGAACGGATTTCGATCGCCACGGGAAAAGGCACCCTGCTGGTGCGAGAGGTGCAGCCGGCCGGCAGGAAGCGGATGAGCGCGGCGGAATGGGTGCGCGGGAGACAGGTGACGCCGGGGCAGCAGTTCGCGTGAGACCGCTGCCGCGCGTGCATGCGATCACCGATGCCCGGGTGCTGGCACTCGAGGACCTCGGTGTGCGGGCAGCCGCCATTGCGTCGAGTGGCCCCTCAGTGGCCCTCCATGTCCGTGATCACGCCGCCGGCGGAGCCCGTCTCGCTGGCATTGGACGACGATTCCTGAGTCTCGCCCGTCCCCCGGAGGCGGCGGTGATCGTGAACGGCCATCCGGACATTGCGCGCGCGCTGGGAGCGCAGGGAGTGCAACTCACACCCGGGGACCTGACGCCGGCCGACGCGCGTACGGTGTTTCCGGCGGGATGGGTTGGGTGTTCGGTGCACAGCGCTCAACAGGCCGAGATCGCCGCGGGCGAGGGCGCCGACTTTCTGATCGTGGGGACAGTGTTTCCCAGCCGGACGCATCCGGAATCGGGAGCGGGTGGGCTCGACCTGGTTACCCGGTGCGCGACGTTCGGCCTGCCGGTGATTGCGATCGGTGGTGTGAGTCCGTCCAACGCGGCGTCAGTTCGGGATGCCGGCGCCTACGGTGCCGCCGCGATCTCGGCGCTCTGGCACGCGGACGACCCTGCCGGCGCGACCGTGGAAATGTTGCGCCCGTGGGGTGCCGCCTCATGAGCCGGCTCAACCTGCTGGTGAATGGAGAACCCCGCACCATTCCAGCCCCGGCCACCGTCGGCGACCTGCTGACCCAGCTGGGGCTCGATTCCCGAATGGTGGTCGTCGAGCTGAACCGTGAAATTGTCCGCCGCGCCCGCGTGGCCGAGGCAGCACTGAACGAAGGTGACTCGATTGAACTGGTTCATTTCGTCGGCGGTGGTTGAAACTCCTTTCGTCGCGCATCGGCGCCGAGGCTTCATGTCACGAACGATCACAGTCGGATTGATGCTGGTACTCTCCATCGGCTGCGGGAATGCGCCGGAACGGCCCATCGTCCCCATCGACCCCGCGATGACCAGCGAGGTCTACATGACCGCGCTGACCGAGGTGAAGCGGCTGCTGACTCCGGCGGCGGGGGCAAAGCCCGCGATCAACTGGAGCGAACGGATGTACCTCAACCCGGTGATCCTGCTTCCCCCGGCCGACTCGGCGAACCCGCTCGATCACGATGTCAACTGGATGGCCGACGCCCAGGTGAGGGGCCTGGTGCGGGGCACCTGCGGTCAACCCCCGGCAAACCCCTGTCCCGATTCCATCGCGTTCACCTCGCTGGGCGTACCGTGGACCCGGGGCGGCGATTCCTCGTTTGTGCTCGCCGGCTACGTCGAAGAGATGCCGGGCGACGCGATCAACAACGGGGTATTCTGGCTGATGACCATCACCCACAATGAAGACAGGGTGCTCAAAGTCACCGCGAAAGGACCGCCCAACTACGTCACCTTCAATGCCAGGAAAAAGTAGGTGAGGGCGGCCGATGGCAGTAAAACGGACGTGGAACACGCATTTCAAAGTGGCTCGAACCGGGCCCTGAAGGATGACCAATGAAGAACTCGCTCGCCGGCGTTGAGGTCACGGAAGACGCTCCCCTGGTGATTGGTGGCCACGCCTTTCGATCACGGCTCCTGGTGGGGACCGGCAAATATCGAAACCACGTTGATATGGTCCAGGCACTCGAAGCCTCGGGAGCCGATGTCGTAACGGTTGCGGTGCGCAGGGTCGATCTCGATCGGAGCAAGGAAGAAGGGATGCTTCATCATCTCGACGTCAACCGGTTCTTTCTCCTGGCAAACACCGCCGGATGCTACACGGCCGAGGAAGCGATTCGGTACGCCCGCCTCGGGCGCGAAGCCGGATTCAATGATTTCGTCAAACTCGAAGTCATCGGGGACAAGGCAACGCTGCTGCCCGATGTGGCGGGACTGCTGGAGGCATCGCGCGTTCTGGCCAGGGAAGGATTCCGGATCATGGCATATACCAATGACGACCTGGTGACCGCGCTGCAGCTGGAAGATGCCGGATGCGTCGCGGTGATGCCGCTGGCCAGTCCGATCGGAAGCGGACTCGGATTGCTGAATCCCTACAGCATCCGAACGATCAAGCATCGACTCTCGGTTCCCGTCATTGTCGATGCCGGAGTCGGAACCGCCTCCGATGCCTGCGTGACCATGGAACAGGGAGTGGATGGTATTCTCATGAATACCGCCATCGCCGAAGCAACCGATCCGGTTTCCATGGCTCGCGCGATGAGCCTTGCGGTCGAAGCGGGCCGCCTGGCCTACCTGTCGGGCCGGATGCCCCGGCGTGAGGTCGCGGTCCCCTCCAGCCCCACCCGGGGCATGCTCGGCTGAGGCGGCCCGCCGCCGTGCCCCCGGCGAACACCGGAGCGACTGCCGCACGACGTGCCGCCGTCTACACACTTGAGTCCTGCCGGAACGGGCGAATCTTCGAGCAGGCGCTCGACGAAGCCGCGCGCGGACTCGATGAGCGTGATCGCCGGCTGGCCCACGAACTTGCGGCCGGTGTTCTCCGCCGGCAGGGCGCCCTTGATGCGCTCCTCACGCCCCTCGTGTCTCGCGATTGGGAGGCCGTCCCGCTCCCCCTGCGAGACATCCTCCGCCTTGGCGCATACCAGCTGACATCGCTCGATCGCGTGCCGGCCCATGCCGCCGTGGGCACCAGCGTGACACTTGCTCGTGAATCGAGTGGCGCGCGCGCGGCAGGATTTGTCAACGCGGTGCTGCGCCGACTGTCGGCCCAGGCGCTGGCGCGGGCAGATGACGCGGGGGAGCCGCCGGCGGATTTGGCAGGTTCGAGCCCGACCGGCACGGCCACCGAACTGGCAGCACGGTTCTCCCATCCTCTCTGGCTGGTTGAACGCTGGGTCACCCACTACGGTTTCGAAGAAACGGTGGCCCTCCTCGAATGGAACGATACCCGCCCGCGACTGGCGGTTCAGCCAGCTCGCGATTCGACGACCGAACTCTCCGAGTTGTGGCAGCGCAAAGGACTGACGGTCGAATCCGCTCCCTACGGCAATGGGCTCTACGTCGACATCCGTCGTCCCGACCAGCTTCCTCGATTTCAGCAGGGCGGATTCCTGGTCCAGGACCATGCGCAATCGATGGTCACGGCGTTCGCCGGTTTCGAACGGGGCACGATTTACGATGCCTGCGCCGCCCCTGGTGGCAAAACCCTGGCGCTGGGGCGAGGCGGTGCCCGGGTGATCGCGGGTGATCGAAACCGACTTCGCGTTCGCCGCGTTCGGCAGAACATCGGCCGAGCCGGTTCGGGTCGGGAATTTCCCCTGGTCGCCGACGCCTTGCAGCCACCGATCCGGGCGGTGGACGCGGTCCTGCTCGACGCGCCCTGTCTCGGCACGGGCACCTTCGCGAGGCACCCGGACGCTCGATGGCGGGTAACGGCGGACGCGCTGAAGGAACTGGTCGAGCGGCAGGAAGCAATGCTGGAAGCGCTGGCGTTATTGGTGAAGCCGGGGGGGATGTTAGTTTACGCCACTTGCTCCCTCGAACCCGAGGAAAATGAGTGTCAGGTGGACGCATTTTTGAACCGCCATCCGGAGTTCCACCGGGAGGCGAACCTGGAGATTCCTCCGGAGCTGGTCACGCCTCGGGGCGACCTGGCGATTCTGCCGCATCGCCACCAGATGGACGGGGCCTTCGCCGCACGACTCCGGCGGAGCGACCGTTGAAATTTCGCCGGCACGAAGGGCCCCCGTTCCTTCAGACGATGGGAGGACGACGGTTCATCCGCGGTGCCGTTATCGTCCTGATCGCCATGATAGCCGGCTACCTGGTGTCCGCCTTCTGGCTCTTCCCCGCCCCGTTATTCTCCCGGGATCAGCGCGTGCCCCGCCTTCTCGATGAAGGACTGACCCTGGCACAGGAGGACCTCGTCAAGGCGGGATTTCGTGTCAAACTCGCGGGAGAGGAGCCCGATCCCCGGGTTCCCAAAGACAAGGTGGTCTGGCAGGATCCTCCGCCAGGAACCATCCTGGTCCAGGGAAGTACGGTCACGCTTACTCCCAGCGGTGGGCCAGCCCAGATCCTGGTCCCTGACGTCGTCACCTTCGATGCGGCAGAAGCTCGCAAAGTCATGCTGGCGGCTGGATTGAGTATCGGCAGTGAGGACTCGGTACAATCCAGTGTGGACCCCGGCGTTGTGGTGCAGACCCGTCCCGCCGCTGGTGCCGCGCGAGACGCGGGATCCGCGGTCACCCTGGTACTGAGCAGTGGTTCACCACCTACCGGTGTTCCCAGCGTGATCGGCATGTCGCTCGAAGATGCTCGGCGTGTAGTAGAGCGACTCGGGCTCACCATAGGCAACCTCAAGGTCGACACCCGCCCCGGTCCTCCCGGAGTGGTGGTGGAGCAGGCCCCCGCCGCCGGCTCCCGCTTGATGCGCGGAAGCCGCGTCGACCTCGTGGTCAGCGGGAAAGAGGATTCATGAAACCCCGGATTGCGCCAAGCGTCCTGAGTGCGGACCTCGGCCGGCTCCGGGAGCAGGTCGCCGAAGCCGCGCGCGGCGGTGCCACCTGGCTTCACGTTGATGTCATGGACGGTCTGTTCGTTCCGAATCTGACGTTTGGCGCGCCAGTGATCCGCGCGCTCCGATCGGTGAGCGATTTGCCGCTCGATGTGCATCTCATGGTCCGCGAACCGGAGAAGTACATTGCGGAGTTCGCCGATAGCGGCGCCGCTGTCTTCACCTTTCACCCGGAAGCCACGGTGCACGTGCAGCGGCAGCTGGCCGCCGTACGGGAGCGCGGAATGCAGGCGGGGCTGGCGATCAATCCGGGCACACCGCTCGCCTTCGCGGAAGAAGTGGTCGACGACATCGACCTGCTGCTGATCATGTCGGTGAATCCCGGCTACGGCGGGCAGTCCTACATCCCGGGTTCAACCCGGAAGATTCGCCGGGCCCGGGCGCTCCTCACTGAGCGCGGCTCACGCGCGGTCCTGGAAGTGGATGGCGGGATCACGGTGGAAACCATTGCCGGGGCCTGGGAAGCAGGGGCCGATACCTTCGTCGCGGGGACCGCGGTGTTTGGCAAACCAGACCCGGCGGCGGCGGTCAAGGCGCTACTGGAGAAATGCCAGACGGTGGTCGAGGCTCGTCCACAGTAAACCATCCCGGCATTGCATCGTGGCGATTCCAAGCCAGCACTTGCCGGTTGTCATACGCGTTCAGTAACGCCAGGTGCGGGCTCGGAAACTGAGTAGAGATTCGCAGCCATCACATGGCCGTACGCCACATGCGATACGCCGTCGCGGCGGCGGCATTCAGATTGACAAAGGAACATGTCATGTCTCGACAATGGATCACGGTTCTCCTGGTCGTCGGTGGCCTGGGTGCGGGGGCCACGGCGCTCTCCCGCTTCGGGTCGTCCATCGAGCGGGTGGAGGTTGGGTCAAAGATGCCCGACTTCAACCTCAATGATTCGCATACCGGGGATTCACTCAGCCTCCGCGATCGCTACAAAGGGACCGTCACGCTGGTGAATATCTGGGCAACCTGGTGCGTGCCCTGCCGAACGGAGATGCCTTCCATGCAGCGCGCGTATGACGCGCTCAAGGACAAGGGATTTCATATCGCCGCGGTCAGCATCGACGAAGAGACCGATGATGTGGTCAACCAGTTCACCGAAGGCCTGGGATTGACGTTCGACATCCTGCACGATCGCAGCACCGCGATTCAGAAGGTATATCAGACGACCGGAGTCCCCGAAAGCTTCCTGGTAAACCGGGAAGGGATCATCGTCCGGCGGGTCATCGGGGCTCACGACTGGAACTCGCCGGTCAATCGTGCGCTGATCGAGCGGCTGCTGCAGGAAACGGGTCCCGAATCCGGAGTCACCCTCAGGCAATGATGGAACGGCTGCTCGCGATCGAAACGTCCTGCGATGAAACCTCGGCAGCCGTGCTGCGCATGAACGCCGACAGGCCCGCGTCGCTCAAGAGTCTCATCATTCTCTCGCAGGACGTCCATGCGGTGTTCGGGGGCGTTGTCCCCGAGCTGGCCAGCCGCGCGCACCTGCGAACCATCGTCTCAGTTGTCGATCGCGCGCTCGAGGGTGCCGGGGTTTCCATCGACGACATCGATGCGGTTGCCGTAACCGCCGGGCCCGGGCTGGTCGGTGCCCTGCTCGTGGGCGTGATGTATGGGAAAACCCTCGCGCTCACGCGAGGCCTTCCGTTCATCGGCGTGCACCATCTCGAGGGTCATCTCTTCGCGGCCACCCTGGAGCAGCCCGATTTCACCCCACCCTTTGCCGGGCTGCTCGTCAGCGGTGGCCACACCATGCTGCTCGACGTCCCGGCCTGGGGGAACTATCGCCTCCTGGGGCAAACCCGCGACGATGCCGCCGGCGAGGCCTTCGACAAAGTGGCGACCCTCCTCGGCCTCGGTTACCCCGGGGGCCCGGTCATTGAGCGGATTGCCGCCACGGGAAACCCCTCACGCTTTACCTTTCCGCGGCCCATGCTCCGAGAGGTGGATCGCGAAGGGGAAGCGCAGTACCAGTTTTCGTTCAGCGGGCTTAAGACGGCGGTGCTTCGCGCGACGAAAGGCTCCAGCGATCTTGATCGCGACCGGCCGGACCTGGCGCGTGGATTCCAGGATGCCGTCCTCGACGTGCTGGTGGAAAAAACCGCCCATGCGGTCGAATCGCTGGGCTATCCGACGGCGATGGTTGGGGGAGGGGTGGCCTGCAACCAGGCCCTGGTCCGGCGCCTCAAGGAACGCCTGAATGGCCGCGTCCGAGTCGTCGTCGCGACGCCTCGCCTCAACACGGACAACGCCGCGATGATCGGGGCCGCAGGAGCCTGGCGGCTGGCGCAGGG
>JBDTRF010000118.1:0-10729 GCA_039931815.1 Gemmatimonadota bacterium
TATTTCTTCCGCAACACAATGGCGCCCTTGAAGGTCTTGACGCTCACATTCGCGGTGCCGTCACCTGACGTAAAGTGCAGCCCCATGCCGGTGGATTCAGCGATGGGAGACTTGCCAGGGGCAAAGTCGTTCCGGATCGTGCCCTGGTAGGTAGACAGGTCAAACTCACCGTCCATACTGGCCGGCAGGAGAATGTCTGTGGCGCCGCTGTGGCTCTCGACGGTCAATGCTCCATCGCGCGTCAGCGTGCCCGCAAAGGCGATGTCGCCGCTTACCGTCTCGATCCGGGCTCGACGCATACCGCCGCTCAGGAGCGAAATGTTCCCGCTCACGGTGCTCGCAGCTATGTCTTCACCCGTTCCGCGGAGGGTTATGATCCCGCTCGCCGTCTTTGCCCGGATCCAGACGCCGCGTGCATCGACGTCGATATTGCCATCCATGGTTTCCAGGTTGAGCTGATCGGGCTCTCCCTGGAACTTGATATTTCCGCTGGTGCTGAACACGTCGACACCCCCCGTGAGGCCAACCAGGACCACATTCGCCGTGGCTGATTTAATCCATACATGGGCTCGCGCGGGCGCCCGGATCACGAGGTGCGCAGGCTGTTGCTCGAGATCAGTCGGCGCTTCGATGCCCATTTTCGCGCCCCGTCGAGTCCCCCCAAAAAAGAAGCTGTTCCCGCGTCCACCGGGTACCGTGCCGGTAATGGAAAGACTATCGCGATCCCAGGCCTCCACCCGGACCGACCCGGTCATGTTATAGATGCGGAACGATCCGTCCGCGTCAAATGGAACGGTCCGCTCGATCCGCCGATCGGGCCCCTGCGCCTGGGCGGGCGATTGGGCGGCGAGTACCAGGCCGATCGCGAGAAGCGCGATGACGATCGGCCGAGGATGCCGGATCGATACGGGTTGGGGCGGGCGAGTCATTTAGAGTTCCACGTCGGAGGCGGCTCGTTGCAGCAGGTCGATCTTCTTTTCATACGACGCCCAGAGAAGGTCGGCGACGTTGTGGTTGCCTGGCTGCAGCGCGAGTGCCGCCTGCGTTTCCCGTATTGCCTCATCAATGATTCGCAGATTGTGTTCAATGACGGCGATTTGAGCCGAAGTTAAACGGCTCCGCTTGCGGGCAAGCTCCGACGTGAGTTCGTCGGCCGCGACGCGATATGCCGCTTCGGTCATGCGGAAGCTGGTAACACCGGCACTCTCCAGGGAGACGGTTTTGTCGTGATTGGTCAGGAAAGCCGCCGTGGTGCCGGAAGCGAGGGCCATCAGGGCAATCGCGGCCGCCACGAGAAGCGGCTTTCGCTGCCACCATGCCGGCCTGGGCTCTGACACCGTGCGAGTCCTCGTGATCCGGGAAGAGATTCCGTCCCATAGGTCCCGCGCCGGGGAGATCGCGCGGGGCAGCGCCTCGGCCTGCGCCCGGAGCCCCCGCTGGAATCGAAACTCGGCTCGACAGAATTCGCACGATAGCAGGTGCTGTTCCAGGTTCTCGGCGTCTGCCGTGGGCAACAACCCCGCATGATACCGGTCCAGTCGCTCACTCAGCTCGGTGCATGTCATCGGTCCAGCATCTCCCGCAAGAGCCGTCGGGCCCGGAACAGCTGGGCCTTGGATGTGCCTTCCGCCAATCCGCTCAATACTGCAATCTCGTCGTGCTGATACCCTTCCACGTCGTGCAGAACGAAAACCGCCCGGGCGCCCGGAGGAAGCGCGGCAATAGCCTGCTCCAGGTCCATTCGAGTACCCGGCGAGGAGGCTCTGCCGGATGCATTGAGATCGGCCAGATCCGGGTGGGCGAAGACCCTGCGCTCTCTTCGTCCCGTGGTCCTTCGCTCCGACAGGACCACGTTCACCGCCAGCCGGTGAAGCCAGGTGGGAAATGAACTCTCTCCTCGGAAGGACGTGAGTTTTTCCCAGGCGCGGACAAAGACGTCCTGGGTCAATTCGTCCGCGGCGGCTGCGTCGGCCGTGAGTCGCAGGCAGAGGGCATAAATCCGATCTACACAGAGGTTGTAGAGGGAACGGAATGCGCCCTCGTCACCATTCTGCGCCGCGGCGACCAGTTCGATCACATCGTGTCCTGGTATCCCCTGGCGACCTTGAGGGCTCAGTCCTGGGGGTTTCCGATTTGGGAGTGAGACAAACGCTCGCGTGGCCACAAGGCTAGGACGTCACCAGGTGAGAAACGGTTTGAACCCGTTCAGGCCGGGCCGGGTGGGCGCATGACGCCACCGTCCGGGAAGCCGCGCACCGCTACGACTCGACTGTTACCACTTCCAGGATTGGACCGACCTGGCAGGTGCTCATCAACTCGGGGCGCGGTTTGACCGTGAGGGTGACCTGTTTGCCGTCCTCGAGCAATCCGCTCGGAGCCGAGCTTTTGAGGATTTCGTACTTGGTGCCGTTCGCGGCGTCGAATCGCCAACACCCTCCTTCGATGTTGACAGAGTGAATGGTACCGGAGACACGCATGTCGGTATTCGCGGTAGGTGGTGAAGAAGGTGTTATGGTGTCCGGGCGCGTCGCTCCGTTGGCGACATCGGGCGGAGCGGGGCGGCACGCGGCGAACCCTAAGGCCAGCAGGAAAATGGGCGTGGAGCGAAGACTGGTCGTGTGAATCATGATCGATCCTCCCGTCATCTCGTTGCTGAAACCCGCGATTGGCAGCGAGGTCTCGGTCCATCGGCGGCAATTACCATCTCGAAAATGGCGACAAACCTTGCCTCGAGCTAGCGTTTGAACTCAGCGAACGTTACCTGGGTTCCACAGGGGGCCCGTACGCCGATTTCTCGCGAGCCGTAAAACGTGTCCCTGACCGGAATAGTAATCTCCGCTCCCTTGAGCGCAGGTACCACCTCGTCCAGACTGTCTACTTCAATAAACAGGTTGGTTCGTGAGGGCAGCGCGATGACCCCCGCCGCGTCTTTCTTAACGCTTTCGACGGTCTGGTACATGATCTCGACTTCACCACTCGCCAGCATGGAAAAGCCCAGGCGATCTCCCTCGGGAACGGAGGCTGTGGTGTTGAAACCCAGGGGAGCCCAGAAAGGCAGGCACGGTTCAATGGCTTCAACGATGATTACCGGGGTGAGCTTCTTCATAGTTCCTACGTAACGGGTGGACTGGGTCTTGATTTCGCTACTAGTCTCATTTAGACTAGCAGGGAATCCTTTCTCTGTCAACCACTAACCCCGGGCCGATCCTGGACAGTGTTTCTCTGACAACTCCCGACCTTGTCGTCCTGAGCCTTCTATCCGAGAAGGCCATGCATGGCTATGAGGTTAACCAGGAGTTAGAGCGGCGGGACGTCCGGGACTGGGCCGGAATTTCCCGTCCCCAGGTGTACTATTCCCTCAAGAAACTCGAACGCCTGAAGCTGGTTTCTGCCGCAGGGGGAGGAGGCGAGCCAGCTGCCGGTCCGGAGCGCAAAGTGTTTCTCGCTACGGAGGTTGGGGTGAAGGCTTTGGCCGATGCCCTGGAACGCCGCGACTGGGCGAACCAGAGGCCTCCTCCTCCCTTTCTCACCTGGCTTGCGCTCTCCTGGCGTGCGCGTCCGGAGGCGGTTCGGCAAATGATCCATACGCGGCGCAGCTTTCTGCGCATGGAGTTGGATCGGGAGACGGCCACCCTGGAGGAGATTCGCCGGGAGTCTCTGACCAGCCCGGCGCCGTCCCTTATGGTCGACTTGACCATCCGACAGTTCGTTCTGGAGCTCGACTGGCTCGATGAAGTGGAGAGGAGGCTCCTTCCTCCGCTCTGATTCCCTGGATTCTGCCCTCGGTTCACGTCACCCGGTCTCCACGGCAACCATCCATGCTTCCTCCCTATCCAATTCCGCGCAATGACCGATATGGGCCGCGGAGTTACCCATCTGAAGAAAACCCGGGAAGTTGTGCCGACTGAGAACGACGCGGTCGACGCGATGCTTGCCGCCGCGGGGGACGCTATTGCCTTTGAGCGGCTGTATCGGCGGCACCTCGGGCGGGTGAACAGCCTGGCCCGTCGGATGATCGGCCCGGACGACGCTGATGATGCCACCCAGGCCGTTTTTATCAGGGCCTGGGAGAAACTGGGGACGTTTCGAGGAGAATCGGCGTTCGGAACCTGGCTGCATCGCCTCGCGATCAACGTGATGCTGGCCCGGAGAAGCACCCTGGGGATTGAGCGGGGCCGGTTCCTCGATGCCGAGGGTACAGTGGAAAAGCTGACCGGCCGATCGTCGCACAAAGACCTCTCCATTGATTTTGAAGATGCGATCGAGCGTCTGCCGGGCGGGGCGAGGGAAGTGTTCGTGTTGCACGACATCGAGGGATACAAGCACGAGGAGATTGCGGTGATGCTGGGAATTGTGTCGGGGACCTCCAAGGCCCAGCTGCATCGAGCACGGATGGCGTTGCGCGGCCATCTCAATCGATAAGGACTTACCATGACTGACCAGTGGACGGACCGTCTTTCGGAATACCTGGACGGCGAATTGACCGAGCGTGAGCGAGTGGAGCTGGAGCATCACCTCGTTAGCTGCGCCAGCTGCCGGGCCACGATGGCTGACCTGAGCGCGGTCGTCGCCCGGGCAGCGGTGTTACCGGATCGAGAGCCAGCCGCTGATCTCTGGCCCGGCGTTCGGGCCGGCCTGGAGGATCGCCAGGTCGTAAGCCTCGATGCTCACCGAAAGTCCGCTCGCCGATTCAGCTTCTCGCTTCCTCAGCTTGCCGCGGCGGCGGCCGCCCTTGTGGTTCTGACCGGCGGATCGGCCTGGCTCGCTTTCGGAAGCGGGAACCGGGGCCGGATAACGCCGGGTCCCATCGCCGCTACCACGTCGGTCGCCACCATCCGTCCGATCGTGACGTGGGATCGGCGCGGCCGGTCGGATTCGGCAGTCAGCGAGTTGCAGCGGACGGTAGACGAGGAGAGCGGAAAGCTGGATTCGTCCACTGTTCGAGTGCTCAAGCAGAACCTCGCGCTGATTGACCGGGCCATTGATCAGGCTCGCAAAGCGCTTGAATCGGATCCTGGCAATGCGTACCTGAACGATCATCTTGCCCGAACCATGCGAAAGAAGATCGAAGTGCTCCGCCGCGCCGCCGACCTGGCGTCGCAAAGCTGACTCGAAAGGCCCTGACTCATGTTCGTTTCACTTGTCCTCGGAGCGACCGCGCTCCTGAGTCCGATCCAGCAGGACACCACGGTCCCGGTATCCACGGGAACCAGGCTGGAGCTCAGCACCCACTCGGGCCAGATCATGGTGCGGACCTGGAGCCGGAACGCCATCCAGGTCTCGGCCGATCTCGGCAGCAGAGCCCGGCTCGAAGTCGATGTATCCGGCGGCGTCGCCCGCGTTGGCCAGTCCTCCCGCCACGGCGATGATGATGCGACGGACTATCGACTCACCGTCCCCGTCTGGATGGATCTCGATCTTTCGACGGTTGAAGACGGTGACATCACGGTGGAAGGGACTCAGGGCCGGGTGACCGCATCATCCGTTGAGGGCAATGTGACGGTTCGCGGCGGAAGAGACTTCGTGTCGGTTCACACGGTTGAAGGGGAAGCGACCGTTGACGGAGTAACCGGGCGGCTGGAAGTAAACTCCGTCGATGGCGGAATCACCTTGACGAATATCCGCGGCGAGATCATGGCGGAGACCGTGGACGGCGATATCACGATGGATCACGTCGAATCGGCGGACGTCGAGGCCAATACGGTCGACGGTAACATTCTTTATCGGGGACCGATCAATCGCCAGGGTCGCTACCGGCTCGGTTCCCACGACGGTGACATCACGATCGAGGCACCGGAGGTAAACGCGGTATTCTCGATCGACACTTATGAAGGTGAGTTCATCCCCTGCGGGTTCGAAGTGACGCTGGGCAACTCGGGAGACCACTCCAGGAAACGGATGCGCTTCACGGTGGGAACCGGGAGCGCCAGGATCGATCTCGAATCGTTCGATGGCAACGTCTATCTCACCAAGCCCGGGTGCAGGTAGACGGCATTGCAGGACACAGGTCGACGGATGGTGGCTGACTCAACGATCATCAACAGGGGGAAGATATGAAGAGCACGATTTTCTGGGCCGCTGCCGGCGTACTCGTGATGTGGCCGAAAATGGAAATGGGGACTCAGGGCCTCACCGTTCCCGGCAACCAGGTGGCGGAGCGCTCAACGTCGATGGATGATTTCAGCTGGCACCGGAAGATGGCTCCGGGGCAGACCCTCGAGATCAAGGGCGTTAACGGCTCCATTACGGCGGTGCCCGCCGATGGTGATGAGGCCGAGGTAACCGCAACCAAGCGGGCCCGTCGCAGCGATCCGGATGACGTCGAGATCAAGGTGATTGAGACCAGTGATGGAGTGACGATCTGCGCCGTCTATCCGACTCCGGCCCGGAGTCGCCAGGAGAATGAATGTGCGCGGGGTCATGATGGTCACATGAACACCGAGAACAACGACGTGACGGTTACTTTCACGGTCAAGGTTCCCCGGGGCGTGCGGTACGAGCCTCGAACCGTGAATGGCGACGTGCGTGCCGCCGGGCTTAAATCAGACATCGTCGCTTCGACCGTGAATGGCGGCGTCCGGATTTCGACCAGCGGCAGGGCCGAAGCCACGACGGTTAATGGGGACATTGATGCCTCGATGGGCAACGCCGATTGGGGCGACGACGTTTCCTTTACCACGGTCAACGGCGGGATTACCCTCGACCTTCCAGCCAATGTGAATGCAGAACTTCGTGCTTCGACGGTGAACGGCGACATCACGAGCGATTTCCCCGTGACGGTGCGCGGGCGGTTCGGTCCCCGGAAGATGTCCGGCACATTGGGCCACGGGGGGCACGAACTGGAGCTGGAGACCGTGAACGGCAGCATCGTCCTCCGGAAGGGTGAGTAGCGCGGGGGTCACTTGATTTGACGGAACGAACAGCGCCGAGCGAGACCCTTCGCCCGGCGCTGTTGTCCTGGGTCAAATGAAGCTCAAGATGGAAGTGAATCGGGAGGCAGGGGTCGGGGAACCCTGTTGGGGTCAGCCCCGCTGCATTAATCTGCTCCCATGGCTCTTCTCAATTCCAAGCATCAGCGGGCGGCGATTCTCATCCTGGTGCTGGGTGTCGCGCTGGTGGTGGCCCTGGCACCCTTTGCCACCGGGCTTATTGGAATTCCAGTCCTTTACATCATCTTTTTTCCACTCTACCGGTGGCTGGCTCCGCGGATCAAGCCGATGGCCGCGGCGGCCGTCGCCGTTGGAATGGCACTGCTCCTGGTACTGACCCTCGCGCTGGTCCTGACGGTGGTCATCGCGAACCAGGCGCCCTCGATTGCCCGGGGAATCATCGAGAGCCCACTATGGGATCGACTCAACCTGCTGGAGATCGGTGGGTATCAACTGGGCCCGCAGGTCTCACTCGCGGGGGAGAAGGTGGTGACCTGGATGGGAACCGGGGCGCTCGGAATTATCGGTACGGCTACCCGGATTTCACTCAACCTGACCATTTCGCTCTTCGGTCTTTTCTACCTTTTCCTCTCCGCGGGTCAGCTCTGGGATGTTGTCGAGCCGTACATCCCGTTTTCAAAGGCCAACAGCGAGCAGTTGAAGACCCGGTTCAAGCTGGTCACGATTTCGACCATTATCGGAACGGGGCTTACCGCCGTCATCCAGGGCGTTCTCGTGGGGGTAGCCTTCTGGGTTGCCGGGCTTTCCAATGCCCTCTTCTGGGGCGTCATTACCGTCATCGTCGCCATCCTCCCCGTAGTCGGGAGTGGAATGATCTGGGTGCCAGCGGCAACCCTGCTTTTTCTCGATCATCGATATTTCGCCGGCTCGCTGATGGCGGCCTGGGGCCTGGTCGTCGTGGCGAACGTGGACAATGTCATTCGACCGATCGTCTTCCGTCGGTATGCCCAGATCCATCCCCTGGTCACGTTGATCGGAGCCTTTGCCGGCATCCGATATTTCGGATTGCTCGGGCTCATGGTGGGGCCGCTCGCTCTGTCGTATTTCTTCGAGTTGATCAGGATGTACAAGGAGGAATACATCGAGCCGACCATTCTCCTTCCTGGTGACAAATAACCAGGGCCAGGTGAGCAGTGACATCTGATATGGGGCGACTGGCCTCGGTTTCGCATGGTCCAGTTGCCTTTCTCAGCCCATGCCCGTCCGAGTCATTTCCCCACGGCTCCGATCACGGTTTACCGGTCACCTATCTTTTGTTACCTGTTACATCACTTGTCACTGGTTCGTTGTCACCTGTCACCCCTGGGGCGACCCTGTGAACTCGACCAAAGTCACGTACGCTCGAAGGCTCGGTCTCTTCTCCGGGACCATGGTGGTTATCGGCGGGATCATCGGTGCCGGCATATTCCGGAACCCCGCGGAGGTGGCGGCCAGGGTGGTCACTCCCAGCCTGACGCTGCTGGTTTGGGTGATCGGGGGGATCATCGCGCTGATCGGGGCCTTCTGCTACGGTGAGCTGGGCGCCCGCAATCCCCAGGCGGGAGGCGGGTACGTCTACCTTCGCGATGCTTTTGGTGAATTGCCGGCCTTTCTCTATGCGTGGTCGCTCCTTCTCATCATTGCCACCGGCGCGATCGCGGGCGTCGCTGTCACGTTCGCCAACTATACGGTGGCGCTCTTCGGGTTGCCGGAGACGTCGACTGTGCCCCTGGCCATCGGGGCGATCCTCCTGCTCTCCACCATCAATTATCTCGGCGTCAAACCGGGAGCGATCACCCAGAACATCTTTACCATCCTCAAGCTGGTCCCTCTCATCGTCCTGATCGTGGCCGGACTCTTCCTCACTGGTGCGACGGGACCCGTTGTGTCGACGAGCTCGCTTCCGGCGCCAAGTGGCGCGGTCGGTATCGTTGTCGCCATTGGATGGGCTCTCGTGCCGATTCTCTTCTCCTACGGTGGATGGCAGCAGGCGAACTTCATCGGCGAGGAGATCATCGACGCGCCCAGAAACCTGCCTCGAGCGATCCTCCTGGGCGTGATTACCGTGGTTGCCGTGTACCTCCTGGCCAACGTTGCCTATCTGAGAACGCTCGGAGTCGACGGGCTGGCCCGAAGCACCGCCCCGGCCGCCGACGCCATGCGCCTCACCCTGGGCCCGGTCGGAGGGACGCTGATCGCCGCAGGGATTGCGGTGTCTACCTTCGGCTTTCTCAACCTCGTCATTCTCGTGTCGCCCAGAGTCTATCAGACCATGGCGAACGATGGCCTCTTCTTCCCCCAGATTGCCCGTCTCCATCCAAAATATCGAACACCGACGGCGGCAATCATCTTTCAGGCGGCCTGGGCCGTCATGCTCACGCTCACCCGAACCTATGGCAGCCTGGTCGATTATGTCGTGTTCGGGGACTGGATTTTCTTCGGCCTGACGGCCGCGACGCTCTATGTCTTTCGAGCCCGGGATCGCGCGCGGGGAGTGGATCCTGCACCACGGGGCAGGTTCAGCGCCATCGGGTACCCGGTGACGCCCGCCCTCTTTGTGCTCGCCGCCGCCTATGTTGTCATCAGTTCCATCTGGAGCAATCCTGGAAATGCGATCAAGGGTGCGGGCCTCATCGCGCTTGGGGTGCCGGTCTTTCTGTTCTGGAAATCCCGGCGGCCTGTGGGTGGGTAAACATGCCTGCCGCCATCCGAGAGACAAGCGCTGGCCTGCCAGAAGGCACACCCATTGCACCTCCCTCCCAGGACTCCCCGGACTTCCGGGGCTCGGCCGAAACACTAAGTATCAATATCCCAACAGTTTAGAATCCGATCGTCCGTCGCTTTGTTCCCCTGGCGGAGGGTCGAAACGACGCATTTCCCCATTCGGAGTGTCCCCCAATGCGCAATTTGCAAGCAGCCGCCCTGTTCTCCGCCGCCCTCGCCTTTGGCCTCGCCGGCTGCAGCAGCGACAACAATGACAACGAGTTGACCGATACCCAGGCCCAGTCGGCCGGTGGCGCCCTAGCCGCCCAGATCTCGAGCGCGCCGGCTTCCTTCAGCGCGTCAGGACTCTCCAACGGCGATGTGGGCGGCGGATTTTTCCTCGCCCGCGCCATGGGTGTCAAGGGAATTCCCGCGGCTCCTCGCGTGCTCCTCGCTCCCTGTCCCGCCGTCGATGACGCCACCGATACTGATGGCGACGGCGTCCCCGACAATGCGACGATCACCTTCGTCAAAGCCGACTGCTCCACGGCGAGCTTCGAGGTGAGCGGCACCATTCAGATCATCGACCCCTCGACCACCGCGGTGGGTTACACCGGCACCTTTGCAGATTTCCTGGCCAAGCTGATCGGCACCGGCGGCAACTTCGCCTCCATCGAGCTCGATGGCAGCCACAGCGTGCTCGGCACTCCCGCCTCGGCGACCCTGAGTGAAAACCTGGTGACGACGGTGAATGCCTCGGATAATGGCCAGACGCTGACCGGTGTCCTGACCAACAACTGGTCCATCAGCTTTACGCCGGCCCAGGGGCAGAATCTCGATATGGGCGTGCCCCTCCCCGATGGCGACTTGAGCTTCAATGGCAGCTTTCACTACAACGTGAATGGGGAGCAGTTCACCTTCGGCATCGTGACGCAGACGGCATTGGCCTACGATTCCAGTTGCGATCCCGCCCAGGGCTGGCCCTTTACCACGGGTGAAGTGCGGGCGCGCGTAGGTGGGCCCAATGGCCGCGCCTATGTGAAGGTGACGTATAACGGTTGCGGGGTGGCCCCGACGGTGGTCTTCGTGGGAACCAA
>JBDTRF010000119.1:0-10603 GCA_039931815.1 Gemmatimonadota bacterium
CCGGTGCGCACTGGAATCGAACGTCGAACTGATCTCCAGCCTGGGGAATCCAGGCTGCTCAAGCGATTGTTTGAAGAACCAGGCGAGATCCTGACCCGAAGCGACTTCCATTTCGTGCTCGAAATCCAGGCTGAGTACCGTGCTGTCCCGATACCTCGCATAGTAGCTCCGGATGCCCGCGAAGAACGCGGTGTCTCCGATCATCCCCCGGAGGGAATGGAGGACCCAGGAGCCCTTGTTATAGTTGTTGGTGTTGAGCAGCTGCAGGAGGTTGCTGGCGGTATCAAGAATCGGTCGTTCCGTTGACTTCGACTTGAAAATGCCGTCCGCGGCATTCTTCATCGTTGCGGTGAGCGCCGAGTCCCCGCCCACGTGCTCGGCCCAGAGAGCCGCGAAATAGGTCGCGAATCCTTCCGATAGCCAGAGGTGAGACCATTCCCGCTCGGTGATCGCGTCGCCAAACCACTGGTGAGCAGTCTCATGGGCGACCGTTGATTCCGATAGCGTATGGTTCCGATAGGCGTTCTCATCGTAAAAAATGGCCGTCGAGTTCTCCATTCCACCGAAGATCGTGCTGGACTGAACATGGGTGAGACGGGAATAGGGGAATTGACCCACCAGGCCGGCGAAGAAATCGACAATTTGCGGAGTGCGCTTGAATGGTCCGTTCACTGCCCAGGCCGAATCGGGTTTGTACGTCCACACCTCGACCGGCACGCACTGGACTGCGCATCCTCCGTTGCCCATGACGGCGCGCGCCATATGTGCCACCCCGATGACCATGGTGGCTGGAGGAATCGGGCGCTGTATTTCGTAGATCCAGAGCAGCCCGGTTTGCACCGGACGCGGGCCGCTCCGATCTCCATTCGCAATGACCTGGTAGCCGTTAGGCACGGCCACGCGAAACGTGATCGTGGCTTTGTCACTGGGGTGATCCTGCAGCGGAAACCACCGGTGGGCCCGGTTGGGCCAGTTGTCTGCAAAGACCGTCCGCTCCCCCAGCGAATCTCGAATGACCAATCCGTCCCTCGGCGTGCCGAGATAGCGAATCAACGTCGTCGCAGAGTCGCCCTTCGCGCCGGTCTGCGGAATGGTGATGACGTCGCCACGCCGTTCCCACCTCCGAGTTGCCCGGCCATTGATCTCGACATCACGAACCTGGAGCACGGAATCCAGCTCCACTCGAATCGGATCGCCCGACCGGAGGTGCCAGCTGGTCGTCATCTGCCCGGAGATTACCTTGCCTTCGGCTGGAATCGTAAGAAGCAAATCGTAATGGACCGCGTCATGGGCAGGCCTGGGGGTGTCGGCAGGAGCAAGGACACCCGCCTGGAGAGCGAGCAGCAGTATCAGCATCAGGAGGGCCGGGACATCAGGGAAAGAGTGGCAGGGGAGTCGGAAAGCTATACGGCAACATCAACGGCCATCCTCGCCTCACGTATCGGCGCCAGGAACTGGTCGACAGTGCTTCGGTGCAGCGGATGATCGAGATATCGCTGCACCGCATCCATGTCGTCACATACGACCAACAGGACGTGGCCATATTCCCTGGCGCTGGGCCCCAGATTCGGACCAAAATAGATTTCCCGGATCTCAGGAATACCCACCTTCATCGCCAACAAGGCATCTCGAGCGCTGGTCACCTGCTCCGCGGTGGTCGCGTCCTTGATTTTGAAGAGCACGATATGGTGTATCATCGGATCCGTAATGCCCGCTATTTCGAGTTACTTGAGGCTGGCCTGATAGAAGCCGAGGATTCGGGTCCAGGCCTTCTCAACTTCCGGCCCGTCACTTCCCACCCGACCGGGCTTGAGGAAACCGTGGCCGGTTCCCGGATACATATCATGGGAGTAGGACTTGCCCAGAACCTTCATGATTCGATCGACGTCGGGGATGGTCCCGTCGATCCGTTCGTCGTTCTCGCCGTAGACGCCCAAAACGCTGGCATTGACCCGAGCCAGGCTGGTTGAATCAGGTGGCGGCCCGTAACAGACAACAGCCGCCTTGAGGTTCGGATTGTTGGTCGCGTACCGGAAGCTTTGTCCACCGCCCCAGCAGAATCCAATCGTGCCAATGTGGTCCTTCTGGACGGCGGGCAATCCATTCAAGTAGGCGTACGTGGCATTGAGATCTGCGGTAATGCGATCCGGCTCAAGGGTCGCAATCAGCTTTCGGCCAGAATCCGTGGTGGCCGGTGTCATCCCGTACTTCGAGGAGAGAAGGTCGGGCATGATCGCGACGTATCCGTTCTTCGCGAGACGATCAGCAACGGTGGGTTCCCAATCGGTCGCCCCAAAAATCTCGTGGATGACGATGATGCCGGGCGCCTTGTCTTTTCTTTCGGGATAGGCGACGTAGGCGCGAACTGAATCCGTCCCGCTCCTGAAATGCACCCACTCTCCGTGCGTGGTGATGGCATCGGTCGCCAAATGAGGTCTGCGAAGGAACCAGGTGCCGGAGGCTCCGACGACCGTTGCCATCACCGCTATCAGGATGTAGGAGGCGATCCCGCGCGCCCCGTCTCGTTGTGAATTCATCGTTGTTCGACTCCGCTGAGGTGATGTGCATTGTTCGATTGACGCTGGCCTTCAGCACCGGTTGCCGCGAAACACGAAATCTCCCGAAGCAGACGGAGTACGATGCCCCGTGACCTTCCGTACGCGACTTGATCGCTTCGTGCGTTGAGACTCAACTTTGTGAATACATGCAACTGGAAACTACAACATGAAGCGGAAGAATATTAATGCCGGAGGTATCGTCATAGTGAGGCACCGCAGCCATAAGCATGCTCTCCTGCAGTCGCGATGGTCGCTCTTTCGCGTTGGGCATCACCCAGGATCGCAGAGCCAGGTGCACTACTCCAGGCTGGCATAGACCCGCTCAAGCGCACTCTCCGGTATCGGGACATTGCCCTTATCCGCCAGGGCCTCAAGAGCGGCCGCCTCAACCTCCCCCTCTACCTCGGCCTCGATTCCAGCCAGCATCTCCGGTGTCGCGCCCTCTTCCTTGAGATACTCTTCGTAGAGGCCGATGGGGTCCCGCTTCCCCCATTCCGCGAACAGCGTTGGCGAGAACGTCTCCCTCGCTTCACGTTCGTCGTGCGTCGCATGACCGCCCATCCGGAAGGTTTCCGCGATCAGGAGGACTGGTCCCTCACCGGCCAGGCAGCGATCGACCGCGACTTTGGTTGCCGCGTACGCGTCGAGCACGTTGTTGCCGTCAAAGGTTCCCCCCGCCATCCCGTAGGCCCCGGGCCACTCATCGAAGTTCTCCGCGAGGTGATGCTGTCCCAGCCGGGTGCCCAGGGCCACCTGGTTGTTCTGCAGGATATAAATGACGGGTGCCTTCCGCACCGCGGCGAAGTTGAACCCCTCATGGGTCACGCCGACCTTGGCGGAGCCATCGCCAATCCAGGTCATGGCGACCAGCTGCTGCTTCCGGATCTGGGCCGACATGGCGATGCCGAGGCAGATGGGAACCATCGTGCCGACCGGAGAGACGGGGGCAATGACGTGCCGGGAGAGAGATCCGACAATTGCGTCGCGTCCACCGGATGGAGAGTTGGCCGTCCCGAGGTAACCCCGGAACATGTCGGCGAGAGGCATTCCCATATCACAACAGGCGGACGCATTTCGAATCATGGGTGCCACGAAGTCACGCGATGGGTCGAGCGCAAAAACAGGCCCGGTGGTCGAGGCTTCTTCCCCCGCACCAAGCCAGGCCTTGGAGATAACACCCTGGCGGACCCAGCGCTTGAGTCCGATATCGAAGATTCTGGCGCGGAGCAATCGACGGTATAGCAGAAGGTGTTGATCGGGTCCCAGCTTCGCCAGCACCGTCGATCGCTCGGGGTCGACGGCTAACCGGTCACGAAATGCTTTGACCAGCCCCGGATCGGGAGACCAGGTCACGTATTCAGGGGGGTCGAAGGCGGGGTAGCGTTTCATGCGTCAGCGGAAAACGGTGAAGGAGAAAGGGATAAAAAAATCAGAGCTCAGTGTTTCCCGGTGAAGCCAGAGGACCCTTTCACCTTTCACTCTTCCCGCGGTCTAGCGGCGGAAAAGTTTATTGAACATCGTCCCGCCCCCAATGCCCGAGAGCGCCTCGGCGAAGGCTGACATGCTCTCCCATCGCTTTTCGGGCTCAGTCTCCAGCGCCTTGGCGATCACGCTTTCCAGTTTAGCCGGAAGATCCGGCTTGGCCTGGCGCAATAACATCGCGTTGCCCCGTAACCGGGCGATCATCATCTCCTGGGCTGAGCGGCCCTGGAACGGGAGCTGACCCGTAAACATCTCGAAAGCGAGAATGCCGAGCGCATACACATCGCTCCGGCCGTCCAGCGGTTTGCCCCGGATCTGTTCCGGGCTCATGAACTCGGGCGTTCCCAGGACGATTCCCGTCGCGGTGAGTTTCGCGACTTCCGGCTCAGCACGGCGCTCCTTGGCCAGGCCGAAGTCCATCACGACCGCTTTCCTGCCACCAGGCACGTCCGGGTCGCCGACCAGCATGACGTTCTCCGGCTTGAGATCCCGGTGAATGATGTGCAGTTCATGCGCGTGATGGAGACCGCGACACATCTGGATCAGGAGCGGCATGCCCTGCTCGAGCGTAAAGGGTCCGCTCTTGATCTCGTAGTCGCTCATGAGATCGCCCTGGAGATACGGCATCACCAGGTAGATCAGGCCATCTTCGGTTTCGCCCAGGCGAAGAATCTTGCAGACGTTGGGATGCTCCAGCCGCATGGCGAGTCCCGCTTCACGGCGAAGCCGCTCGACGGAGCTCTTCTCGGTGCTCAGCTTGGGCGAAAGCACCTTGATGGCCACGGTGTCGTTGGTCGCGGTCTCCCGGGCGAGATAGACATAGGACATGCCGCCTTCGCCCAGCTTCTTGATGACCTGGTAACGGCCATCGAGTATCTGGCCGGTCAGCGTACTCGCACGATCAACCCCGCGCGCCGGTGTAGCCGGCGCTTTCCGCACCTCGGTTCGCGAGCCGCTGACCGGGGTAGCCGTGCCCGCCGGCGCCTGCACGTCAATCAGCGGCGAGCCATCGTTCTGGCAGAACCGGGCCGGAGCCTGGTACATCGCTCCACAGCGGGGACAGCGTCGCGCGCTCAATCGCGGAACCGATTCCGGCCGTCGTTCTTGGCCTTGTACAGGTTGGTATCGGCCAGCCGAAGCAGGCTTTCTCCGTCGTTGACCCGCTCGTCGGGATAGGTCGCGATCCCGATGGAAACGGTGACCCGAACCGGCCGGCCTCCTTCGCCGAAGTCGTGCCCCGCTACCCGGCGAAGAATTCGCTCGGCGAAAATGCGGGCTCCGCTCAAGCCCGTCTCCGGCAGCAGCACGACAAACTCTTCACCACCGTACCGGGCCACGACATCAACGGATCGTTGCTCGCGACGGAGAATGCCGGCCAGCAGTCGCAACACCCGGTCGCCCATGAGGTGGCCGTAGGTATCGTTGATCTGCTTGAAGTTGTCGATATCGAGCATGAGGCAGGTGAGCACCGTCCCATACCGCGTCGTACGATCAAGCTCCGCGGCCAGCTTCTCGACCAGCGCCCGCCGATTGTAGGTGTCGGTGAGCGGATCGGTCTCCGCCAGGTGCTTGAACTCCTCCTGGCCGGCCACGGCGCTCTCCAGGTCGTACGCCTTTTCCAACGCGGCAACCGCCGCCTTGGTGACCTGGTCCGCGAACGCCACGTCCTGCTGATTGAGTGGTGGATCGTCGGCAGTGGTGCGAAGAAAAAAGACGCCGGTGGGCTCGTTTCTCAGAAGGAACGGAAGCGCGATCGCCGACCGGGTGGGGACATACGTGCCGTCCTCGCCCCATTCGCTTCGCGCCGAGTCGTACAGGGGATCGGTCAGGACGTCCTGCACCAGGATCATCTCGCCGCCCTGCAGCGCCTGGACAATTTCGGGGTACTTCCGAAGCTCCACCTGGAGATTCCGGAGCATCGGGTTTTCGTAGGCGGCAACCACGGTCCCAAATTCATCGCCCGACTTGGCGAGGATGATGGAACACTTGGAGATCTTGAGCCCGCGCGCCACGCGGCGCACCAGGATCTGGTAGATCTCGTCGGCCTTGAGGGAGGCAGTGACTTCCTGCAGAATCTCCACCATCTCGGTGCGTGAACGCGCTTCGGCCCGCGCCTGGTTCAACTCGCGGCCCACCCGGAGATGGGCTTTTACCCGCGCCAGCAGCTCGCGAACCCGGAAGGGCTTCGAGATGAAGTCAGCGGCGCCGAGTCCCAGGGAGCGAACCGTGGCTTCTTCAGGCGGCATGGAGGAGATCATGAGGACCGGCAGGTCCTTGAACCGCGGATCGCTCTTGACCCGCTCGAGCAGCTGGAGCCCATCCACCTTGGGCATCATGATATCGAGCAGGAGGAGGTCGTATTGGTCTGCCAGCAACCGGTCGAGCAGGTTCTCCCCGTTGGGGACCGTGGTCACTTCGTACCCATTCTCCTTGAGGATCCAGGAGAGGGTCCGCGACAAGGCCTGGTCGTCATCCGCTACGATGATGCGGGGAGCCGTACTCATTCAGTGCACCAGCCGACCGAAGAGATCGGGGTCGACGTTTCCCCCGCTCACCACGGCGACAATGGGTCCCTCCAGGGGCGAGATCTTTCCCGCCATCAGCGCGGCCGTCGTCGCCGCGCCGGAGGGTTCGGTGTGCAGTTTGACATTTTCGTGCAGGTATCGAACCGCCTTCCCCAGCTCTTCGTCAGTCACGAGCGCCGACTCGCGCACGATGCCGCGAATCTGGGCGTAGGGTAGATCCCCCAGCGCCAGCGGCATGAGGCCGTCGGCAAGGCTCTTCGTGCTGTCGAGAGTCACCGGGTGTCCCGCGGCCAGGGCGGCGGTCAGCTTGGCCGCGCCGACCGGTTCGACGCCGATGACACGGACCGATGGTTTCAGCGCGCCGACCGCGGTCGCGATCCCGGCCAGCAATCCGCCGCCACCGACCGGCACCAGGATGGTCCGCACCTCGGGGCACTGCTCCAGGATTTCCAGGCCGCAGGTCCCCTGTCCCGCGATCACATCCGCGTGCTCGAAGGGGGGAATCATCACCAATCCCTCTCGAGCCACGATCTCTTCGGCCCGCTTCCTCCGGTCGGAACTGGTGGTGCCGGCGAATATCACCTCGCCGCCCTTTTTCTTCACCCCCTCAACCTTGATCCGGGGCGCCGTCTCCGGCATGACGATGACGGCGCGAATACCGAGGAGATCGGCGGCGTAGGTGACGGCGAGTCCGTGGTTCCCGCTGGAGTAGGTGATGACCCCTCGAGACCGGACATCGGGGGACAGGCGAGCGATGGCCGTATAGGCGCCGCGAAGTTTGAAGGCGCCCACCGGCTGGAGGTTTTCGCACTTGAGAAACACCTGGACACCCAGCCGCTCAGAAAGCGCCGGGGCCAGGTGCAGCGGGGTCCGCACGATGACACCGTCGAGCAGGTCGGCGGCGGCGCGAATGCTTTCTATAGAGACTGCCACAGTTTCCTCCATCACCACCTCCCCCGCCAACCTATCTCGTTATCCGGAGCGCAGCAACCCACAGCGTCTACTCTGTTTCTTCACCCTCGATCACGTCTTCGCCGTCATCGGCGCCGGGCGCTTCTACCCCGCTACCCTCGACCACCGCCTCGTCTTCCTTGACCACCCGAGCGACATCCACCACCAGGTCTCCCGCATCGAGGTTCATCACCTTGACCCCCTGGGTGTTCCGCCCGATGACGCGAATGCCCTCGACGGGTGAACGGATGATGACACCGGCGCGAGTAATCATCATCAGCTCGTCTTCAGGCTGGACCTCCATCAAGGCCACGATACTGCCGGTCTTGTCGGTCTTCTTGAGCGTGATGATGCCCTTGCCACCGCGTCGCTGGACCCGATAATCCGCCAGCTCCGAGCGCTTCCCGTAGCCCTTTTCACTGACTACGAGCAGCGTGGCATCGCGCCGGACCACGACCATGCCAATGACATGGTCACCTTTTTCAAGCTCGACGCCCTTGACGCCGGTGGCAACGCGCCCCATTTCGCGCACATCGCTCTGATGAAACCGGATGCTCATGCCGTCACTGGTGGCAAGCACGATATCGCTGCTCTGATCCGTGAGCTGCACATCGATCAGCTCATCGCCCTCGTCGATATTGATGGCGTTGATCCCGTTGGATCGCACGTTGCCGTAGGCCGAAAGAATCGTCTTCTTCACGGTGCCTAAACGAGTGGCGAACATGAGCCACTTGTCTTCGGCAAACTCGCGCACGGCCACGGTGGCGGACACCAGCTCGTCCGGCCGGATCGCGATACAGTTGACCACGGGCTTCCCCCGGGCGGCTCGACCACCCTGGGGAATCTCATGCACCTTGAGCCAATAGACCTGGCCCTTATTGGTGAAGAACATGAGATAGTCGTGGGTACTGGCGATGAAGAGGTGCTCGACCCAATCCTCTTCCTTGGTCTGCATGCCGGTGAGGCCGCGACCGCCCCTCCGCTGGCGGCGGTACGTGGTGACCGGAATCCGCTTGATATACCCGGCGTGGGAAATGGTGATCACCATGTCCTCTTCGGCGATCAGGTCCTCGACCGAGAAGTCGTCCTGGTCCACCAGGATTTCCGTCCGCCGATCATCGCCGAACCGCTTGGCGACATCGTCCATTTCCTCTTTCAGAATCAACATCCGCTTTTCCCTGGAGGCGAGAATCGCCTTCAGGTCCTTGATGGTGGAGCGCACTTCCTTGAGCTCGACCTCCAGCTTGTCGATTTCGAGACCGGTGAGCCGGGCGAGCCGCATGTTGAGGATCGCCTCGGTCTGCTTTTCCGACAGCTTGAACCGCTTGCGGAGTTTCTCGTCGGCCGTTTCCGTGTCCTTGGAGCCGCGGATGATCTTGATCACTTCGTCGATATTGTCGACGGCGATCTTGAGACCTTCGAGGATGTGCTCCCGCGCCTGGGCCTGGTCGAGATCGAACTGGGTGCGACGGACGATGATGGTGTGGCGGTGGGCGATGAACTTTTCCAGCAGCTCCTTCAGGTTCATCACTTTGGGCGCGCCGTTGTCCAGCGCGAGCATGATGACGCCGAAGGTGGACTGCATCGCGCTGTGCTTATACAGCTGGTTCAGTACCACGTTGGGAATGCAGTCACGCTTGAGCTCGATTACCAATCGCATGCCATCGCGATCGGATTCGTCCCGAACGTCCGAAATGCCTTCGATTCGTTTCTCCAGCGCCAGCCCGATAATGTGGTTCTTGAGATTTTCCTTGTTGACCTGGTACGGGATCTCGGTGACCACGATCGACGACTTGCCCTTGCCTTCACGCTCTTCGATCTGCGCCCGGGCTCGCATGACCACTCGGCCACGGCCGGTCTCGTAGGCTTCCTGGATCCCCGCGCGACCGTAGATGTACGCACCGGTCGGGAAATCGGGCCCATTGATGTGCTTGCGAAGGTCCGCGATGGTTGCTTCGGGATTGTCGACCAGGTGTTGTACCGCCTTGGTCACTTCCCGGAGATTGTGGGGGGGAATGTTGGTGGCCATACCCACCGCGATACCGCTTGAGCCATTGACCAGAAGGTTGGGAACCTTGGACGGGAGAACGGTCGGCTCCTTCAGCCGGTCATCGAAATTGGCCTGGAAATCGACCGTGTTTTTGTCGATATCCTCGAGCATCGCCATCGCGATCGGCGTCAGCTTGGCTTCGGTATAGCGATAGGCCGCTGCGGGATCGCCGTCGACTGAACCGAAGTTGCCCTGACCATGGACCAGTGGATAGCGCAGCGAGAAGTCCTGCACCATTCGGACAAGGGCATCGTAGACCGAGCTATCGCCGTGCGGGTGATACTTGCCCAGCACGTCGCCGACGACGGTGGCGGATTTCTTGAACGGTCGCCCGGGAACCAGCCCCAGCTCGCTCATCGAATACAGAATGCGACGGTGCACCGGC
Organism: Gemmatimonadota bacterium; assembly: GCA_039931815.1. Taxonomy (GTDB): domain Bacteria; phylum Gemmatimonadota; class Gemmatimonadetes; order Gemmatimonadales; family GWC2-71-9; genus DASYPP01. The sequence goes on from JBDTRF010000119.1 coordinate 9,952, forward strand.
TTGAGCCCATCCCGAACATCGGGAAGCGCCCGGGAGACGATGACACTCATCGAATAATTGATGAAAGACTGCTGGAGCTCTTCCTCGATAAGGCGCGGAAGGATCCGTTCGCGGGTATCGGGTCCGGTCATTCAGGGTCCAGGTTTGGGCTTGGTTCCAAGGCAGGAAATGCCAAGCCCAAATCTAGCCGGGAAGGGGTCTTTTTTACAACTCCGGACGACTAGGCTAAACGGTTGATTTGCAATGGGTTCAGGGATGAGTGTTGCGCGGGCTCAACGGAAGAAGGAATCCCCGCGGATCTGGCGATATATGGCGCCGATCATCCTAGTTCCGTTGGTCTACGGGTCGAGAACGGCCTGTTCTCACCGTGACGACGACCGCCCTGGTTCACGAGGGCCTATCTTCGACTGGACGTTGACAAGCTCCCTGCGGAGTTCACGGAGGTTTCACGGAGTACGCTGAGCAACACGACACCGGTGACTGCTCAAAGCGCATTGTTAGGGAAGCGATGTTTGTGGTCGCTTGAGCGACCCGTGGCCGAGTGGCGGCTTCAGCCGTCGAAATGGCGGGGACCTTCTTGGTTGAGTGGGAGTACTGCTGAACCAGTACGCTGGGCAACACGGACACCGGTGACTGCTCAAAGCGCATTGTT
>JBDTRF010000120.1:0-10583 GCA_039931815.1 Gemmatimonadota bacterium
AGTGCTCGCTGTAGAGCAGGTGGTTGTCGCTGTCGGCGTCGTAGCTGCTGAATTCGTAGAAGCGGAGGCGGCGGACAAAGCCCTGGGGGCGCAGGGTGTAGCCAAGCTCGCCGAAGCCTTCGCGAAAGCCGACCTGAGGCACGAACCCGACATCGGCCCGGAACTCATCGGGTGTCAGGGTGGTGACTTTCCGGTGCCACCAGCCGTGGGAAGCAATCTCATGGCCGCCTCCAACGATCTTTCTCACAATTGAAGGGTGCTTCTTCGCGACCCATCCCAAGGTGAAGAAAGTCCCGTGCGCCCCCTTCCGATCGAGGAGCGCCAGTATCAGGTCCACATTTCGCTCAACCCGGGGGGGATACGCGTCCCAGTTCGTTCGCAGGACCGTTCCTTCAAATGCATTCACCTGGAAGTAATCCTCTACGTCCACAGTGAAGATGTGATCGGGGGGTTTCGTCATGCCTGGGGCATCAGCAACAGCGATGCCGGGGATATGGATGGGGCAGCCATCATGGGCAGGAAGTTACCGGGTGGGAGGAAAAAACCCAATCTGAAGCACGGATTCGTCATGGCCCCGTCGATGGGAGGCATGGTGGGTGACTCCACCTCACTGTGGGCCTTGGCGAAAAAAAAGATCCCGGAGGCTTTCGCCTCCGGGATCTCACCCGAGAGAGAGTTAGGCGGTCTCAGACAATCTGGTTCTTGTTCTTCCGGCGGCGGAAGAAGCCGGCTCCACCCATACCAGCCAGGCCAGTAGCCAGGAGCGTCATGGTGACGGGCTCCGGAGTCACGGTCACGCAGGTCGCGGGACGGCCACCCGGGCTGGTATCAGTCCAGCACTCAGTACGTTCCTGAGTGATGCCATCAAAGGCACGGAAGCTGATGGCGGACTGCGAAGGATCCCAGGCGCCACCGGTGATCTGGAAGTTAAAGGTCACCCAGTTCGCGGTGTTCCCGAACGCGGTGTTACAGGGATTCATGTAGAAATTGGGCGGCGTGCCGGGAAGCTGTGCTGCCGTGGCGCAGCCACTGGCGATCCCGCCGTTGCCGCTGGTCGCCGCGCGGTAATCCACCGCGAAGGCCACGCTGCCGAAGTTCTTCAGGCTCCAGCCAGCCGCCGCAGTCGCGCCGTTATCGCCGGGACGGACCGGGCCCGTAACACCGAGCGAGCTGGTCACGACCTGAACGCCGGCCGGGACATTGAAGAACCCGATGCCATTCACCACCGAGCCACCGTTGCTGCCGGCGCCCTGGCCGTACGTACCGGGCAGGTTCTGGGAAAGATTCCAGACCCGCATGGTGACGTTTGTGCCCACGACCGTGATCTGAACCGCCGCGCAGGTCTGGAAGGTGTCGCCGCCGCAGAAGCGGTACGACTGAAACCCATCAGCCATTGCCGGGCTGGCGCTGGCAACTGCCAAGCCACCGATCAATGTCAGAACCGCTCCGAACTTTCGCATAGTCTACTCCACTCTCAGGGTGTTTGTTACCGAACTTAAAGCGTCCGCCACTGTTTCAAACTTTTCACGGCAATCCAGCCAAGCACTACCGGATACATCACCAATTGAACTGCAGTCTTCGCCACCGCTCGTTTGAGTCCCATTTTAACGGTCAGATCCGTAACCGAGCCCAGCGCCTTCGGGACCTGCGGCAGGTAGAGCGCCGCGCAGAACAGTAAGAGGATGACCACCAGGAACAGTATGATCGTCATTGTCGCCATCAACCGCCGCCTGCCTCGAGCCAGTGCCGATACGGTCAACAGGATGAGACCCAGCGAAATGAGCGGAAAACTGTTGAGCGTCGTGGTGACGGTGCCGAATTTCCATTCCAGGTCGCCGAAATTCGTCGGGTACCAGGCGAGGAGAATGTCCATTCCTCCCACGAGCGCGAACACTATCCCTAAACCACCCAGCAGATACCAGCCCAGATCGGGCGTCGGATCCGCCTCGCGAGACCGGGATTTGGCTTCTTCCCGGACCAGAATCCTCGGGGCGGTCACTGCGGCACCTCATCTCGTACTGCGGCCTCACATAGGGTCATAGCACATCCCGGGCCAATTGGTTGACGGATTACTCGACAGCGTAAGATATTGCCAGTATAGAACTTATACATGTAAGAAATGAGTCAGTGGACCTGCATCACCCGCCGATGTTGTGGCAACCCCGCACCATAACCCGTTATCAGGCAACGAGAAGCGCGCCAAGGCCTGAGCCGGTTACCCGACCTGGCGACGCGACTTGGCGCTGTGCCGCAGCGCGAAGAATCCGGCCCACAAAAACGCGATAGGGTAAACCGTCGTCTGGATGGCCGACTTGGAAATCGCCTTCTTGATGCCGGTTTGGGTCGGCGAACGGGGATTCACCCGGAGCGCCTGCGGGACGTTGGTCGCATACAGGAAAGCACCGGCGAAAATGAACAGGGCGAACAGGATAAAAAGCGTTCCCACGACTTTGGCCAGGACGCGCTGCGAACGCGCTATCGCAAAAACCGTAATAAACCCGAGGCCCATGGTCAGGAGAGGCAGTTTGTCCATCATGCTGCTGTAGGTACCGAACTCCCACTCCGGGGCACCTAGAGCCCAGGGATACAGTTCACCGATCACTTCGGTGAGGCCCACGACGAAGAAAAGAATCCCCGCGAGTCCCACGATAACGAAGGGATCGAGCAAAGTACTGCGCTCTGGCTGGGAAGCAGCAGTCATGAGATCAGGCTCTCCCTATCGATGAAATGGCCCACTTCGCCTGCCGCAACGATAACGTGCCGGGCTGCCGAATGGTAATTGGTCGAGTGTCGCCGAACCCGGAGGTCCTCAGGATACGGTAACGTCACTCGCCAGCCGCGGCTTGAAAACCCAGGTCCCGGTTCCCGTGGGAACCAGGAGACCCCGACCGGTCACCTTCTTGCCCACCTGGAATTGACCGACCGGCAAAGTCAGATCGCCATCCAGGACAATCTCCAGCGTCCCGGTCCCGTCGCTTACGAAGGCGTGGAAGTCCTGTCCCGGGACGGCGACACTCGTCGAATCAATATTGGCATTGGTAATCTGGACGAGGGCCGCATCCTGAGCGCCGCCGTCCGCGGTATTTGCCTGTAAGGTGGTCAAGGCAACCGGGACAGCCGCGGGGCCGTTATTAAACGCATACACAATCGCGGTATCGAGGACCGGCTGACCGGCCCGCAGAGTCACGGTGCCCAAAACCCGAACGCTATCGCCGGCGGAAGAGGGGAATCCGCCATCCCGTGCGTTGGCAAGCCGAATGGCCACTCCGCCTCCCTGGATGTGGGCCGTGGTGTCGCCAAAGACATCCAGTGGTGCGAGCGCAGTGCCGACCACGAATATCCGGGAGCCGATCGGCAGCCCGCGTGCGGCCGCGATCGTGGTGAGCGGAAAGCCCAGACGGGAAACCACCGTTTGCGACGCGCCGTTGGCGCGAAGATGAACAGCGGCCGTATCTATCGCCTGGATTTCCAGCGAATCTCCCACCGTGGTGCTGTCCACCACAAACTGATAATTCCCAAACGGGACACCGGTAAATCGCACGTTCCCCGTTGCGTCCACCAGGGCCGTTTTCACCGTGTCGGTCGTGCCCGAGACCACCAGGCCCACCCGGACGCCCGCAAACACCGTGTCACCCTGGGTAATGTCGAGAGTCCCATCACGATCGAGATAGACAAATCCCAGCACGGTTCCACTGCCACTGGGATTGAATCCGAAGTCCTCCCCGGCGTTGGAGCAACCAAGCAGGGCGAGGAGCGCGAGGCCGCCAAGACGGGGCCAGGAAGCGGAGATATGCATCAGTAATCCACCTTGAGGCCGAGGCGAATAAGACGCGGCTCTCCCCGACGGGAAAGCAGCCCGCCAAAACCCGGGTTGGCAATGAGAGGAATGGTCACGTTGGACCCGGAGGTCGTGAGCGGCTGCGCGGGATCCACCAGGAACAGCGCCCGATCCACCAGGCCAGATTCGGTTGAAACGAGATTGAAGCCATCGAGCATCAGGCGGAGATCGCTTCCCATGAGCTGTACCGGCAACCGAATGGCGAGATGGAGATCCAGCGCCCTGGCCGCCTTTTGACGGCAGCTGTTTCGCTCGGCAAACTGTCCAACCTGGTCAGAAAGGCAGCTGTTCTTGTCGACCAGCTCAGGAACGCCAGCGATTGAATTGTCCACGAACGCCGGGTCGTTCTGGCCGGATCCATCGCCGTTGGGATCGACTCCCGGCCGGAAGCCCGGCGTAAAGGCGAGCCCTGAGCGATATCGGAAACGTACTCCCATTTCCATTCCCAGTTTACCGGGAAAATGGTAGTCGGCGGACAGGACCAGCCGATGCGGGATGTCCAGGTCCGACCTTCCATCCAGCCATTCGGACGATGTTCCGTCTTCGGGAAAGGGCGATAGCTGATCCGTGGGATCGCCGGTGCGGTCGAGGGCCCAGTTGTCGGTGGTGCGCGAATAGGTATATGCCGCCCGAAGTCCCAGACCTCGCTCGGCCCGCCGCTCGACGGCGAGGGTGACCCCGTAGTAATCAGAAAATCCACTTGAAACGACGCCACTCACCAGGTCGAATCCGCTGAATCGCCGGTTGGATCCGGGAGCAGCCGACACCAGGCCGCCCTGCTTGACGAGCGTTCCGTAAATCGGTCGGCCTTCCTGGGTAAGGCCGGTCGACGACGCCAGTCGATTGAGATCGGTTCGCCGAGGAATGAAATCGGTGTGATGGTACACCCCGGTTACTTCGACTGTGACCCGTCCCGCTAAGGCATGACTCAGTGCGAGGCTCCACTTGGACGTTCGAGGATCCTGGTAGGAGGCATCAAACAACGTCAGCCGAGGCCCGACAACCGGGGCATCGACGCTGTCCGGGGCAACCGGCCAGGTGTCGAAGGTGCCCTGCCCTCTCCGGACCACCGCTCCGCCATCGTACAAAGCCGCCTCGCTGAACAGCCCGAGGTTCATCCGGCTGTAGTAAAGCCCGCCGCCGCCGCGAAGCACCCAGGTGCCGCGATTCCGAACGTCCCAGACAAACCCGATTCGAGGGGAAATATTGTTCCCGTCATGGGGACTGGCATCGGACTGGAGCCCGGAGGCATTCACCCACGAGGTATCAGTCTGAATCTTGTCCGATGGGAGGGATTGAACATCGTACCGCAGTCCGCCCTCCAGTCTAAAGCTCTCGCTCACCGACCAGACGTCCTGCAGAAAAACTTCTACGTTCCGGGTCGAGATGTCCGGACCGGAAGGCGCGACGACCTGGAAGAAATCCCCCTGGCCGTTGGCAAAGCCATCGAGATCACCGAACTGGAATATTCCATTCCGACCAAAGGCATAGTCCTGGCTCCATTTCACGAAGCCGAGGCCGAGGCCGAGCTTGATCTGGTGATCACTGAGGTTGTACTGAAAGGTGTTGTTCAGATCAAATCCACGCTGGTCGAAACCGGCGTCCCCCACCGGGGCTACGCCGATTCCCACTCCTTCAGCAACGAGGTCGGTCGTCGGTATGAGGCTGCTGATCCAGTCTCGCTTGGACAAATGCACCCCAAACCGGAACTCGTTCGCGGCACGGGACCAGGCCGAGGCGATTCCGAGCGCCCCGGAGATATCGCGCGCCTCAAGCCTGGTTCCAAGACCCGATACCAGGTATTCACCCAGCTGCGCGTTCTGTTCTTTCCACTTGGCAAAGCCGAAACGGGCAAAGAGCGCCATGGAGGAGGAAAGCCGCCAATCGAGACGACCGAAAGCATTGCCACCGCGGAAGGTTCGAACGGTCGGGGTGGTGAAGGCGCCGATATCAGCGCTGAAGCTATCGGCCGCAATTCCCGGGAGTGCCGCCCGGAGTGAAACCGGGTTGCCAAAGAAGGACGCGGAGTCCCCTTCCCATGGATTTGCGGTAGGCTGTTCCAGCGACTGGTAATTGAACCCCAGGACGTACTGGGACGTGTCCTTGACCAGGGATCCACTCAGGATCGCTCCGGCCTGGAGCTGGCTGGTGGACTGACTGGCCGGATTGTCATTGCTCCGTCCTCCCAGGCCACTCCCACTGTAGGTCAGATAGGGACTGAAGGTCATTCGATCGGAACCATCTCGCGACAACGCGCTCAACAGGGAACCAGACGTGCCCCGCCATTCAATATCGAACGCGTTTTCGAGCGCGGAGGCTTCTGACAGCGAATTGCGGGAGAACGCCGGTGTTGTAGCAGGCTCGGCACCGATACCTGGATGACGGAGAAATATTTCCTCAATCCCATCGACAAAGATTCGACTGTACGACTGGGGGAGGCCTTCAGCGGAGAACGCGTACCCGGCGCGGCCGTCGTCCGGGGCAGCGACAGATGAAAGGTCGCGGGAAATTCCGGTGACATCCTGCCTCTGGTCAAAGAACTGGAGGTTCTCAGCCCGGATCTCCTGGCCGACCACTCGTCCATGCGACAGGCTGGATCGGGGAGACTCCGGCAGTTCGACGACATTCTCAACCGGGGGAGGCCTCCGCTCAAGCCGCAAGGAAACCTTCGTCTCCTCACCGGGCCGGAGGATCACTCCATTCTGGCGAATCGGCTGAAATCCCACCTGCTCCGCGAGCACCGAGTACACTCCCGGGACCAGGAGAGCAAAACTGTAACGACCCCTCCGGTCAGCTGACGTACTGAAGCTGTTCCCGGTAGATCGGTTGACAATCGTGACCTCGGCGGCCGAGACATAGCTGTCATCGGTGCCGCGGACCTCTCCGCTTAGCGAGCCCGAGACAAGGCTTTGGGCTGAGGCGGGCCGCGCATTGAACACGAGGCTCAGGAGACCAGAAAGTACAATAGAAAGCCAGACTCGAGCGCTCGCGCGACCGATACGGGGCATAGCCTTTCCGATCTGTGCAGGGGTGAAAAGTCGCCATTTCCGGCGACCCGTTGTGCAGTTAAGATGCCACGCATCAATATAATGCGACCTGAGCCGCATGAGGCCTTGAAACGTGCTCGACCTCCTTTTGCCCCAAGGTTCCACTCACCCCTTGCCTAACCGCCCCCGCTCAGGACTGTCGCGTTGATCCCACACAAAAAACTTGGGCTGGTCATCGCCATCCTGGGGTGGGGTTTCATTGCCGCCATGACGCTCTACCCGACCCCGGAGTCCGCGAAGACCAACGCGACCATCAGCATATGGTGCCTGGTCTGTGGCGACCTGGGCGTGGTGGACGTGATCCTCAACTGCATTCTCTTCATCCCGCTGGGGGTGGGACTCGGGTGGTGCGGGATATCCCGATGGCGGGCGATTCTCCTCATCGCAGGAACCACGTTCGCCGTCGAGTTGCTTCAGCTCCGAATCATCACTGGCCGTGACGCAAGCCTGAGTGACCTCCTCACGAATGCTACCGGCGGGATCCTGGGTCTTTTTCTCGCCGGCTGGTGGCCCCGGGTGTTACTCCCACGGCCCCGCGTCTCCCTGGCACTCGCACTGACTGGGGCGGCATGCTGGGTTGGAATCCAGGGATTCACCGGCTGGGCACTGGAGCGAGCCCTTCCCAGGAGCGAGTACTTTGGCCAATGGGCGCCTGAGCTGGCACAGTTTGAGAGGTTCACGGGCACCGTCACCAGCGTCACCCTGAACGATCGCGTCCTCCCGGGATATCGCCTCGATGCGAGCAACCTCGTGCGGGAGGCACTGCTGGCCCCGCACGGAACCATTCGGATCATGGGAGCAACCGGCGAGCCGACTCCTGGCGTCGCGCCGATCTTCAGCATCTTCGACGATCACCAGCGACAGATCCTGATTGTCGGACAGAACGGGCGCGATGTCATGTTTCGGATTCGCACCCGGTCCGACGGCTTGAAGCTGCGCGGAACCGCGATCAAGCTCGAAGGAGCGCTCCCGGGCGAGGCCGGAAAACCCTTCACGGTCCAGGCGGAGTTTGGCAACGGATTTTATCGCCTGTCGGTTCAAGCGGAGGACCGGAGCATCAGCCGGGACCTCAGTGAACACGCGAGCTGGGGCTGGAGTTTTCTGCTTCCGTTCGAGCATGCCTTTGGGAAGGAGATGGCCTGGCTCTCGATGACCTGGATCGCCGGCCTTCTCTTCCCGATAGGATACTGGGCCGGACGATCTCGCCTGCTGCACCCACTCGCGGCGGGAGTCGGCATCGCCATCCTTCTGGTCCTCGGACTCCGGGTTGCGCCAACCACCTTTGACCTGGCGCCTGGAGTATTCTCCGAATGGATCATCGGGCTTCTCGGATCGTGGGCCGGGTGGAGGTTCGGTCGGTGGATCTCGATGCGACCCGCCTCGAAGGCATCGTGGGCGGGTCCTTCCCAGACCGCCTCGCAGTAGTATTAGGGATATGGCGCTCTCCTTCCGTCAGCGCATCCTCTTTGTCCTGGTTGTTCTCGGGACGGTTCCGACCGCCGCGGCCCTCATCGGCTGGGCGGTGACGTTGCGTACCAACAATCCGACGGCCGCGGGCCGGGGCGCGATTGAGCGGGTCGGCGAATCAGGTCGAGTCCTGGTTGAGACGCTCGATACCACCCGGCTCAGAAAGGCCGAACGAGCCGCGCTTCGACGCCATGTGAACGAATTGAATGAGGCGCTCAGTCGAGTGCAGCAGGCGAGCACATATAGCAGGATCTACTCCGGGGCATTGACCCTGGTTCTGCTCGCCTTCGGTGCCCTCCTGATTTACGCCTCGGTCCGACTCGGCGGTCACCTTTCCCGACAGATGAGCCGGCCTATGGAAGAACTGATTGGCTGGACCGGGAATATCCGCCGCCATGAGCCGTTGCCCTCCGATCGACCTCAACGCGGCGCTCCGGAATTCACCGCGCTCAGAACGGCCCTTCGCGAGATGGCGACAAACCTGGAACAGGGACGTGCGCGCGAGCTGGAGGCGGAGCGACTCCGGGCTTTTCGTGAAGTGGCACGCCGGGTCGCCCACGAGATGAAGAACCCGCTCACTCCGATTCGTTTCGCGGTTTCCCAACTGCGGCGAAGCGGCCGTCCGGAACAACAGGAGTCCCTCGAAGTCATTGAGACGGAATCGGCCCGCCTGGAGCAACTGGCCCGCGAGTTCACCGAGTTCGGTCGATTGCCGGAAGGTCCACCATCCGAGGTAGACATGGCCGAGTTGCTGGAGGAGCTCACCCGGACATCGCTTCCCCCGGGGATCACCGCTCGCCTGTCAATTCTTCCGGGAAGGCATACCGTCATCGGTCATTACGACCCACTCCGGCGGGCGTTGGGCAATGTCCTTCGCAACGCGGTTGAAGCCATGAACGGAGAGGGCTTTCTCGAACTGGGCTCGGAGGAGGCGGGTGAAGGGGTCATGGTGTCCGTGGCCGACCACGGGGGGGGGATTCCAGCGGAAGAGAAGTCCCATCTCTTTGAGCCTTACTTCACCACCAAGCAGGACGGCACCGGCCTCGGCCTGACACTCGTGCTCCAGACCATCGAGGCCCATGGCGGTCGAATCGGCGTATCGGATACTCCTGAAGGCGGCGCCACCTTCCGGCTCTGGCTGCCATTCGTCCTCCCGGCGCAACCTGCTGGAGGAAATCCAGCATGAGCCCGAGAGTGCTGATCGTCGACGATGAGGCGAACATCCGCCGGATGCTGGCGGCGCTCCTGCGGGCAGAGGGCTATGACACAGAAGAAGCCGCCGGCGGGAACGCCGCGCTCCTCGCGGTGCAGCAGCAGGAACCTGACGCAGTTTTTCTCGACCTGCTGATGCCGCCGGGGCCAACCGGCCTGGAAACGCTCGCAGCGCTCCGGGAACGCGGGAATGATTCCGCCGTCATCATGATGAGCGGCAAGGCCCAGCTGTCGGACGCCGTGCGGGCGACCCAGCTCGGCGCCTTTCAATTCCTGGAGAAACCCCTCAGCCCGGAATCAGTCCTGGTGACGCTCCGGTCCGCGCTCGAATTGCAGCACACGCGGGCGGAGAACCGGGCCCTGAAAGCCGCGATGGCGCCCCACGGTCAGTTGATCGGCAAAAGCGCCGGGCTCGCCGCGGTGCGGGAGCAGATCGCCCAGGTCGCCCCAACCGAAGCCCGGGTGCTCATTACCGGTGAGTCGGGGACCGGCAAAGAACTGGTTGCCGCCGCGATTCATCAGGGAAGCAACCGGTCCAACCGGGCCTTCATCACCGTCAACTGCGCCGCCATTCCCCGCGACCTTGTCGAGTCGGAGATGTTCGGGCATGAGCGCGGTGCGTTCACTGGCGCCACCGACCGACGCATCGGCCGGTTCGAGCTGGCGAGCGGGGGCACCCTGTTTCTCGACGAAATCGGTGACCTGAGCCTGGAAGCGCAAGCCAAGCTTCTGCGGACGCTGGAGACTGGTGAGTTGCAGCGGCTGGGAGCGGAAAAGACGACACGGGTCAACGTCCGTCTGGTGGCGGCGACCAATCGCGATCTGGAACAGGCCGTGGCGGGCGGCACATTTCGGGAAGACCTCTTCTTCCGCATCAACGTCTTTCCGATCCGGATTCCTCCACTGCGGGAACGACTGGAAGACCTGCCGGCACTGATTGAACATTTCGCGCGCCTGTTGCGCCCCCGCCAACCGCCCCGCTTCACTGCAGGCGCGTTGAGCCGCCTGTCGACGCACCG